>NZ_JAUYVX010000005.1:0-232179 GCF_030688925.1 Oceanobacter sp. 3_MG-2023
TTTCGCTGCATTCGTCGCCTTGCTCTGAACAACGGCAACACTCGCGCAGAGCCGTGCAGGATTAAATAGATGTCCCCATCAGCAAGAAACCCGCGAGCGCCGAATGTGAATAGCGTCACATTTATTGAATTGCTCAATAAAAAAATACCATTTATACATTACCATGCAGGAGCCTGAGAACGAGAAAAGCCAGAATAATACAAAGATGCCGCTTAAAAGATGCCGCTTAATAGTTTCAGGTGATATTTAGGCGACTACTGCCTTGAAAAACACTGAAGCATGGGTTATCGTGATTTTTGAATCTGATTCAAAGTATATATTATGAAAAAATCGCACTGGAATACAATAAGAGAGCAATTCCCGCGAAAAGGTTTTTCCAGTGCAACACTATTCATCTGGATATGCGATTTTATTTTGCTTGGACTCTCTTTCTACCTCTTTCAACTAAAAGGGGTTTACATAATATTATCCTGGTTTTTTCTGACCACAGTTTTATTACACGCATATTTATTCCAACACGAAGCCACACACAATACTTTAACCAGGAAAATCACAACCAATGATTTTTTAGGACATTTATTTAGTTGGTTGATTTTTATGCCTTATTTGTCAAGAAAACGGTCACACGTATTACATCACCGTTATACAGGGCATCCGACTCTCGACCCTGCCAACAAAAGAGCGATTGATTTCTTCTCCGTCCTCTCTGACGAAATGTCCAGAAAACTAGAATTTGTCTGGAAATATTGGATACCATTATTTGTACTAAATGACAGAATCGGCCTTTGGCGAGATCCATTTCAAGATATACATAAAAATTATAATTCCCTGTCACTAAAAAAAGAGCGAAAGTATTCTGCTATTTATTTTTCTTTATACCTGTTAGCACTAATAATACTGTTTAGTTCCTCTCTCTTGGTAACGGCATTATTTTGGTATATTCCCGCACTTATATTATTATTCTATCTCGAAGAGCTCGTTAATTTACCACATCATGCAGAAACACCACTATTAGACAAGGAAGACAAACCGTTGCATTTTTCTAAGCAATACTTGGTGTCTCATTCATGCAAGCATGTTCCAGTCTGGTCAAATTTTTTCTTGCTAAACTTCAACCGCCATATTCCGCATCATTTTTTTCCTTGGGTATCCTGGAATCAACTACCTCAATTAGATGAAAAAATCAGAATGAACATTGATCCGGGCTTGATAGAAGACAAAACACGTAATGAAATCAAGTGGTCCATAACCAATCGCAAGCGTTCCATTCTAGATATAATGGGGCATTATTTTGATAAGCGATAGTGTTTTTTGAGATTAGAGAACCCGGCCAATACAAACAAAATCCTTCAATCACAATTATATTACTCCATATGAAATTCAAATTAGTAGAAACTGATCAAGAACGCTATTTGGTACAAAAACTGTATCATGATTGCCTAGTGTCAGAAAACACCATACCTGCCCAAGCATCCGGAATTATCAATATGTATCCTCAACTAGAGGATCTGTACAATAGTGATGTAATATTCGTCAAAGAAGACGATAAAATAGTGGGGACAATCAGTGTTTCAAGAGATGTTCATATGGGCGCACCTGCTGATAAATACTTTCCCAAAGAAATGACACAGATACGTAAAAACAACAGCAATATTTGTAATGTTTGGCGTATTTGCACACACCCGGACTACAGGTCAAAGAACAGTTTGATAAAACAGCTTGTAAAGCAAGCGATACAGATTATCATTAAAAAAGACTATGAAGAGATTGTTATAGCAGTCAATCCTGAAAATGATTTTTTTTATAAGAGAGTTTTAAAATTCACTGAAATCGCCCGGATAACTCAAATGCCCAACGAACTGATACCGGCAGGTGTGGTGCTAATGAAGGTACCTCTACAAAATTTACCAGAATATTGGAAAAAAGGTGTGTCATACTTTTAATCAAGCTATCAGATCACTGGCTTTCATCCAGGTCAATTCGACTGAGTTTTGGCGATAATTCTTCGTTCATCGCACCGCGTTTATCGCCGCAAATCATCCCTCCGGTTGCATCCACCAATACCAGACAGTCATTCAATGGCATCGGGATACCCGCTGGTGAATGTTGTTTCTGATGGCCAATCAATAGCAGAAGGTCAGGGCATTATCGATTGACGGCATTGGCTTTTACTGCGGTTTTCACGTGATTTATTCGACGACGAACAGATGTGTGATCCAGTGTTTCTGGCGGCTGCAGCCATGTCTGCCCGAGCAAACCGTTGTAACAGTACATTGCCCTTGAACAGCCAATGCCAGCGCAGTAGCCCCATATCGTTCCAGTTCTTCCCCTGCTGAATATCAACAAACAGCGCCACATGATAGTGATTCGACATCACTGCATAAGCGGCCTGACTAATAATTTACCGGACAACCATGTTGGAAAATACCGCGGTGTCCGAGCAGTGACAGCTCGCCAACAGAAGGGAAACCCAACCCGGCCATAATCCCTAACAGCGTCGGCTTGTCACTGCCCGAGGTGCCCACCATCGCCAGACTGGTACCGACTTCCACTTTTCCTCTTGCAGAGAAACCGACCCCTTTAACAGGGTCAGCGGTTGTCCTCTTGCTTGCACTGTTTTGCCAACACAGGTTAACTCAGAGCTGGACTGTGGCTACCACCAGCCACAAAGGACGATGTCGATTTTTCAAGGGGACTAAGCGATATGTCACTGTTATCACGCATGGCTGGTATCAAAATCCTGTTAGTGGGGCTGGTCGTATTGACCGGCCTGCCGTCATGGGCTGAGCCAATAGACACCGGTCACAGCAAGAATCCGGTCGTCCTGGTCATTGGAGATAGTATTAGTGCCGGATTTGGCGTGCCGGTTCAACAGGGATGGGTCACTCTGTTCCAACAACAGTTGCAGCAACGTGTTCCACACGTCACGGTAGTTAATGCCAGTATCAGTGGCGACACCACCCAGGGCGGTGTGGCGCGTTTGCCTGCGCTGATACAAAGCCATCAGCCAGACCTGCTGATTATCGAACTTGGTGGCAACGATGGCCTGCGCGGTACGCCACTCAGTGTCATTCGCAGCAATCTGGAACGGATGATCACCATGGCGGAGCATGAGGGTATTATGGTGATGTTACTGGGTATGCAGATACCCCCCAATTACGGCAGCCGTTATACCGAAGGCTTTGCCAATATTTACAGCGAACTCGCCAATCAGCAAGAAACCCTGTTACTCCCCTTTTTGCTGGAAGGCATCGCCACGCAGCCAGAGTTGATGCAGGCTGACGGCATTCATCCTGCCACCGCAGCCCAGCCAATGATGAGCACCGCCGTGATCGATGCCCTCGATATCTGGATACAGTTTGTTAACAACGAACTGTAACCAGGGTTGCATTTAATCGCTGAACGATTCAGCCCTTACTCGCCGACAGGAATCATGCACCATGAATTATCAACCCATGCTCGATCTGGCACTGTCACTGGCGCAACAGGCCGGTGATACTATTGCCCAACTGCGTAATGACCTGCAGATCAATTTCAAATACGACGGTGCTGAATTGGTTACCCAGGCCGACGTCGCCGCTGACCAGTTGATCAGTAACGGCATTCTGGCTGCTTTTCCGGATCATCATTTGTTATCGGAAGAACTGGGGCCGGAAAACAGCACCGAGTGCGAGCATCTCTGGATCATTGATCCGATCGATGGCACCGTCAATTACGCCCATGGCCAGCACCAGGTGGCTGTCTCGATTGCTTATTACCACCAAGGCAAAGCCCGGGCTGCGGTAGTGCATAGCCCGTTTCAGGGAGAAACGTTCCATGCTCTCGAAGGCCAGGGTGCTTGTATGAATAACCAGCCGATTCACTGCTCCGGCAAAACCGAGTTAAACCGCGCCCTGATTGGTACCGGCTTTCCTTATCAGAAAGATGATCTTGATTACCTGATCGGTCGTTTTGGACAAGTGCTCAAGCACTGTGCCGATCTGCGCCGGGTCGGTGCCGCCGCCCTCGATATGTGCTGGGTCGCCTGTGGCCGCCTCGATGGTTACTACGAAAACGTTAAAATCTGGGACTGCGCCGCAGCACAATTGATTGCCCGCGAAGCCGGTGCCCGACTCGGGCATATTCATCCCCTGCCAGACAGCACCAATCCGCAGTTGGTCAGCAGTAATATCATGATTGTGACCCCTGCGCTGTTTGAGCCATTACAAGCGCTGCTACGCCAGTCGGATGCCAGCTTCGGTCGCCACTAGACCACAGCCACCTTCCAGACAGCACTGACCGGCTTGCCGAGCCACTATCCGTCGGTCATTAAAAAACCCGTTGCCAAAAAATATCGGCAACGGGTTTTTTGTATCGATCACCTCCTCTCGGGAAGGTGGCCGGGATCATTACAGGCTCAGGACTTTCTCGCCACGAGAAATACCGGATACCCCTGTCCGCACGGTTTCCAGAACCGCCGCAGACCCAATCGCATCGATAAAGGCTTCCAGTTTGTCAGTCGCCCCTGTCAGCTGAATGGTGTACACACACGGAGATACATCCACGATCTGGCCACGGAAGATATCCGCCGTCCGCTTGATTTCTGCACGCTGGGCTCCTACCGCTTTCACCTTGATCAGCATCAGCTCACGTTCGATATGCTGACCTTCAGACAGGTCCACCAGCTTGACCACTTCAATCAGCTTGTTGAGCTGCTTGGTGATCTGTTCGATCTTGCGATCATCACAGTGTGTGGTCATGGTCAGACGCGACAGCGTTGGATCTTCCGTCGGTGCAACCGTCAGGGTTTCAATGTTGTAGCCACGCTGGGCGAACAGTCCGACCACCCGTGACAAGGCACCTGGTTCGTTTTCCAGCAGGATAGAAATTATATGTCGCATCATCTCAGGTACGCTCCGTCTTGCTCAGCCACATGTCGCGCATGGAACCCAAAGGCACCTGCATTGGATAAACGTGTTCTTCCGGATCAACAGCGACGTCAAGGAAGACCAGACGATCCTTGTACTTGTTCAGAGCATCGTCCAGCGCTTGCGGCAACTCGTCACGGCTTTTCACCTGAATACCGACATGGCCATAGGCTGCTGCCAGCTTGACAAAGTCCGGTAGCGATTTCATGTAGGAATTGGAGTGACGCCCTTCGTAGTTCATATCCTGCCACTGACGCACCATACCCAGAGAACCATTGTTCAGGCAGATGATCTTGACCGGAATACCGTACTGCAGGCAGGTCGACATTTCCTGAATGTTCATCTGGATCGAACCTTCACCGGTAACACATACCACTTCGTGATCCGGGAAGTTCATTTTCACGCCCATCGCAGCCGGAAAACCAAAGCCCATGGTGCCCAGACCGCCAGAGTTGATCCAGCGATTCGGCTTGTCGAACTTGTAGTACTGGGCAGCAAACATCTGGTGCTGACCAACATCAGAGGTAACGTAGGCATCACCCTTGGTCGCAGTCCACAGCGCTTCGATCACTTCCTGGGGTTTCATCAGGCCGTTGTCGTTTTTCTCGTAACGCATGCCATGACGTGGACGCCAGTCGTTGATCTGTTTCCACCAGGAGGCAAGCGCATCGGCGTCGGGAGTTTCTCCGGCTTCGTCCAGCAACGCGGTCATTTCGTCCAGCACGGTACCCACTGGCCCAACGATCGGTACATCGGCAGTGATCGTTTTGGAAATCGACGATGGGTCGATATCGATATGAATGATCTTCGCATCCGGGCAAAACTTGTTGGTCGCATTGGTGACACGGTCGTCAAAGCGCGCACCAACCGCCAGAATAACATCCGCATGGTGCATCACCACGTTGGCTTCGTAGGTGCCGTGCATACCCAGCATGCCGAGGAAACGCTCACCGGTACCGGGATAACCACCCAGCCCCATCAGGGTACTGGTACATGGGAAATCCAGACGGTCGACCAAGGCCCGCAGTTTGTCGGAGCTGCCATCGATAATAACGCCGCCGCCGCTGTATACCACCGGACGTTTGGCCGCCAGCAGCAACTCAACAGCCTTTTTGATCTGGCCGGAGTGACCACGCTGAGGGGGCGTGTAGGAGCGCAACTTGACCTTTTTCGGATAAACGTATTCGTAACGTTCATTCGGCATGGTCATGTCTTTTGGAATATCAATCAGTACAGGCCCTGGGCGGCCGGTATTGGCAATATAAAACGCCTTGGCGATCAGCTCCGGAATTTCTTCTGGCCGACGAACGCTGAAGCTGTGCTTCACTACCGGGCGTGAAACACCCAGCATGTCGGTTTCCTGAAAGGCATCGTCGCCCACCAAATGACTCATCACCTGACCAGAAATGACGACCATTGGAATGGAGTCGGTAAACGCTGTCGCGATACCGGTAATCGTGTTTGTAGCACCAGGGCCAGAGGTCACCATGACCACACCGGCCTTGCCGGTTGCACGTGCATAACCATCTGCCATATGGGCCGCCGCTTGCTCGTGGCGGACCAGGACATGTTTCACGGCACTTTGTTTGTAGACTGCGTCGTAAATGTGCAGCAGTGAGCCGCCCGGATAACCGTAAATGTATTCAACGCCTGCTTCGTGCAGGGCACGAACCAACATCTCTCCGCCGGAAAGTAATTCCACCGTACTATCCTCTTGCACAGGCTCTTGTCAGAGCATGAGTGATATAAAAATTGCAGGATCAACATCATCACACCCTGAAGGTGGATTGATCCCGGTGAGGATGAATAACTTGTAGTTGCTCATCAAGGTCCCGCAATCTGGTCATAAACGGCGGGTTGGAACCGAATCGGAGGATAACTCTGATCCAGAGGCCATGACTGCCAGAGTCCAGTACAGGGGTGTTGACTGTTCAATCCGGCAAAAGCGCTGCAATTTTAGCAGCATAGCGCCGTTTGTCCAGAGAACACGCGGGTCGCAGCATTCCGGAATTGCGGCTGTTTCCTTGACTTATTCCCCCGTTGCCATAGTGTTCGCTGCATCCCGGTTCTGTTGATTTATCAGGTTTTTATGAAATATCTATTTTCAACATCAGCGCTACTGCTAACCATATTGTTATCCAGCCCGTTACAAGCGCAGGTCTATCGCTGGACGGACGCCAATGGCCAGGTACACTTCGGCTCTCAACCGCCGCGGGACCAGCAGGTCAAGGCCGAAGCCTATGAGGTCCAGGTGTCACGCCCTGAAGCCGGCCAGGTTGCCGATGCCGCAGCACCAGCCAATGGCAAGCCGGAAAACGAAGCGCAACAACCAGACCCCGACGCAGGCAAGCCCAAAGTATCCAAAGAAGAGGCTGACAGCCGCTGCCAGCAGGGCCAGCAATACATGAACCAGCTCAGCAGCAATTACAGCCGTCGTTTCAAGGATGCCGAAACCGGTGAATTCCGCCCGTTAAGTGATGCCGAACGGCAACGGGAACAGGATAAGGCCCGTAAAATCATGGCGGATTATTGCCAGTAACGGAAAACACCGTCCGCGCTGGGCACTGCTCACAGATCCCGGAAACACGACAGCGCTTTATTCGCGCCAGATCAGACTGGCCTGGCGTCCGGTCTGGCCATCCCGGCGATAGGAATAGAAACGCTGCGGCTCACTGAAAGTACACCAGTCGCCTCCCAATACCCGCTCAACTCCGGCCTGCTGCAAACGCCAGCGGGCCAGGCCATACAGATCAGCGAAATAACGATCCCCTGCACCGGCTACAAAACAATCTGCCGGCGCATCCGCAAAGCAAGCCTTTACCTCTGGCCCCACTTCAAACGCCGTCGGCCCAATGGCCGGCCCCAGCATGGCGATCACCGGTCGACTGAAACAAGCCAGGGTCTGCTCCAGCACACCTCCCGCCAGACCACGCCAACCGGCATGGGCGGCGGCAACCTGCAAACCATCGTCGCTGACCAGCAACAGCGGCAAACAATCTGCAGTCATGACCGCACAGGCCATGCCGGCTTCTGCACTCCAGCTGGCGTCGGCGCGCAGCAGCACATCGCTGCCACAGGCCTGTACGCAACGATTGCCATGCACCTGATCCAGCCACTGAATCGACTGCAGGCCCGGTAGTTGCCGGATCAGCGACAAGCGGTGCCGCAGTACCTGCTGTCGGTCATCACCTACGTGCAGCCCGAGGTTGGCCCCCTGCCACGGCGATGCAGACCCGTCACCGCACAACAGACGCCGGGTACTGAAAGCGATCTGTACCCCGTCAGGTAAAGACCAGTCCGGACGGATCAGCTCAACGGTTGTGCGCGTCACGCCGGTCTTCCTCCAGCATTTCCAGCAGTTCGATGATGTCATCGGGCAGATCAACTTCCCATTCCATCCATTCCTGTTCTACCGGATGCAATAGCCCCAGCGCCTTAGCATGTAACGCCTGACGGGGAAAACTCTGCAACAGGCTGCGCAGGGAAGAACCAATACCCTTGGTCAGACGCGTACGGGCAGCGTAGGTGGCATCACCAACCAGCGGATGACCGATATGCGTCATATGCACCCGGATCTGGTGTGTCCGGCCGGTTTCCAGCTTGCAGCGAATATGGGTGTGGGTCGGAAATTTATGCAGCACCCGGTAATGGGTTACCGCGTCTTTGCCAACCGGATTGACGGCCATACGGGTACGCTGGGTACCGTGTCGGCCAATCGGCTCGTCCACCTTGCCGCCACCGGTCATATACCCTTGTACAACCGCTTCGTACTCCCGTCCCATGGTGCGGTCTTGCAGCTGCGCCACCAGGTGAGCCTGGGCTTGCAGGGTCTTGGCCACCACCATCAATCCGGTGGTGTCCTTGTCGAGCCGATGCACAATCCCTGCCCGTGGAATATTGGCCAGTTCCGGGCAATGGTGCAGCAGGCCATTCAGCAAGGTGCCTTCGCGATTGCCGGCGGCAGGGTGCACTACCAGATCGGCTTGTTTGTTGAGCACCAGAATATGATCGTCTTCGTAGACGATATCGAGATCCATCGCCTCCGGCAGCCAATCACCTTCCGGTGACAATTCAGCTTCCAGCGCGAGGGTTTCGCCGCCAGTGAGTTTGTCCCGGCCACGCCAGAGCTTGCCATCAACGGTCAGCTGGCCGTCCTTGATCCATTGCTGCAGTCGTGAACGGGAATAATCAGGGAACAGTTGTGCCGCTACCTGGTCTAGTCGTTTGTTGCCCTGGTCGAAGGGCACCTGGGTACTGATAGAAATCTGATTGGTCATAGTTTGCCAAATCGGAGAGGGTCGATACGGTACCAGACCTCTGCGCCGCCAATTGGTTGGGGCTGTGTCGGGACTGTGTTTTAATACCGCGCTTTACTGAAGTATATCCACAATTAGGAATGCGCTCCATGACGTGCCGCTGGCTGTTGATTTTATTATCTGTCCTGATGGTCGCCTGCTCCGGAAATCCGGACAAACCCAGAGAACAGACCGAGCAACAATTGTATCAGGAAGCCCGAGCCGCACTGGACAAGGACAGCAATGTGCTTGCCATTGAAAAACTCAAGGCCCTCGAATCCCAATACCCTTTTGGTGAGTATGCCGAACAGGCCCAGCTGGAGCTGATTTACGTTTATTTCAAAACCAGTGATCTGGAATCTGCCCTCGAAATGGCAGAGCGGTTTATTCGCTTGCATCCGCTGCACCCCCAGATCGACTATGCCTATTACATTCGCGCACTGACAACCTATGAAATGGGCTTCACCATGGTCGAGCGACGCTTGTCCAACGATGTCGCCCAACGGGACCCGACGCCACTGCGCGATGCGTTCCAGTATTTTTCTGAATTATTAACCCGCTTCCCGGACAGCCCTTACACCGCAGATGCCCGGGCACGCATGGTCTATCTGCGTGAACGGCTGGCCAGCCACAATATTGGTGTTGCACGCTATTACATGAAACGCCACGCCTTTATCGCCGCAGCCAACCGGGCCAATAAAGTGGTCTCCGACTACCCTGGCACCACAGCGGTTGCCGATGGTCTGGTTATTATGACGGAAGCTTACCGGGAGCTGTCGATGGACAAGGAAGCCGATCGCTCACTGGCCTTGCTGAAGTACAATTTTCCTGACCATTCACAACTGCAGGATGGTGAATTTATAACCAGCGGTCTGGCTGAGACGGATCGTCGCAGCTGGCTGGAAATCATTACCTTTGGTCTGAGCAAGTAAATCCGCCAACCTGAACAGGCAGCGATCACATGAGCAGCCAGTCTGGCTGCTCATGTTCCCATCCTGCCATAGCGATGACCATGGCAGGACGCCAATCAGATACCGGCGCGCCAGCCACTGGTGATCGGGTAACGGCGGTCACGACCGAAGCCTCGCGGGGTAACCCGCACCCCGACCGGAGCCTGGCGACGCTTGTATTCGTTAACGTCCACCAGCCGCAGTACCCGCATCACATCCTCACGATCAAAGCCGCTGGCAATAATGGCTTCGGCGCTCATGTCCTGTTCGATGTACTGTTCCAGAATGGTATCCAGCACCGGATAAGGTGGCAGACTGTCTTCGTCTTTCTGATCCGGGGCCAATTCTGCAGACGGTGGACGGTCGATCACCCGTTGTGGGATCACTTCGCCATCGCCGATGGTATTGCGGTAGTGTGCCAGCGCAAACACCCGTGTTTTATAAACATCCTTCAAGGCCCCGTAACCACCTGCCATATCGCCATACAGGGTGGCGTATCCGACGGCCATTTCACTCTTGTTTCCGGTAGTCAGCACCATGTATCCGGTTTTGTTTGACAGCGCCATCAGCAGGACACCGCGGCAACGGGCTTGCAGGTTTTCTTCCGTCGTATCAACAGGCAAGCCGGCAAAGTCCGGTGCCAGGGTGTTCATAAACTGTTCGTAGATAGGGGCAATCGATAACGACTGATAACGGACCCCCATTACCTCTGCCTGCCGGGCTGCGTCTTCCTTGCTCATGCCCGAGGTATAGGTAAAGGGCATCATGACGGCCTGCACCCGGTCAGCACCCAGGGCATCTACCGCAATCGCCAGCGTCAGGGCTGAGTCAATACCGCCCGACAATCCCAGAATCACGCCCTTGAAGTGGTTTTTATTGACGTAGTCACGCACCCCCAGCACCAGTGCGTCGTAGAGACTGGCCAGTTCATGATGATGGGCTTCCGGCAGCGGTGCGCTATCCATTCCCTGCAAGGTACCATCAACAAAGCGGATATCCGCCATGGCTTCCTGGTACGCCGGTAACTGAGCCACATTGCGCCCTTCTGCGTCCATCGCAAACGAGGCACCATCAAACACCAGCTCATCTTGTCCACCGACCTGATTGACGTACACAATTGGCACCCCCAGACGGCTGATATGCTCGCGCAGGATGCCCTGGCGTTCGTGGTGTTTGCCAATATGGAACGGCGAAGCGTTCAGGTTAAGAATCAGTTCGGCACCTGCAGCCACACTTTGCTCGGCTGGCCCGGTAAACCAGATGTCTTCACAAATCGTTAATCCCAGTGCAACACCGGCAATGGTCACCACCAACGGCTGATCACCAACACTGAAGTAGCGTTTTTCATCAAACACCTGATAGTTTGGCAAACATTGTTTGGCGTAACGCCCCAGCGATATCCCCTGATGCCACACACCGGCGCAATTATAGAGTTGCCCATCTTGCCGCCATGGAAAACCCGCCACTATGGCGATGTCCTGGCTGGCGTCGGCCAGGCGTTGTATGGCGGCTTCGACACGTGGCTGCAAACTGGGTCGCAGCAACAGATCTTCTGGCGGGTAACCGGTCAGCGCCAGCTCAGAAAACAGGATAAGATCAGCGCCGCGCTGACGGGCGGCGTCCACTTGGCTGAGCATCTGATCGCAGTTGCCGGTAATATCGCCAACCAGAAAGTTGCATTGCGCCATGGCGATGTGGAGTGACTCTGTCATGCTGTCGCGTTACCTTATGCTGTTTTTCCGCGGTATTGTCTGGAAATTCTGCAAGTTAGGCAAACACATTAACGCCCGACCTTATGAACACCAGCAGGCAACAGGACAGTTAACATGCCATCCAACGTGAGTGATCTGGTCGTCAACGGCAAACGACTGCTGCAAATATACAGCTACTATTCATTATTGCTGGCCTTGTTGATTATGGCGGCTCATACCGTCGATGACGCTACCCTGATTGGCCATGATGCCCCTTATATCAGCCTGGTAGCGACGGTAC
This sequence comes from Oceanobacter sp. 3_MG-2023, assembly GCF_030688925.1. Taxonomy (NCBI): domain Bacteria; kingdom Pseudomonadati; phylum Pseudomonadota; class Gammaproteobacteria; order Oceanospirillales; family Oceanospirillaceae; genus Oceanobacter; species Oceanobacter sp. 3_MG-2023. Next base: position 12,145 of record NZ_JAUYVX010000005.1, read on the forward strand.
TGTATGTTGTAATCGCCGCCAGTTTTGTTGCCATTGCCAGCCTGGGGCCCCATGTTCAACTGGCAACCAGCTATTTTTTCCTCGAAACCGCTCTGCTATCGATACTGATGTTTGCCTCCGGCGGTCTCGATACCGGGTTTTCCAGTCTGATCCTGCTTTGTGTGGTGATCGCCAACTTGCTAGCCCCGGGAGTCCTCGGCTTTGCGGTCGCCGCCTGGACCACGCTGGCCATTATGGTGATTCAGCATTTCTGGCCGGAACGTTATCAAACGGGTGAGTTGGTCAATTCTGGCATTTACGGCTTTTTGTGCTTTTTGTTGGCGGCCCTGACCCAGGCACTGTCCCGGCGACTGAACAGTGCCCTGGAACTGGCCAGTGACCAATCGGTGCGGTTGCGCCGCCTGCAGAATATCAGCTGGCAGGCATTGGCTGACTTGCCCAACGGTATCATTGCCTGTGATCGCGACAACCATATCCTGTTTTTTAACCAACAAGCACAACGCTGGCTTAATATCAGCGATGACGAAGAGTTGCCGGCACCATTGCTAACCGTGCTGGATGACCCCGGCCGCAAACACGCACTGACACTGCGGGGGGAGTCCCTGCAGGTCAGTAAAATGCTGTTGCCAGATTCCTTGCCTGGCGACTACTTGCTGTTTATCGAAGACCAGTCCCGTATCGCCGCAACAGCACAACAATTGAAACTGGCTTCTCTCGGGCGCCTGACCGCCAGTATTGCCCACGAAATACGCAATCCGCTCAGCGCGTTACGTCAGGCCAGCCAGCTGTTGGCGGAAACCCCTTACCTGAAAGAAGAAGAGCTGTATCTCAGCCAGGTTATTGAACAGCATTGTATGCGAATCAATCGTACCGTCGAAGATATCTTGCAGCTCAGTCGCAAACGCCAGCCCTCGATTGAGGTCTTGCGCCTGAAACCCTGGCTGGAGCACTTTCGTGAGCAGTTTATCGGGATGCACAGGGAGCAGCCGTTCCAGCTGTTTATCCATTGCCACGATCAGCAGCAAATCGCCTTTGACCCGGATCATCTGCAGCAGATTCTGCATAACCTCTGCGCCAACGGTTTGCGTTATGCCCTCAAACAGCAGCCCAAGGATGCCCGCCTGATGCTTTCGGCCAAACCCCAAAGTCACAACCGCATGTCACTGGATGTGATGGACAACGGCACGGGCATCGCCGACGACAAAATCGAACAACTGTTCGAGCCTTTTTTTACCACCGAGCATAACGGCACCGGCCTGGGGCTTTATCTCTGTCGTGAGTTGTGCGAAGCCAATCAGGCCAACATCCAGTATCATCGTATCCGGGCGGGTTCCTGTTTCCGCCTGACATTGAGAACGGACTTAACCCTATGAAAAAATACTCCGCCCTGATCATCGACGATGAACCGGATATCCGCCAACTGATCGCCCTGACCCTCAGTCGTATGGACATGGAGTGTTACCAGGCTGCCAACGTCAGTGAAGCACTGTCATTACTCAGCGAACGCCCATACCATTTCTGCGTCACCGACATGAAACTGCCGGATGGCAACGGCCTCGAGATCATCCAGCTCTGTCACGCCCGTTATAGCGATATGCCAGTCGCCATGATTACCGCGTACGGCAGCATGGACATGGCAGTTGAAGCCCTGAAAGCCGGCGCCTTTGATGTCGTCGCCAAGCCCCTCGATATTACTCGCCTGCGTGAACTGGTTGCCGCCGCCCTGCAACTGACCCGGGTGCCAGTGCATCTGGAGTCGCTGCCATCCAGTGATGCGTTGCTGGGACGCTCCACGGCGATGATGGCACTCAAGGAAAAAATCCAGAAAGTCGCCCGCACCCAGGCACCGGTTTTTATCCATGGCGAATCCGGTACCGGCAAGGAGCTGGTCGCTCGACTGATTCACCATCAAAGCTCCCGCGCCGATAGCCCGTTTATCCCGGTTAACTGCGGTGCGATCCCGAAAGACCTGATGGAAAGTGAATTTTTTGGTCACAAACGCGGGGCATTTACCGGCGCCAGTGCTGACAAGGACGGTTTTTTCAAAGCCGCGGAAGGTGGCACCCTGTTTCTCGATGAAGTGGCCGAATTGCCCATTGAAATGCAAGCCAAGCTGTTACGGGTAATCCAGGAAAAAGCCACCCGTGCCGTTGGCAGTGAGCACGAGATCCCTATCGATGTACGGATTCTCAGTGCCAGCCATAAAGACCTCGCCCAATTGGTCGAGCAGGAGCGTTTCCGCCAGGATTTGTTTTTCCGCCTCGATGTGATCCAGATTGCCGTGCCACGCTTGTCAGAACGACAGGAAGACATCCCCACCCTCGTTGGCCACTTTATTCGCAAATACAGCAGCGAATGGGGTATGCCGGAAGCCAGCATCGATCAGAAGGCCATGACGGCCCTGATCCAGTACCACTACCCCGGCAATGTCCGAGAGCTGGAGAATATTCTCCAACGCGCCGTTACCATGGCGGAAGGAGATGAAATCAGCCAGGCTGACCTGAACCTGCCTGATCAGGTCACTACCACTCCCAGCACGCTATTGATGCCCGCCATCGACCCGGCGGCGGCGATAGAAACCAGTAATCTGGAAGCCTACCTCGAAAATATCGAACGTAATGCCATTACCCAGGCACTGGAAGCGACTCGCTGGAACAAGACAGCGGCAGCCGAGAAACTGGGTATCAGTTTTCGGGCATTACGTTACCGTTGCAAAAAGCTTGATATTGATTAAACCGTGATCAGTCGATGGCATGAGTAACAACCGGTATCACTAAGCCATCTGCCTGAGTGACAAAAGCCGGATCCTCGCTAAGATAACCAGCAAACCCATCGGAATAGCCAGTCAAGGAGGACAGGCCATGACACGGTTTGCACACGGAATGACCTTGACCGAACTGATGGTCGTGATCGCCGTCCTGGCGATCAGTAGCGTGACCATTACTCCTGCCGCGACCCATATTATCCAGCAACAACTCGCGGATCGGGATATTTCCCGGATTCATATGGCCATTGCCAGCGCCCGAACTCGCGCCATCCTGACACAGACCTCCCATACGTTATGCCCGCTCGACAGCAGCAAGCGCTGCAGTTCACTCTGGAATGGCGAATTAACCCTGTTTTCTGACCGTGAGCGTAACCGCACACTGGATGATGACGACCAGGTGTTGCAGCGTATCCCCGCCGCCGATGACACCGTGCTGCGCAGCTACAACCGTATTGCCATCGCCTTCAGCGCCACTGGATTTGCTGGCGGCTACAACGGCTCTTTCGGTTATTGCCGCACCATGCCCGACGGCCAGTACAAAAGCGCCGCTTTTATTCTCTCGCGCATCGGCCGTTTGCGACCGGGCATCGACGCCAACAACAATGATCGCGTCGAGCTGGCCAACGGCCAAGACGTATCGTGTCGCTGAAACCTCACCGACCCCAGGCCAGGGCCAGATACCATTTGTCGTCTTCACTACTCCGTTAGTCCAGCATCTCTGGGCCTCACAGGGTCGCAACAGGTACTGTCCTACAATCAGTACGTCGGCGGAGATTTATCATGCACATTCACTGGACCACACAAGCATCCCGGCAACGAGGGTCAACCCTTCTGGTTAGCTTGGGGGTACTCACTGCGATTACCATTGGCGCCACCGTAGCCATGCAACAATCCACCACGCAAGTACGCATGGTGACCAGTATGAATGTTGAAAAACAGACCTTTGCAGCCTCTTATAGCCACCTTAGCCGAGCCGTAAAAAACCTGGGAAACTCCGGTGGTACCCTGCTAACCGATTTGATCACCCGACAAAATGCCAATATCGAGGCACAGATTAATGACGGTGTGGAGGAAAGCGACCTGCAATACAACTCCGAATACATCAATGCCTATTCCGATTTTGGCTGGCAGACCCCGGACGTGGATTTACTCACCGGCGTCGCCGCCACCACCGTGCTGATTACCTACCCTTCCGACCAGATTGCACAGACTGACACCAGCACACCGAATCTGAAAAACACCGAAGGCTCGTCCGGATCAGCCAGCTCTGCCTATCCATTTGTATTAACGGCTACAACGGCCAGTTCAAGCGGCAATATTTCGTCGACCCAGCAGGTTGGCATAAAAAGAATTGGTGCTTCGGCTCAGTAACGACATTCGCGAGGATTATCATGAATACCCGACTTATTAGCTTGTTCTCCCTGCTGTTATTGTTCAGCCCGATCAGCCTGGCGGTCTCTCCCAACCTGATGCGACATGCTGAATTTCATGTACCGCCGCAAGATCTGATCACCTTTTCCAGTGCCGCCATCACCGTCAAGCTGTGTGATGAATGCCAGGCTGAAAGTATTGCCCTGAAAGCCGATACCGCCTTGTTTGAATATGAACAAGCCATTGACCTCAGCCGGGCATCTGAGATTTACCTGCGCAAGAACATCCCGGTTATTTTTATCGGCATCGACCGCCAGCAAAAACTGGTGGACTACATTAACTTTGGCGGCCATGCGCCGGGCGAACACTGAGGAGCCTTCTTATGAAACTCTACTGGCTAACACTGATCGCCCTGGGGCTGTTCAGTCATCGTCCGGTCCTGGCCGACGACACCGAAATTTACGTTCAGACCACCACCACCACAGCGCCGAATGTGGTCTTTATCATGGATACCTCGGGCAGTATGGGCAGCAGCGTCTACGAAGACGGTTCTTATGCCGGCTCTCGCCTGGATGTGGTTCGGGATGCCGCGATTGAGGTGATCAACAGCACAACCGGTATCAACCTCTCCTTGTTCCGCTTCAACAGTTCCAGCTCCGAGGGTGCCTGGATGAGTAGCCCGATGTTATCGATTGATGCTGAAGGCGTCCGTAGCATGGTCGAGGATATTCTCGATTCCTACTCTCCCGGTGGTGCCACCCCGATTACAGAAAGTGTTTATGAAGCGGCGGCCTACCTCCGTGGCGATGCCATGAAATACGGCAAAACCACCACCGCCAACTCCGATTTGTGTATGGTCTGGGAAGAACAGGAAATCGCTGTTACCGGCTCCGGCTCCGGTTCCAGCAGTAGCTCCAGCTCATCTTCTGGCAGTGTTGATACCAGCCTCTGGTGGTTTCAAATGATGGCCGGTGATGATACCTGGGCCATCGAAGACTACTATCTGAAAAACAACAACACTGACTGGAACTCCTGGAACAAGGTCCATAAAAACTACAAGGGAACCTTACTGGAGAGCTACGGCGTAACCCAGTCGGAGTACGAAGCCAGTGAACCCGCCTGGTTTATGGTAATGGATACCTGGAGATGGCCATATGTGGTTGATACAGACACCGGGGCTTATACACCATGGGACGACCTGGACAGCTGGTTTCAAAACGCTCTGATCAAAACTTACGGCATCAGTGAATCCGACTATATTGCCTATACCGCCTCCTCTTCTGAAGATGATGATGATTCAGGGGATGACAGTGAACCTGCCACAGAAACCATTCTGGTCTGTACCGAGTATCTGAACCTGGATGATACCCACGATGGTAACGGCAATTATATCTCGCCCATCACCGAAGAATGCCAAACCAACCACGTGGTGATTTTCAGTGACGGTGCGCCTTACTACGACACCAGTATCAACTCCAAGGTGAGATCATTACTGACCGAACTGCCCAGTGCCGATTTCCCCAATGACGATGACTTCAGCTCCTCTTGCACCGGTGACGGTGGTTGCGCCGAAGAACTGGCCTATTACCTGTATAACGCCGACAACAGTGATGACTTCAGTGGCCGTCAGCCGATTTATGTGCACACGATTGGTGGTTTTGTCGCCGGCAGCACCCAGGAACGACTCGATGATATGGCCTCTTACGGTGGCGGTGTTGCCGGTAGCGGTTCCGATTCAGACTCCCTGCGCCTGGCGCTGGTCAAGGTTTTTGAAAACATCTCCAAAACCTCCGGTACCTTTGCCGCCCCCGCCGTGGCGGTCAACGCCTATAACAGCCTGGAGCATCTCGACCAGCTGTATTATTCCGTATTCAGTCCATCCACTGCTGCAGACTGGACCGGCAATATCAAACGCTACCGGCTCGACAGCAGCGGTGACATCATGGACGTTGATGGCGATCTTGCCATCGACTCATCCACAGGCTACTTTTCTGACAATGCCCGCAGCTACTGGACCCTGGATGAAGATGCTCCGGATGGCGAAACCGTCACCAAGGGAGGGATCGCCCGTCGCCTGTCTGATCCTGGCAGCCGCCGTATCATGACCGATATCGCAGGAAGCAGCATCAGCACAACGGACAACCGTATCAGCAGCAGCAATACGTCACTGCCGGACAACCTGCCGAGCGTCGTACCGGATGACGAAAAATCCGACTTTATCCTCTGGCTGGCTGGCTACGATCCCGACTCATCCAGCACTACTCCACGACGGGAAATCGAAGACGCCCTGCACAGCCGCCCGGTATTGATGTCCTACAGTTCCGGCAGCAGCAGCAAAACCGCGCTGTTTGTTGGTACCAACTCGGGCTATCTGCACGCATTTAACACCGATGAGGATAATCCTGAAGAATACTTTGCCTTTATTCCTTCGGATCTGTTTGAAAGCGCTTATGCCTATTTCGACCAAAGTCCTGATCGGACCTACGGTATGGATGGGTATATCTCCAAATATCACATCGACAGTAACAGCAACAATATCGTCGACTCCGGAGAAAAAGCATATCTGTACAGCGGCATGCGCCGTGGCGGACGAAACTATTACGCACTCGACGTCAGTGATCTTGATTCCCCAACACTGGCCTGGACCATTGAAGGCGGCAGCGGTGATTTTGCTGAGCTGGGACAAACCTGGTCCAAGATGCTGCCAATTACCGTACTGTGGAAAGGTGAGCAAACCGATGTACTGGTCTTTGCCGGTGGTTATGACGAGGCTGAAGACGACTATACCAAGCGCACCGCCCACAGCATGGGTAACGCCATTTATATGGTTGACCCGACGACTGGAGAGCTGCTCTGGAAAGCCTCGAAATCCAGCGGTAATCTGAGGCTGAGTGATATGACCAGTGGCATAGTTGGTGATCTGGTACCTGCCGATAACGATGGCGATGGCGATGTTGACACTATGTATGCCGCAGACCTCGGTGGTCGTATCTGGCGTATAGACTTCGCCCAGGAAGACAGCCTGTCCAATAATGCCTCTACTTTTGCAACCGGCGGCATGATTGCCGACCTGGGTAATGACGAGACCGAAATCAATAACGTCCGGTTTTTCGCCACACCGGATCTGACTTACTCGTCACGGGATACTTTTCTGGATAAAACCACCGGTTACAGTTACGCCGCCAGTCGCTACCAGCTGGTCATCGGCTCTGGTTACCGGGCGCACCCGTTAAACACCATCACCAAGGACCGTATCTATATCATCAACGATTTTGATGTAGATGCGGCACCGGAAACGTACACAGCGCTAACGCAGGATGATCTGGTTGATTACGACGATATCGCAACAGCCGATACCGACGATCTCAAGAACGGGGTCTACCTCGACTTGTCAGGCAGTGGCGAAAAAGTACTTTCCAATGCCATCTCATTAAATTACTACAGCTATATCAACAGTTATCAGCCAACGGATGAGGCTTATCGTTCCGGTTGTGAGCCAGATACCGGCCAGAGCACCCTGTACGTCCTGTCATTGCAGTACACCGCTGGTGAACTCTCGGTCTACAAGGATGAAATTGAATCCAACTTCCCCGGTATCCAGGACACCCCGGTTGTTGTGTACCAGGAAACTGCACAGCCCGTTGATGAAGATGATGAGGAAGAAGATCAGGACAGCACCGTCATCACTTCCAAGCCCACTATCGTCAACGGCACCACTACCGTTGATGCCCTGGGCGCATCAGAACCGGTTGAACAAACCTTCTGGAGGGAATTGGAACAATGATTCAGGCCAGACGGGTTGCAGTATCAGCAAGGGGACCAGTGGCAGGGCTTACCCTGATCGAACTGATGATCACCATCGCGGTATTCGCCATTCTGGCTGCGGTGGGCACCCCTTCCATGACTCGTTACCTGAATAACCAGACTGCCGACCGGATTGCCCGACAGCTGCATACCGACATTCAGTATGCCCGCAGCCATGCCGCCAATTACAAGCTGACGGTTAATGTTCAGCCCAAATCCGGCAGCTGGAGCAATGGCTGGGAGGTCCGCGAGGCCACATCCAATACCATCCTGCGCCAGTCCAGCCTGGATTCCAGCGACGGTACCATCACGGCATCCTCCATGGGTTCCGGGCTTTTATCCTTCAATGGTGCCGGTCGCGCAACCGCCGTCGGAGCCTTGACCATCAAGATTACCGGCTGCAGCGGGAACAGGGTATACCGCATAGAAATACTGGCGATTGGTCAGATCATTCGATCGGAGAGTGCATGTTGATCCAAAGCAAGCGGAGCATATCCGCCACAAAAGGTTTCAGCCTGATAGAAATTCTGGTGACTGTCGCCATTACCACCGTCGGGCTGGTTGGACTGGTGGCTCTGTTGCTGGAGTCTGACCGTTCAGCCCAAGATTCGACCAGTCGCTCCCTGGCGGCCTGGATGATCGATGACCTGACCAACCGTATCATGGCCAATCAGGATGCCGTTGCCAGTTATGACACTGGCGCAGCGGCGGTCAGCTGCGCCGCTCGCCCGACCATGTGTGCCTACTATCACGATGGCACTTCACGCAAGGCCAGCGCCAATTGCAGCGGCGCTCAAATGGCAGCGTTTGATTTATGGGACGTGGCCTGCCCTTCTGATGTATCGGTAACAGACTCCGATATTACCCGCGCCGGTAATGCCGACTTTCTTGCACCGCCTTCCCTCGTTGTTGATGTACAGGCCGGACTCGGCGTCGGTGCTTCGTCAACCCAAGTGCAAATCACGATAACCTGGGATGTCAGAACCTCAGGTACCCTGGATGATGGCAGCACCAACTATCTGAACGAAGGCGACATTACCAACCGTACCGACTCTCTTTCAACGGAGATCGACTTGTGAAAACGTTACCGATAAAACAGCAGGGCATGACACTGATCGAGTTAATGATCGCCGGGATTATCTCGATCATTATCGGTCTGGCTGTGATGCAATTAATGGTCGGCTCCAACCGTGCATCCAACCGTATTGATGGCATGTCACAAGTGCAAGAGAGTGCCCGCTTCACCCTCACCTGGCTATCCAAGCAGGTTCGCCACGGAGGATTCAACCCAGACCTGTTTGGTGAGGCCATTCAACCCGTTGCCGACCTTTGCAGCGATGCCACCCTGATACCTCCAGCCGCTAATGCGGACTGCAACTGGGAATCCACAGATCAGGCCGGTGACCGACTGGCCATCCGCCGCACCTTTGAAGATTCAACGGCGAATACCTGGGACCAGACGACCTGTAGCGGTGTCGACCTGTCAGGGGCGGGCGTTGCTTCGGGTTCAGTGATCGTTGATGTGTACTGGGTTGCACTGGATACCAGCGGTGGTACTGATGATGAATATGACGATGTCTTGCGCTGTGCCAGCTATCTGGAAAATGATGCCGGTTCTGACACTATTCTCGGAGACGGTGTACAGACGATTGCCTCCGGGATCGAATCCTTTCAGGTGCTGTATACCGACCCGGGCGCAGGCAACACCAATGCCAGCCGTTATGTCAGCGCCGACCTCGCCACTCTGGCTGACGTTACAGCTGTCCGTATTGCTATCCTGACCAAAGCGTTCAGCGATGCAGCCCGAGTCGATGGTACCCGCAGCTATCTGGTACTGGATGCTGATCCGATTACCCGGACAGATAATATACCGCGCCAGATTCTTGAAACGACTGTATTTTTCCCGAACCGCTAACCTTCACCATGAAGGCTATTTCCCGATCGACAACAGGAAACCTGAAACCGATGAGATTGCCAGCCCACCTTGCTCCCAGCCGAGGTTTTACCCTGATTGAACTGATGATTGTGATTGCCATTATCGGCATTCTGGCAGCAATCGTTATACCTGGCTATCACAGCTATATAAGCCGGGCCATTCGTGCAGACACTGCCCAGGAATTATCACGTATCATGGCCGCCCAGGAACGTTATTATTCCGATGAGCTGACCTACACCACGGATTTGAGCAAACTGGGACTGACTCTCAGCAGCGGCTATTACCTGATCAAAAGCGGCGATACCACCGCCTACAAAGTGAGTGCTTCCAGTTGCTCTGGAGCTTCCCTGAGCCAATGTATCCAGATCACTGCCACGGCGGTCGGCAGCCAGGCAAGCGACGGTAATCTGGTACTGGACTCCACCGGTACCCAGACCCGTACCGTAGGCAGTGACGTCTTCGAATGGTAAAACGGCCAGCCGGTATTGGTTGACAGCCTGCGGCTATCACAAATGACGGCAGGTCGGCCAACCACCGTCAGCAGGCGCCAGACCGGGCTCAGACTTCGCTCAAGCGCAGTTCCTTGGGCAGCGAAAACACCACGTTTTCTTCGGTTCCCTGAACTTCTTCAGGGGTCCGACCGCCCAGATTCACCAGGCACTGCACTACTTCTTTCACCAGCACTTCCGGAGCTGATGCACCGGCCGTCACCCCTACGTGGCCAATGTCGTTCAACCATTCAGGGCGGATTTCGCTGGCGTTATCAACCAGATAGGCCTTGGCTCCCATACGCTCTCCCAGCTCGCGCAAGCGATTCGAGTTTGAGCTGTTGGGTGAACCAACCACCAACAGGACTTCACATTCAGCAGCCAGTTGTTTCACGGCATCCTGCCGGTTCTGGGTGGCGTAGCAAATATCATTCTTGCGTGGCCCCTGAATAGCAGGGAACTTCTGTCTCAGGGCATCGATTACCTTGGCGGTATCGTCCATCGACAAGGTCGTCTGGGTCACATAAGACAACCGGGAGGCGTCACGGACAGACAGGTTGGCGACATCCTCTTCATTTTCAACCAGGTAAATACTGCCACCCCGGCTGTAATCGTATTGCCCCATGGTGCCTTCCACTTCGGGATGGCCTTTATGTCCAATCAGCACACACTCGCTGCCATCGGCACTGTACCGGGCCACTTCAAGGTGGACCTTGGTAACCAGTGGGCAGGTGGCATCAAAAACCTTGAGGTGGCGGTCAGTGGCATTCTTGCGTACCGCCTGGGCCACACCATGGGCAGAAAAGATAACAATGCTGCCGTCCGGTATTTCATCCAGCTCATCCACAAAGATGGCGCCACGCTGGCGTAAATCGTTCACCACAAACTTGTTGTGTACCACTTCATGGCGCACATAAATCGGTGGCTCGAACAATTCCAGTGCCCGGTTGACGATATCGATAGCCCGATCAACCCCCGCACAAAATCCGCGTGGATTGGCGAGTTTAATTTGCATGGCTGATCTCTGTCGGTTTGACGTCAAGAATCTGAACCTCGAATGTCAGGATTTTACCTGCCAGAGGATGATTAAAATCCACCTCGACCCACTCGCCTTCCACACTGGCAATCACGCCTGGCAGCTCGGTGTTGGATGCATCCGCAAATGACACCACCAGACCGGGAGAAATCGGCAAGTCCGCGGCAAAGTCGGAACGCTTCATCCGCTGGACATTGTTCGGGTTATGCTGGCCAAAAGCGTGTTCAGGAGCAACACTGAAGGTTTCATGAGCTCCGGGGGCCAAACCTACAAGCAGGCTTTCAAAGCCTTCTGGCAAATTGCCATCACCAATCACCAGCTGCGCAGGCGTGGCATCAAAGGTTGAGTCAATCACCTGGCCATCTGCCAGTTTCAGGGCAAAATGCAGGGATACTGTGCTGCCACTGGAAATAATGTCTGCGGCCATGAGTTCACCTCTTGTTAGGCGTTTGTTGGGCGCTCGCCAGATACCGGGTTACGCCAATGTATGTCAGCCGTACGGATTCAATCGCTGCGACTGACGGAGTCAGAAGCCGGTTTCTGTGTGCTGATGCTGTCCCGTATCACGTCGATTGCCATCATGATGGCCCCTGCCGTAATGGCAGAGTCCGCAATATTGAAGGCAGGAAAATACGCGTTGTCCCAATGCACGGAAATAAAGTCAATCACATGACCAAACAGCACCCGGTCGACCAGATTGCCCACCGCGCCCCCCAGAATCAGTGCCAGTGACACCGCCAGCCAGGGTTGGCTGCGCGGTAAGCGCCGCATCCAGACCATCAGCATGACACTGACGGCGGCTGAGATAATCGTAAAGAACCAGCGTTGCCAGCCCGGCTGGTCGGCCAGCAAACTGAATGCAGCCCCCTTGTTATACAGCAAGGTAAAATCCAGCACCGGTAACAGATATACCGGATTGCCATAGTGCAACCAGGCTTCGGCCATTTGTTTGGTGGCCAGATCAATGACCAGAACCAGCAGGCTGAGCCACGACCAGATCAGGGCGCTGTTTTTTATCGATGTCATCAGGCGTACAGGCGAACTTCGCCCTCTCCCTCAACGTTGTCGATGCAACGGCGACACAGCGTTGGATGGGCGGCATCGCTGCCAACCGTCTCGCTGTGATGCCAGCAACGCTCACATTTTTCTGCTGTCGAGGCGACGACACTGACGCGCAAGTCGCTCAGATCAGTGGCTTCGCCTTGCTCATCATCCCATGCAGCCACCCGGGCTGAAGACGTCATCAGCACAAAGCGTAATTCATCACCCAGTTGCTCCAGCGCCACTCGCAGTTCGGCATTGGCGTACAGCACCAGATCTGCTCCCAGGCTGGCACCGATCAGCTTGTCACTACGGGCTTTTTCCAGCTGGCCATTTACGGCTTCCTTGACCTTGAGAATGGTTTGCCAGTACCCGTTGTCGAAGCCGTTATCAGACACAACCGGAAAGTCGGTGTACCACTCGGCCAACAACACAGAGGCATCACGATCACCGGGCAAGTTGTCCCAGATTTCTTCCGCAGTAAAGGACAATACCGGGGCAATCCAGCGAGCCATGGCTTCCAGTACATGGAACAACGCCGTCTGGGCACTGCGACGCGGCAAGCCATCATGTTTGCCGGTGTATTGACGGTCCTTGATGATATCCAGATAGAAGCCACCCAACTCACTGACACAGAAATTCATCAACGTTTTGGTCAGCCCCTTGAAATCGTAATCCAGGTAGAAGGCGATCACCTTCTCTTGCAGGGTGCAGGTGTAGTCCACAATCCAGGCGTCCAGCGGCAGCAGTTGTTCACCGGCCACCAGATCTGTTTTTGGATCAAAACCATGAATATTGGCCAACAGGAAACGACAGGTATTACGCACCCGACGGTAGGCATCGGCGTTGCGCTTGAGAATCTCGTCCGAGACGGTCATTTCACCGCTGTAGTCGGTATCGGCCACCCACCAGCGCAGGATGTCGCCACCCAGGCTGTTAAGCACTTTCTGTGGTTCAACCGTGTTGCCCAGGGATTTGGACATCTTGCGACCGTTGGCGTCGACGGTGAAACCATGGGTCAGCACCGTTTTATAGGGGGCATGGCCATACGCAGCCACACTGGTCAGCAAGGAACTCTGGAACCAGCCACGATGCTGGTCAGAACCTTCCAGATACATATCGGCCGGGAAGGTCAGTTCTTCACGACGCTGACAAACGGAAGTATGGGTGACGCCGGAGTCAAACCAGACATCCAGGGTATCCGTCACCTTGACGTAGTCGGCGGCTTCATCGCCCAACAGTTCCGCGGCATCCAGTTCAAACCAGGCATCAATACCCACGGCTTCTACTTTTTGCGCTACCTGTTCAATCAGTTCGGCAGTACGGGGATGCAATTCACTGCTGTCTTTATGGACAAACAGCGCGATCGGTACACCCCAGGTACGCTGACGCGAAATACACCAGTCCGGCCGGTCGGTCAGCATGCCTTCAATACGGGCCTTGCCCCAACCCGGGCGCCATTCCACTGCGTTTTCCACTTCGTCCATGGCCTGCTGCAGCAAGCCATTCTGATTCATGGCAATAAACCACTGGGGCGTTGCCCGGAAAATAATCGGGGTTTTGTGACGCCAGCAGTGTGGATAACTGTGGGTGATATTGGCTTTTTTCAGCAACGCACCACATTCATTAAGAATGGCCAATACCCGGAAGTTACCCTTGTTCGCGGTGCTTAACCCGGTCAGTTCCAAGGCTTGCAAGGTGGCGTTATCGATAAAATTGCCGTGGCTGTCGACCAGCATCTCGGCGGAGCGGATGCCGAAGGTCTGACACACGCTGTAGTCATCCGCACCGTGCATTGGAGCGGTATGGACAGAGCCGGTACCGGAATCGGCGGTGACGTGCTCGCCGGTGATGATCGGTACGTATTTTTCGGCGCTATCGGCTGCTGGCATAAAAGGGTGTCGAACCACAAACGGAGCGCTGTCACCAGCCGCCAGCTGTTCCGGAGTCCAACCCAATACTGAGCCCTTGGCAGTAGCCACCACCTCGTAATCACTGGCATCAATGCCATAACGGGCCATTGAGTCAGCCACCAGGTCGGCCGCCAGCACCAATAGTTCATCCTGTTCTTTCAGCAGTACCAGCGAGTATTCCAGCGTCGGGTGTACCGATACGGCTTCGTTCGCCGGCAGAGTCCAGGGAGTGGTTGTCCAGATCACAATGCTGGCCGTTTTACTCGCCAGTGTCGCTTCGGCACCAAAGGCCGCCAGCAACTGCGCGGTATCCGGGAAAGCAAACTTCACATCAATCGCTACGGACTTTTTATCCTGGTGCTCAACTTCCGCTTCCGCCAATGCAGAACCACATTCCGGGCACCAGTTCACTGGCTTGAAGCCCTTGTGCAGGTGGCCCTTGTCGATGATTTTGCCCAGCGTACGAATGATGTCCGCTTCGGTTGTAAAATCCATGGTGAGATAAGGGTTATCCCAGTCTCCCAACACCATCAGGCGTTTGAAGTCCTCGCGCTGGCCATCGACCTGTTTGGCGGCGTATTCGCGGCAATGACGACGAAATTCACTGGCGCTGACCTTGTCACCCGCCTTGCCTACCTGCTCTTCCACTTTCAGTTCAATCGGCAAGCCATGGCAATCCCATCCCGGTACATAAGGAGCATCAAAGCCACTCATGGTCCGAGACTTGACGATCATGTCTTTCAGAATCTTGTTAACGGCGTGACCAATATGAATCTTGCCATTGGCGTATGGCGGGCCATCATGCAGGATAAACTTGTTACGACCGGCACGTGCCGCACGAATCTGCTGGTACAGCCCCATTTTTTCCCAACGAGCCAGCATGTCAGGCTCTCGCTTGGCCAAATTACCGCGCATGGGAAATTCGGTATCCGGTAAATTCAGGGTCGATTTGTACTGGCTGTCCACTTTATCGTTCATAACGGGTCACTTCTGATAAATTCAATTCGGTCGTCGTTATCCGGGTCGATCCCGAATCACGGAAAGAGTATGGCAATGTGGCGAAATAATGCTGGGCCGAGCGTTTGTCATCGTCAATAGCGGCTTGTAGTGATTCCAGGCTATCAAAGGCACGCTCACCACGAATACGATGCCAGAATTCGACCGTCAGATGCTGGCCATACAGATCACCGGAAAATCCGAACAGGTGAACCTCCAGTGACGGCTCAGGTTTCAGGCTGATGGTCGGTTTGATTCCGACATTGGCCACTCCCAGATATTCTTCGCCGGTCTCCTGGATGCGTGTGGCCACAGCATACACTCCACACAAAGGCAGGCGGCGGCGATGGATCATCACATTGGCGGTGGGAGTATTCAGCGTACGGCCCAGTTCCCGGCCGTGGGCAACCCGCCCGGACATGCGATAGGTACGCCCCAGCAACTTGCGCACTTCGCCCAGACGGTTGGCTTCCAGCTCCTTGCGGATACGGGTACTGCTGACGCGTTCTCCAGCCACCAGAAAGGTTGAGGAGTCCTGCACCACAAAACCGTATTGCTGGCCAGCACCGGCCAGCAGCGCATAATCACCCCGGCGATCACAGCCAAAGCGGAAGTCATCTCCCACGATCAGATGGCGAATACCGAGCGTATCCACCAGTACCTGCTTGATAAAATCATCCGCCGACATTGATCGCAGCGCCTGATTAAACGGCAGGCACAGAACGTAATCGACGTGATCGGCGTCAAGATCAAGTAATTTCTCGCGCAGATTGGCCAGTCGCGCGGGGGCTTGGTCCGCGGCAAAAAATTCCTTGGGCTGCGGCTCAAAAATCATTACCAGCGTTGGCACAGCCAACCCGGTTGCCGCTGCATGGAGTCCATGCAAAATAGCCTGATGCCCCAGATGCAAGCCATCAAAATTACCAATGGTGATCGCACAGCCAGAGAATTCCGCTGGAATATTATGTAAGCCTCGCAGCAGACGCATGAGCGATGACAGTCCTCAGTGATTCAGTTACCGGAACAAACAGATAACCAGACAAAAATACAAGGGGCTGGATTATAGCCAAGGCACCGCGCCGGGAACAGTCAAACACCGGAAACAGCCGCTATAGACTGAATTTAGCCTCGAACCACCCCATCAGGCGCAGCGGGCACCAGCCCTCTAGTCAAACAAGGCACCACGCAAGTGCCGGGGCCGCAGCCCGGCAACAAGCAACACCAGCACATAGACGACAACGCCCGAAACAACCACCAGCGTCATTTGTACCATACGCTCAGAAGCTGACCACAGCAGCCAATCGGCCACATCCCCCATGAGCCACCAGGTCACTCCCAGCAAGGCAGCATTTGCCAATGCCAGCTTGGCCATAAACCCCAACCAGCCTCGACTGTGTTGCAGCACCCCGGCTTTGCGCAACCCCAGATATAACATCAGAGCATTAAAGTACGATGAGATAGCGGTGGCCAGCGCCAGCCCGACATGGGCAAACGGCAACACCAGCGCCAGATTAAACACCATATTCACGACCATCGCCTGAATACCAATACGTACCGGTGTGCGGGTATCCTGCCGTGCATAATAACCGGGAGCCAAGACCTTGATCAGCATAAAGGCCAACAGGCCCGAGGCGTAAGCTTGCAAGGCGACCGACATTTGCTCAATGTCATAAGTCGTCATTTCACCGTGATAAAAAATGGTTGCCATCAACGGCTGAGCCAACAGTGCCAGCGCCAGGGCTGCCGGTAATGCCAGCAGCAACACCATGCGCACCGCCCAGTCGAGCGTACGAGCAAAACCCTCAGCCTGTTCTCCAGCGTGCTTACTCGACAGCGCAGGCAAGATCACCACACCAATGGCGATGGCAAAAATTCCCAGCGGCAGGTTATTGAGCCGATCGGCATAATACAGCCAGCTGACGCTGCCCTCTTCCAGAAATGATGCCAGTACCGTATCCAGCAACAGATTAATCTGACTGACCGACACCCCGAACAAAGCCGGTATCATCAAGCTGACAATACGTCGAACCCCTTCATCATCCCGTTTTACCGTCGGCCGCACCAACAGCTGCAAGCGGGCGAGAAACGGCAGCTGAAACAGCAATTGCAGCAGTCCGGCAAAAAAGACTCCCCAGGCCAATGCAAACAATGGCTCCTCAAACCAGTCAACCATCAGCCATGTTGCGGCAATCAGTGTCAGATTCAGCAACACCGGAGTAAAAGCCGGGATGGCAAAACGGCCGTAACTGTTCAGCACCCCACCCGCAAAGGCCGTCATGGCAATAAACAACAGATAAGGAAAGGTAATACGCAGCAGATCCCCGGTCAGGGCAAATTTTTCCGGATTGGTAGCAAAACCGGGGGCAAACAACCAGGGCAGGTAGTCCGCCGATAACAACGCCAGTGTCGTCACCATCAGCAATGCCAGACCCAGGGTACCGGATACCCGCGACACCAGCAGTTGCACCTCATCCAGAGAACGACGGGTACGGTATTCACTCAGTACCGGAACAAAAGCGACCGAGAAGGCACCTTCGGCAAACAGGCGACGAAAAAAATTGGGGATTTTAAAAGCCACCAGAAAGGCATCAACCCGGGTGCCAAAATACTGTGCCACCACAATATCACGCACCAGCCCCAGCACCCGACTGAGCAAGGTGAACACGCTGACGACCGATGAAGAACGCAGCAGACTGCTGCCTGTCGACCGGGCACCCGCTTCCGTGGTTGTTGACGATGCTGCTTTTTGTTTGTCCACGACGGATTTCTCTTGTTGTACAACCTGGTACGGGCTGCGCAGGATGCTTCACCCAGAAGGGCCTTGCCAACAGACAGCCACAAAAAAGCCCGCAAAAGCGGGCTTTTTTATCGTCGAAAGGCCTTAGCCTTTCAGCGCAACAACCTGCGAATTCAGACGGCTTTTGGTACGGGCTGCAGTGTTTTTATGCAGAATACCTTTGTTGACCATCTTATCGATATACGGTTGGGCTTTAACGAACGCAGCTTGGGCCTGTTCGTAGTTATCAGACGCTACAGCAGCGTGTACTTTCTTGATGTAGGTACGCACCATAGAACGCAGTGCGATCGTACGGGCACGGCGTTTGATAGCCTGACGGGCGCGTTTACGAGAACCAGCAGAATTTGCCACAGTCGGCTCCTTAATAAGGGGTTTAGTGAATTCCAAGAGGGCCGGGATTATCCCGGCCAGCCCCTTTCATGTCAACCAGAAGTCGCTTTATTTCAACAAACTGGCCGGTTTTATTGCAACTTAGCCGATAACAACCTTATCGAACGATTTAACCAGGTCATCCACTGCTTTCATTTGCTTCAAATAAACTTCCAGCTTATCGAGTGGCAAGGCGCAAGGGCCATCACATTTGGCTTCTGCAGGGTTAGGGTGAGCCTCGATAAACAGGCCACCAATACCCAACGCCATCCCCGAACGCGCCAGTTCAAACGCCTGCTGACGACGCCCATCCGCCGAATCCGTACGACCACCCGGGCGCTGCAACGCATGGGTCGCATCAAAGATAACCGGTGCCATGGGTTTCATATCATCCATACCGAGCATATCAACCACCAGGTTGTTATAGCCGAATGAAGAACCACGCTCACACAACATCACCCGCTCGTTACCGGCTTCGGCAAATTTCTTGATGATATGACGCATTTCATGCGGTGCCAGAAACTGGGGTTTTTTCACATTAATGGCAGCACCTGTCTCAGCCATCGCCACCACCAGGTCGGTCTGACGCGCCAGAAAAGCCGGTAACTGAATCACATCAACCACCTCGGCAACAGGAGCCGCCTGATAGGTTTCATGAACGTCGGTAATAATTGGCACATTAAACGTTGCCTTGATCTCTTCAAAGATCTTCAGGCCTTCTTCCATACCGGGACCGCGATAGGAGTTGATCGAGGAACGGTTCGCCTTGTCAAACGACGCCTTGAAGACATACGGAATACCCAGGCGAGTGGTTACTTCCACATAATGCTCACAAATGGCCATGGCAAGATCACGGCTCTCAAGCACATTCATACCGCCAAACAGGGTAAAAGGCTTGTCGTTGCTGACTTCCAGACCGCCAACGGCTACCGACTCAATCATAGTGTTCCTCAGATATATATTTATAAGGTTCAGGTACTCAGACGTGCGTCCTGCACGAATGAAGCGCAAAGCAATAATAACGGTTTATTGCGTCTGTTTGGTTATATTACCACCAGATTATCCCTGTGGATCATTTCCTGTTCCACAACAAAACCCAGCACCTGTTCCAACTCGGACGACGGTGTGCGCAAGATCTTGTTGGCTTCGCTGCGACTGTAATTCACCAGCCCTTTGGCAACCAGCTCGCCACGTTCATTTTTACAGGCAACCACTTCGCCGCGCTCAAAGCGGCCATTCAGCGCCACCACACCAATCGGCAGCAGACTGCGATGACCATTACGCAGGGCATTTACCGCCCCATCGTCCAGAATCAATTCCCCGCGAGTCTGCAGGTGACCGGCAATCCACTGCTTGCGCGCCGCAACTGGCTCGCGATCAGCCACCAACAAGGTGCCCAGCAGTTCACCCGCACGCAAACGCGGCAACACATTCTCAATCCGGCCGCCGACAATCAGGGTATCCGCTCCGGAACGGGATGCCAGAGACGCCGCTCGTACCTTGGTGACCATGCCACCACGCCCCAACGCACCACCGCTGCCCGCCATATCGGCAATGGCAGGGTCAGACGCCTTGGCTTCCAGTACCAGCTCGGCATCCGGGCAGGAACGGGGATCGGCAGTGAACAGCCCTTGCTGATCGGTCAGAATCACCAGTACATCAGCCTCTACCAGATTGGCAACCAGAGCGCCCAGCGTATCGTTATCCCCAAAGCAGATTTCATCGGTTACGACGGTGTCATTTTCATTCACCACCGGCACCACACCCAGATTCATCAGAGTGCGTAACGTGCTGCGAGCGTTAAGATAACGGGTACGGTTACTGAGGTCATCATGGGTCAGCAACACCTGGGCGGTGAGCCGGTCATGTTTACCAAAAGCGGTTTCATAAGCCTGCACCAACCCCATCTGCCCGACCGCTGCCGCCGCCTGCAACTGATAAAGTTCTTCCGGTCGCTTATGCCAGCCAAGACGGGTCATACCGGCGGCAACCGAGCCGGACGAGACCAGAATAATATCGTGCCCCAGGCGCTGTAATTCGGCCATCTGATCGACCCAGGATTGCATCCCTTCGAGATCAAGACCCTGACCGTCATTGGTCAGCAGAGCGCTGCCAATCTTGATAACCCAGCGCTTTTTCTGCGCCAGCCGAATACGATGCTGCTGAATTTGCTGTTGAGAGTCCAAAGCCATTCCAAAAGCTATTGATGCAAGGCCATGGCAGAAAGCAATGGCCGGGATACTGGGACAACCTGGCTGGCGCGGCAATCACACCAACAGGGAGCCAACCAGCGACGTGGTAACCGCGGCGGCTACCTGAAAACTATTCGTTAAGATAAACAACTTCGACGTCGTAGTCATCGTCGTCGTCATTGTCGTTTGACGCCGCCCGAATCGCAGCCCGCTCGGCGCGATGCCGCTCTTCCAGCTCTTCGATACGTTCGCGGGCTTCTTCTTCGACCACTTCGCGCTCCCGCTCGATCTGGGCAGCAAACTCTTCGTCCTGCTCAGCCCGCAGGCGGCGTTCTTCGATATATTCCATAATGTCGCAACTCAACGGGAAAGTACCATCCTTGTTGATTGCAGCAATCTGGTAAACCGGGCCTTGCCAGTCCAGCTTGTTCAGAACGTCCTGACAGGCGGCTTGTCGCTCGTCTTCCGGCAACAGATCCAGCTTGTTCAGAATCAGCCAGCGATCCCGCTTGACCAGTCCGGGAGAAAAATACTCCAGCTCATCGATAATGGTACGCGCACACTCTGCAGGATCAGCGCCATCCGGTGGAGCCATATCCACAATATGCAGTAACAAATGAGTCCGCACCAAATGCTTCAGAAAGCGAACACCCAAGCCCGCACCTTCTGATGCACCTTCGATCAGCCCGGGAATATCGGCAATCACAAAACTGCGATGCTGCTCTATGGAAACCACCCCCAGATTCGGCACCAGTGTGGTGAAGGGATAATCAGCAACCTTCGGGCGAGCGGCAGAGACAGACCGGATAAAGGTAGATTTACCAGCATTGGGCAAGCCCAGCAAACCGACATCAGCCAGTACTTTCAACTCCAGCTTGAGGTTACGTGACTCTCCCTCTTGCCCTGGCTTGGTCTGGCGTGGTGCCTGGTTGGTACTCGACTTGTAACGGGTATTCCCAAGACCGTGAAAACCACCCCGAGCCACCATCAGGCGTTGGCCGATTGCCGTCAGATCACCCAGCGTCTCACCGGTATCTTCGTCGATCGCCGTGGTACCGACAGGTACCGGCAAGACAATATCTTCACCTTTGGCACCGGTACAGTTACGACTGGCGCCACCCTGACCGTTCTGGGCGCGATGACGCCGGGTATAACGATAATCCACCAGCGTATTGATCGAGTCGTTGGCTTCAAGATACACCGAACCACCGTCGCCGCCGTCGCCGCCATCCGGGCCGCCTTTAGGAATGAACTTTTCGCGACGAAAGCTCAAACAGCCGTTGCCGCCCTTTCCCGCTTCAACTGTAATTCGTGCTTCGTCAACGAACTTCATATCGATACCTCAAAAAAACATACAAAAACGCCCCAACTGCAAGCAGCTGGGGCGCTTTTTACGGCAAACCAACCGCCGACAACCTTGAACCGGTTGTCGATCAGGCAGGAACGACGCTAACAGTCTTGCGATTGTTTGGACCTTTCACTTCAAATTTGACAACGCCTTCGGCAGTTGCAAACAGAGTGTGGTCACGAGCAACACGGACATTGTCACCGGCGTGTACACGAGTGCCACGCTGGCGAATAATGATTGCGCCTGCTTTTGCTGCCTGGCCGCCGTACAGTTTCACGCCAAGGCGTTTACTTTCGGAATCGCGACCGTTCTTGGTAGAACCACCAGCTTTTTTGTGAGCCATGCTTCTTTCTCCTTCTGAGGGACCACTACAACACTGCGGATGCGGTGACCGTCATTCACAGTCACCCGGGCCCAAATTGAATTTAAAAAAATTAGCCAGCGATGCTGGTGATTTTCAGTTCAGTGAACCACTGACGGTGGCCCATTTGTTTCATGTGGTGCTTACGACGCTTGAACTTCATGATTTTCACTTTCTTGTGACGACCATGGGCAACCACTTCTGCCGTTACTTTAGCGCCTTCAACCACAGGAGTGCCAATTTTAACGTCATCGCCGTTACCAATCAGCAAAACTTTTTCCAGTTCAACCGCATCGCCTGTTGCTACTTCCAGTTTTTCAACTTTCAGCGTTTGGCCTTCTTCAACACGGTATTGCTTACCGCCGGTAATTACTACTGCGTACATGAGGTTCTCCACCTGCTGCATTTTTAGCCGGGCCTCTGATCAGCACCGGTCCATAACCGAATACGCTACTTTCACAACCTGCTTCTACTGGGAACGCACGGGTTACCATATGGCAGGGAGCTGAAATTCGGGCGCGAGACTGTACCTCAGAGCAAGCTGCGTTGCAAGTCGGAGATTCTCGCATTTCCTTGACAGTGTCGACGCTCAACTCTAGCATTTGCGGCAGTTTTCCCGAGACATTATGAATATGCCGTCATCCAACATCACATCCCCATCTCCGGCCCCGTCCATGTCGCTGGCCGACATACTGACATGTGTTGATGATGATTTTCAGGCGGTCAACCGGCTCATCAACGAGCAGCTGGAATCCCGCGTTCCACTGGTCGAAAAAATCGCTGACTATATCGTCAACAGTGGTGGCAAGCGCATCCGGCCATTGCTGGTGCTTCTGAGCGCCCGGGCATTGGGCAACTGCGATCAGGGTGTGATCAAACTGGCGGCCATTATCGAGTTCTTGCACACCGCCACCCTGTTACATGACGATGTGGTGGATACCTCGGACATGCGCCGGGGCAACCCGACCGCCAATGCCAAATGGGGTAATGCTCCCAGCGTACTGGTCGGTGACTTCCTTTACAGCCGCTCGTTTAACATGCTGGTGGAACTGGCCAACCTCAAGGTAATGGATATTCTTTCCTCGACTACCTGTGTGATTGCCGAAGGCGAGGTGCTGCAGCTGACCAACGTCAAAAACCCGAATATCACCGAAGCCCAGTATATGGACGTGATTCAGGGTAAAACCGCACAACTGTTTGAAGCCTCAACCCACGGCACCGCCGCCCTGCTGCAAGCTCCGGATGACATCCAGGAAGCGCTGCGTATTTACGGCAAGGAACTGGGGCTGGCCTTCCAGTTAATCGACGATGTGCTGGATTACGAAGGCAATGCCGCCGATCTCGGCAAAAACGTTGGTGATGACCTGGCGGAAGGCAAGCCAACACTGCCACTGATTCATGCCATGGCCAATGCCGATGAAACCGGCCGCAAACTGGTGCGCCAGGCCATTCGCAAAGGTGGTCTGGATAACATGAATGATGTCATGGCCGTGGTCACACATACCCGCTCAATGGAGTACACCCGCAACAAAGCCAATGCCTGTGTGCAACGGGCCGAACAACAGCTGCAACTTTTACCCCAATCGGCGGCCAAAGACGCCCTGATTGCTCTGGCCAGAATCGCCGTCCAGCGCAAAACCTAACTCTACCCACCCAGAACCGGGGATTTTTATGCAGGTTGTTGCCAGATATCTGATTGCCATCCTGGCGCTGCTCGCCCTGACGCCTACTGTCCAGGCCGGGCTATTTGATCCACTCGGCGGCGCTGAACCCAAATTTTTACCGGTGGAACAGGCTTTTCCACTCCAGACAGATATTGATGGCGGCCTGTTAATTGCCCAATGGCAAACCCCGCCTGGCTACTATTTGTATCAACATCGTATTTATCTGAGCCAGGATGACATACAGCAGGACCCTGCCAGCTTTTCAGAACCCGGCATTGATAAATACGACGAAGCCTTTGGCGATATCATTGCCCATTACGGCCCACGGGAAGTTATCTTCAAGCTGGATTCATTCAGTGCCGGTGTCGTCACCCTCCACTATCAGGGTTGCGCCGATGCCGGGCTGTGTTACCCACCCCAGCGTATCAATATCACCATTGCGGCCAGTGACCTTCCATCAGCCAGTCCGGTTCCCGCAGCTGCCACACCATCGGCTCCCTGGGAAAATACCGCAACAGATACCGCAACTACCGCAGCAGGCACCACCGCGAACGCTGTCACTCAGTCAGCAACCACCAGCGCCAGCTCTGGCATTAACAGCAACAATACTTATCCTCCCGCGACCGGCCAGCCAGCCAGCAGTTCCGCCCACTGGTTTGAAGGCTCCTGGCTGACCACCATTGGCCTGTTCTTCCTGCTCGGCATCGGACTGACATTTACCCCTTGTGTGCTGCCGATGATTCCGATCATGTCGGCGGTGGTGATGGGGCAAAACCAGACCATTTCCGCCCGGCGCGGTTTTTTGCTTTCCAGCACCTATGTACTCGGAATGGCCATTACCTACGCCCTGGCGGGGGTTATCATGGGACTACTGGGAGCCGGAGCCAATATCCAGGCCTGGATGCAAACCCCCTGGGTGCTGGTGCTCTTTGCCCTGCTGTTCGTGTTGCTGGCGTTGTCGATGTTTGGTCTCTATGAACTGCAATTACCCAGCAAACTCCGCAATCGCCTTAATCAAATGAGCCAACAGCAATCCGGTGGCCACCTGCTCAGCGTGTTTGTGATTGGCATCCTTTCGGCACTGGTTGTGTCGCCCTGTGTCTCGGCACCGTTGGCCGGAGCACTGGTTTACCTCAGTACCACCGGCAACGTCTGGCTCGGCGGTGGCGCCCTGCTGGCGCTTGGGTTGGGCATGGGGGCACCACTTATTATCCTGGGTACCAGCGGCGGCTCGCTGATGCCCAAAGCCGGTGCCTGGATGAACCAGATCAAAATCTTTTTTGGGGTATTACTGCTGGCCGTTGCACTCTGGCTGGTCAGCCGCATTCTGCCCGGGTCACTGAGTCTTGCACTCTGGGGGCTGCTGGCACTGGTTTATGCCGTGGTTGCCGGTGTATTTGAACCGGCATCAACACCACGCCATCGCGCCTTCAAAGGCCTGGCCTGGGCACTGCTGGTTTACGGCGTCGCCGCCTTCTGGGGCGCATTGCAAGGCAACCATAATCCGTTACAGCCACTGGTATCTACTCATGCCGGGTCTGCTCCCAGCGCTGAACAGCAGGCCAACGCTTTTTATCGCACCGAGTCGGTGACTGACATCCAGCGCCTGATCAAAAACAGCCAGCAACCCGTCATGCTGGATCTCTACGCCGACTGGTGTATCAGCTGCAAAGTCATGGATGAAGAAATTTTTGCCGATGATGAAGTACAGCGCCAATTGAGCCATATGACCTGGCTGCAGCTCGACATTACCCGTAATACCGACGAACAGATTGCCCTGTTACAAAGCCTGGCCGTTTTTGGCCCTCCGACGGTACTGTTCTTCCACGAAGGTATTGAAGTTCCTGAGCGCCGTATCGTCGGGGAAATATCCAAAGCCGAATTTCTGCGCCTGACCCAACCCTGACTCGACACCAACCGATGCAAGTGCCCATCCGCATATCGGGGATATACTTGAATAATCATAACCAGGCACACATATAGGGGGTATCTATTTAATCCGGTGCTCACTCTGGGCTACCGGATGGTTTCGAATCACGAAGCCGACTTGCAGGCCTGACGGGTCAAGTCAAAAGTCGGCGACACCGAGTCGAGATCATCCGGCAGCCCCCGAAGGGCGCGGGTTGCCGCCGTCCAGTGCGGTGTTGACGAATTTGAAAAGGACTCGTCATTTCGCTGCATTCGTCGCCTTGCCCTGAACAACGGCAACTCTCGCGCAGAGCCGTGCAGGATTAAATGGATGTCCCCTATAGCTATAATCAACACGTTATTATCTGGAGAGATACCATGCACTATACCTGCCCATCCTGCGGTGCCATCAACCGTATCCCCGATGACAAACACAACAGCCAGGGCCAGTGTGGCAAATGTAAAGCCCCCCTGTTTAATGGCACCCCGACGGATTTGAGCGACAGCAGCTATCAACGCTTTCTGGCCAAAAATGATTTACCGGTACTGGTCGATTTCTGGGCGGAATGGTGCGGACCGTGCAAGATGATGGGGCCTGTTTTCAAGGAGTTGTGCGCAGAACAGCAACATCAGCTGCGCTTCGCCAAGGTCAATACCGAACAGGCGCCCATGGTGAGTCAACAATTGGGCATTCGCAGCATTCCAACGCTGATCCTGTTCCGCCACGGCAAAGAAGTCGATCGTCTCGCCGGCGCCTTGCCAGCACCCCAGCTACGCCAGTGGATCGCTGCCGCGCTGCAGAAATAACGGCCACAGCCAACCGCCCCCCGTCGACGGCTAATGCAAGCCGTTGGACGGTTCGGTGCTGGTCATGATGGTTTCTTCGATCACGGTTGGCGACGTGTCGGGCTTCCGTTCAAATTCCTGCAGTGTTTTATTCAGTGCATCCCGCGCCCGAACAATGGTCGAGCGCTGAATTTCTTCCGAAATATCAGTCAGCATGGTCTTGTCTGTGACCGTTTTCAGTATCAGTTCGATCTTGGTCGTGCCGGTTGGATCATTAATCAATGCATCCACAAACTGGCCGTTCACCATATGGCGGCAAATACGGTCAATGGCCGGATAGGAAATCGAGTTTGCCATCAGATAGCTCTTGTAGTCCTTGGGCACAAAGCTCACCTGGGTGCTGAGAAAACTGAAAAACGTCAATAACAACAGTGCCTGCAGACCATTGGCAATCGCACAAAAAATCCGGTTGGTGAAGCTGGTAAAACGATTCTCCTTGATCCAGCGCCCATGTATGTCATAGCGGATTGCCACACGCTCCACCAAGCGAATAACAAACCACATCGCCAGAAACAGAACCAGAAACCCGGTCAATGTTAATACGGCCCAATCGTTAGCCCTTAAAATTCCGATCTGAGTCAGATACAACCCAAAATGATCGCTATAGGCACTGGCGATGGATATAGGCAAAAACACCTTGGCCAGATCCAGCATTTCCTTTGAGGTACCGTATCGATACCCCAATACAATCAGCGTCAGAAGCGCCAGTAAAATAACGACATCAAATATCATAAGCTGCGTGCCACCGTGAGATCATCCTTGTTTTTGCTATTATTTCATCCGAACAACGGCACTGACCAAGGGTCGAAGATGCGTCAGGCCGGGACATGAGAGCCTCGTTGAACGCAAGTTACAGACCAAATATTACGACTTGCCCAATTTCCCCTCAGTACCACCCAACAAACACACCGATCACCGGTACACGGGTACCAATATCAATTATTCTCGAGTAAATATTTCCGCAAAATACTCAAAATGCACCAAAAAACAACAACCATATTTAAAAACGCACCATAACAGAACAAAATAAGTCTTGAGTTATCATCAATTAACTCGCCACGCCACAACTTAATGCGATCATGGCGCTATTGTTGTGCACCCAATGATAACTGGCTTATTTTTTGCAAATTAGGTGTGAATACGGAGAATCTGACAATGCGCGCCAGCCCCCTGCTCAACCAACGAATCATGGAACACCTGAATACCGGTGTACTGCTGCTGGATGCCGACCTGATTATTATTCATATGAACCCTTCCGCCGAAGCCCTGCTGGAAGTCAGCGGTACACGCGGCGTGGGAGCTCACTTTTTCGACCTGGCCGTTGAAGATCAACGCGATATCGACGCCATGCGGGATGCCGTTATTACCGGCCATTCCTACACCAAGCGGGAAGCCCAGATTCATTTACAAAACCAGCAAACCCTGACTCTCGACTACAGCGTCAGCCCTGTAACGCACCCGGAGACCCGTACGCCAACGCTACTGGTTGAATTGCAGGGCCGTGATCGCCTGATGCGTATCAGTCGGGAAGAGCAACTGATTGCCAAACAAGAAACCACCCGCTCCCTGGTTCGCGGACTGGCCCATGAGGTCAAGAACCCTCTTGGTGGCATCCGCGGTGCCGCTCAGCTGCTTGAACGCGAATTACCCTCCGCCGAACTGAAAGAATACACCCACATTATTATTGAAGAAGCCGACCGCCTGCGCGATCTGGTCGACCGCCTGCTCGGGCCACGCAATATTCCCAAACAGGAACCGGTCAATATCCACGAAGTGCTGGAACGTATCTGTCAGTTGGTGGATGTCGAAAGTCGTGGTCAGGTGGTTATTCACCGGGATTACGACCCGTCGATCCCGGAAATTGAAGCCGACAAGGGTCAACTGATCCAGGCCTTGCTGAATATTGGCCGTAACGCCATGCAAGCCATGCTGGAAAATCCGGATCAGCAAGAACGCCCAAGCCTGACCATTCGTACCCGCAGTGTCCGTCAATTCACCATCAGCCATCACAGTCACCGACTGGTTGCCCAGATTGAAATCATCGACAACGGTCCGGGCATACCGGACTCGATCAAGGACAACCTGTTTTACCCCATGGTCAGTGGCCGTGCCGAAGGCTCCGGACTGGGGTTATCGATCTCCCAATCCATCATCAATCAAATTAACGGCATTATCGAATTTACCAGTGTGCCTCACCGCACTGTGTTCTCCATCTTTTTACCATTGGAATCGCTATGAGTACTGTCTGGATCATCGACGACGACAAATCCATTCGCTGGGTGCTGGAGAAAGCACTTGATCAAGCCAATATCCAGACTCGGGTATTCGAACAGGCGGAGCCTGCCCTTAATCAGCTGAAGCGGGAACAACCGGACGCCATCATCACCGACATCCGGATGCCGGGTATGGACGGCCTGATGATGCTGGAACAAGTACACGAAGCCAGCCCGGACTTGCCCGTCATTATTATGACGGCCCACTCCGATCTCGAGAGCGCAGTCTCTTCGTACCGCCGCGGGGCGTTCGAATACTTGCCCAAACCCTTTGATGTCGATGAGGCAGTCAGCCTGATTGAACGGGCCATCGCCCACTTTGAAGAAATGTCCGCCAATACCACGGCACCGGAAAAAGAAATCAACGAACATGAGATCATCGGTGAAGCACCGGCGATGCAGGAAGTGTTCCGTGCTATCGGGCGCCTGTCCCACTCCCACATCACAGTACTGATCAATGGCGAATCCGGTACTGGTAAAGAACTGGTTGCCCATGCCTTGCACAAGCATAGCCCACGGGCAATTGAACCGTTTATTGCCCTGAATATGGCGGCCATTCCACGAGACCTGATTGAATCGGAATTGTTTGGCCACGAAAAAGGCTCCTTTACCGGAGCTGGCGGGCAGCGTCGCGGCCGTTTTGAACAAGCCAACGGCGGTACCCTGTTTCTCGATGAAATCGGTGATATGCCATCCGAAACCCAGACCCGGTTGTTACGAGTACTGGCCGATGGTGAATTTTACCGGGTCGGTGGCACCACTCCGATCAACGTCAACGTCCGTATTATCGCCGCCACTCACCAGAACCTCGAAACCCTGGTGAAAGAAGGCCGCTTCCGGGAAGATTTGTTTCATCGCCTGAACGTGATCCGGATTCATATCCCGCGCCTGGCCGATCGTCGTGAAGATATTCCGCAGCTACTCAGCCACTTTCTGCAGTCAGCTGCCGAAGAGCTGGATGTTGAATCCAAAACCCTGCGACCAGAAACCGAGGACTTTCTCAGCTCACTGGACTGGCCCGGTAACGTCCGCCAGCTCGAAAACACCTGTCGCTGGATTACCGTCATGGCCTCTGGCCGTGAAGTACTGATCAATGACCTGCCACCCGAGCTGCTGGAACAGCAAAGCAGCACACAAACCTCCGGCAACTGGGAACAGAACCTGCGATTCTGGGCCGATCAACAGCTGTCCCATGGTGCGGTCAACTTGCTGGATACGGCCGTTCCCATCTTTGAACGCATCATGATTGAAACCGCCTTGAAGCATACCGCCGGGCGTCGTCGGGATGCCGCCAACCTGCTCGGATGGGGACGTAATACCCTGACCCGCAAGATCAAGGAACTGGATATGGAAACCGGCAGCGACGATTCTGAAGCAGAAGAATAAGCCTGCCACACCCGATGCAATCGTCTTCTCGATAGGATAAGGCGATTGCAGTATTGCCCAGCCAGACGCCATCGTCGGCTGGGTGATGCCAAACCATACATCCCCACCCCGTCTCCATACATCCCGGCTCAGGGCATGGCTTGACCACTCTTGTTTATCCTGGCTTGATTTCCGGGCTGACCTGATCTCTTTACACAACCAACGGGCCACCGCTCGTCGATTTCCTGTGATATTGGCCGCCCCAGCGCCACCCCTGTGCTAAAACCATCACGCCTTCTCGTAACAAAGACGGATACTCTGTGGTCAGAGCGATTGCTATAGTCAAAATCAAAACCGAAAGGACAGGAGGCTAGACCCGTATGAACAAGCTGCACATTCTGATTACTGGCGGCGCCAGTGGTATCGGCCTGGGAATTGCCGAACACCTGGGCAAGCAAGGCGCTCGAATCGTGATTTCTGACATTAGCCAGGAAGCGCTGGACAAAGGTGTATTGCAGTTGCAAGCCGCCGGTATCGATGCGAGTACCGCGATGGCGGATATGTCCGATGTCACTGCCATTGATGCCCTTGCCAGCCAGTTTGCCAATGATCCCATTAACGTCGTGATCAATAACGCTGGCCTACAGTTTGTATCCCGGCTGGAAGACTTCCCTGCCGATCGCTGGAAGCTGCTGATTGACGTTATGCTGGTCGGCCCGGCAATGTTGTCACGCGCATTACTACCCGCCATGCGTGAACAAGGATTCGGTCGCATCATCAATATTGGCTCAATTCATAGCCTGGTCGCTTCGCCATACAAATCGGCTTATGTCGCTGCCAAACATGGCCTGATTGGTTTTTCCAAAACCCTGGCGCTGGAAACCGGTGATACCGACATCACGGTCAATACCATTTGTCCGTCGTACGTCAAAACCCCGCTGGTCGAAAAGCAGATTGCCGCCCAGGCCAAGGAAAACGGTATTTCTGAAGAAGAAGTGATCAACAAGATCATGCTGGAACCCATGCCGAAAAAACAATTTATCGATATCTCGGAAATTGCTGGCACCGTGGCATTTCTGGCCAGTCCTGCCGCCAAAAACATTACCGGTCAGACCATGGTACTAGATGGCGGCTGGGTCGCCCGCTAGCGCCGGGTCATTATCGACTGCGGTAGATCACGGCCGGTGGCAGTCAGGCATGGATGGATGGACAAAAAAAACCAGCGTCAGACGCTGGTTTTTTTATAGACCCTCAAACGACTAGCCGTAAATCAGCCAGCTGGTCAGGAAGGTAATGCCGACCACAACCAGCACTGACCCTCCCAGTACCAGCACGACGTCTTTTAATGGAAGTTCCCTTTCCGGAGTATCGTGCAGCATATGACTGCGCACATGGTGGCGCACGGGATGCGTCCCGGCAAAAGCGGCTGTCGCCGCTCCTTTTCCATACCATTGGTTATTCATGGTGTAACCCTCCGGGTAAATACGGATGGCGACAGAATAAAAAGCGGTGACGGGTTTTCCCGATCACTGTTTTCCTCTGGCACTATCCACAATGTGCGGCTGGATCAGTATGATCAGCTCGCGTTTCACACAGGCCTGTCGGAACCAGCCATACAGCCAGCCCAACAGGGAAATCTCGCCCTGTTCACCATCGTGGCATCCATTCATCTTGAGGTGGTTTGATGTCTGATAATCGTCTGGTAGTCGTTACAGCTGTCGATCCCACTACCAACCGTTCCCTGCTGTACACATCCTGACGGACATACAGGTTTGGGCATAAGACGCGTGAGTGTGAGGCTATCCTGGATTCTTATTTGTATTATCAAGACTCACTGCTCACACGGGCGTTGTGTGCGTCTGTTGCCCGCTATTACTGGTCTGTTTTTACCAGGTTCTTTACCAAGCCAAATTGGCTCCTTCTGAAAGTTTAGACACACCTTGACGATAATGTTCAATAATTAACCATTTTTTGCGGCTGATTCACATGGCATATCGAGCCAGTTTCTGTTTTTACAAACCAGTTAAAAGATTCAGCCAAGAAAAAATGTCAGCCGCAAACCTTCTGCTTTGAACATATCTGGTGGTCATTCCCCTGAAAAACTATACTGGCTCACCGTCAGCTCTCCGGATAACAGCATGTTTCATATCGTTTTATTTGAACCGGAAATTCCACCCAATACCGGTAATATCATCCGCCTGTGCGCCAATACCGGCTGCCAGTTACATCTGATCGAGCCGCTGGGATTCTCTCTGGAAGAAAAGGCACTGCGCCGTGCCGGGCTGGATTATCACGAATATGCCCAGGTCAAAACCTACCCTGATTTTGGTCAATTCTTGCAACAGGCTCAGCCTGGCCGACTGTTTCCGTTAACAACCAAGGGCAGCCGGGTGCATTCTTCCGCAACATTTCAGCCAGACGACTATTTTATGTTTGGACCAGAAACCCGTGGCTTGCCCGCCGAGGTGTTACAACAGTTTCCCGCAGACCACTGGCTAAGGCTGCCAATGCTTCCCGACAGCCGTAGTCTTAACCTCTCGAATACTGTTGCGGTACTGGTGTTTGAAGCCTGGCGGCAGGTTGGATATGAAGGTGCCAGATTGGCAGGGGATGGTATCTAGACGAAGGCTATTGAGACAAAAATGCCCGGCATAAGCCAGGCGTTTTATCAGTCAGACAGCGCATTCCATTCTCCCTGATCAGTACCAGGGAGCCAGCACTTAATGAGTTGCTTCAGGTGCTGCTACTGCTTCTTCCGCTTCTTGCTGCATGCGCTGGGCGAACAGGGCATCGAAGTTGATCGGTGCCAGCATCAGTGCCGGGAAGCCGCCTTTTACAACCAGGCTGTCAACCGACTCACGCAGGTATGGGAACAGGATATTAGGGCACATCGCACCCATCATTGGCTTCAGCTGTTCTTCCGGAATATTGTCGGCAAGGAACAGGCCACACTGCATGACTTCAACCAGAAAGGCGGTTTCGTCATCGGCCAGTTTTGCCGTTGCAGTCACTTTAACAAACACTTCAAAATGGCTTTCATCAACCCGACGCGCGCCAGTGTTCAGATCCAGCTTGATTTCAGGCTTCCACTCTTTGGTAAACACCATCGGCGCATTAGGCACTTCAATGGAAGCATCCTTGACATAAACGCGCTGCAGAGCGAATTGTGGTTGTGCATTCTCAGTCATAAATAGTTCCTTGGTTATTTGCGTACTACCGGAAGATTCTGTGCATTCCACTCCATCATGCCGCCTGAAAGACGTACGGTGTTGAAGCCTTTTTCCTTGAGCATTTTGGCAGCCACGGACACTGTTGTACCGGTTTTACAGATCAGTACAATCGGGTGATCTTTATGAGCATTCAACTCGTTCATCCGCTTGGCCAGCTCGGAAAACGGAATATTGCGAGCATTGGCCAAATGGCCGCTGCTGAAGTCTTTTTTATCGCGGATATCGACGACAATAGCGTCTTCACGATTAATCAATTGAGTCGCTTGAGCCGGAGAAACCGACGCGCCACTACGTTGCTTGTTATCAAACAACAGGGCCGCCAGAAACGCGCCCCAGATAGCCACCAGCCACCAGTGGTTACCGATAAATTCGAACACCTGTTCCATAATTCTCGTCATTGCCAGAAAAATCAGGCCCGGAGTATAACCTCTGACCGCGCTACTGTCCCACTCTTGCAGCACTCCGGGGAGCGGCGGTTTGATCTGCTCCAATGAAGCACAAGTGCCAATGATTATATCGAACCATTTTGCCCACTGTGATCAGTAGCTGGCTTTCAGTACAATCAGGGCATCAAATCATTACACACGGTGCCGAATCATGAACAAGCGTCCCAAACCCGTTGCATTAATTATTCTGGACGGCTGGGGTTATCGGGCAGAAACCGATAACAACGCCATTGCCAATGCCAACACACCGACCTGGGATCGTTTGCTGGATGTCTTCCCCAACACCCTGATCCAGACTTCTGGAGAAGCGGTTGGCTTGCCAGATGGGCAAATGGGCAACTCCGAAGTCGGCCATATGAATCTCGGGGCTGGTCGCATCGTTTACCAGAACTTCACCCGTATCAACAAAGCCATTGTTGATGGCGAGCTGCAACAGAACCCGGCACTGGTGGCAGCGATGGACAAGGCCAAAGCCGCAGGGGGCGCAGTACATTTCACCGGTCTGCTATCACCTGGCGGTGTTCATAGCCATGAAGACCATCTGGTCGCCCTGCTCGAAATGGCCCATGAGCGTGGTATCAAGCAAGTCTGTGTTACCGGCATTCTCGACGGCCGGGATACCCCGCCCCGCTCGGCCGCCGACTCCATTGCCAAAATAGAAGCCAAATGCACCGAGCTGGGCAACGCCCGCCTCACCGGTATCGTCGGTCGCTACTTTGCCATGGACCGTGACAATCGTTGGGAACGGGTACAGACCGCCTACGACCTGATGACCACTGGCAACGCCCAGTACACCGCCAGCAACGGTAGCGATGCCCTGCAGGCCGCCTACGAGCGTGATGAAAACGACGAATTTGTCACCGCTACCCTGATCGGCGAGCCAGCCCCGGTACAGGATGGCGATGCCATTATCTGCTTCAACTTCCGCCCTGACCGCTCCCGCGAACTGACCCGGGCGTTTGTGGAAGGTGACGAATTCAACGGCTTTGACCGAGCGCTACGTCCAGCCCTGAGTGACTTTGTCATGTTGACTGAATACGCAGCCAGCATCGATGCCAGCTGTGCTTTCCCACCCGAACCCCTGAGCAACGGCCTGGGTGAATACATTGCCAACCAGGGCATGAAACAACTGCGGATTGCTGAAACCGAAAAATACGCCCACGTTACCTTTTTCTTCTCCGGCGGGCAGGAAACCGAATACGACGGTGAAACCCGTATTCTGGTGAACTCTCCCAGCGTGGCAACCTATGACTTGCAGCCTGAAATGAGCGCACCGGAAGTCACCGAAAAACTGGTTGATGCCATTAAGCATGGTGATTACGACCTGATCGTCTGTAACTATGCCAATGGCGATATGGTAGGTCATACCGGTATTATGGATGCCGCTGTCAAGGCCGCCGAAGCCATCGACACCGCTCTCGAAGCCGTCACCAGCGCCATTCTCGAAGTGGGCGGTGAGTGTCTGATCACCGCCGACCACGGTAACGCCGAGCAAATGCTCGACGATCAGGGCCGGGCCATGACCCAGCACACCACCGGCCCGGTCAACCTGGTGTACGTTAACGAACGTGAACAGGGCGCCATTCAACCCGGTCGACTGTGTGATATCGCGCCAACCTTATTGGCCATGATGGGCCTGGAACAACCTGCCGAAATGACCGGCAATTCTCTGGTGGACTATAGCTGAACCATGAAAATCCCGACTCCGTCCAGCCTGCTGCTGACCTGTTTGCTCAGCCTCGCCACCACGCTCCCTGTGGTTGCTGAAGAAGCCGGTGATGCCGCCAAACTTCAAGCCTTGAAGCAGGATATCGCCAAGCTGCAGCAATGGCTGAATGAAGCCAGCGCCGAACACAGCAAGCTGTCGGAGTCGTTACGCAACACCGACCAGGACATCGGCGCCATAACGCGCAAGATAGAAGAAACCCGGCGCTTGCTCAAGGAGGAGCAAGACCGCCTAAAAAAGCTCCGACAGGATCAGGCGCAGCTCAATGAGCTGCGCAGTCGGCATACCTTGCGTTTAAAAGAGCAGCTGCAGGCTGCTTATCGTCTTGGTGGCGACAGTCCGATCAAAATGCTGCTGAACCAGGATGATTCCCAACAAGCCCAGCGTATGCTGAGCTACTTTGGCTATTTTAATCGCGCCCGTATGGAAGAAATCAACCACACGCTCAGCGAGCTGACCCGACTGGAACATATTGCCGACGAAATCATCGCCCAGGAACAACAGTTACAACGTACCCAGCAGTCGCTGGATCAGAAAAACCGCCAGCTGACGCAACAAAAGAAAAAACAGAATCGCCTGCTGGCACAATTAAGTCAGCAAATGACCAGCGAGAAAAGCACGCTGGCGCGTAAACAGGCCGATCGTAAACGCCTCGAATCCCTGTTTGATGAAGTCCAGACCCTGGTCGAAAAAAGCCCGCGCAAACAGGATGTACGCCCCTTTAAAGCCCTCAAACGGTCGCTTCCCCGTCCGCTGGCCGGGCGCATCATCGCCGCTTATGGCAATCCCAATACTGGTGGCGTTGGTCGCTGGGAAGGCTGGTTGATTGCCGCTCCGGAAGGCACCAATATCCAGGCCGTCCATCACGGCCGGGTCGTCTACTCCGACTGGTTGCGAGGCTTTGGCCTGTTGATGATTCTTGATCACGGTAATGGTTATATGACGCTGTACGCCCACAACCAGACCCTGATGTACGACGTCGGTGCCTGGGTCAATCAAGGGGATGTGATTGGTGCCGTTGGACGCAGTGGCGGGCTACAGGAACCCCGGCTGTATTTTGAAATTCGCCACCGTGGCAAGCCACTGGACCCTGCCGCCTGGCTGGTCAAACGCTGATATTCGGCAACAACAACACATCAACGTGAGTGAAACTCCAGTGCCAATAGGGAGTCTGCGTTAACAGCTCCCCGCTTTTATGCCATGCTTCGACCACTGACGACTACGAGAACCTCCATGCACGCTATCGTTTCAACTGCCACTGCACTGTCTCTGGCGCTGGCCTTGTCCGCTCCGGTATCTGCCGACCAAATACCGCCAACCACAACGGAACCCGTTCTGGCAGAGCAAGCGCAGGCCCCGCTGCCGCTGGATGAACTCAGAAACTTCGCCGAAGTATTCGAGCGTATTCGCAGCGCCTACGTAGAAGAAGTCGATGACAAGACCCTGTTTGGCTACGCCATTAACGGCATGCTGACAGCCCTGGACCCGCACTCGGTGTATTTACAACCCGACGACTTTTCGGAACTGCAGGAAACCACCTCCGGCAAATTTGGTGGCCTGGGCATGGAAGTGGGTCAGCAAGATGGCATGGTCATGGTGGTCTCTCCAATTGACGATACCCCCGCCGCCAAGGCTGGTATCAAGTCCGGTGATCTGATTGTCAGCCTTGATGGCGAAGCCATGGTCGGTGTATCACTGAGCGATGCCATCGAAAAAATGCGCGGTGAACCTGGCTCTCCCATCACGCTGGAAATACGCCGTCAAAACGAACCGCAGCTGCTGAAGTTCGACTTGATTCGCGATGAAATCAAGGTTCGCAGTGTGCGCTCGGAGTTACTCAGCGACCAGATCGGCTACCTCCGTATTACCCAGTTCCAGGAACATACCGGTGCCGAACTGGTACGTATCCTGTCACAGTGGCAAGCTGATCACAGCGTCAGGGGATTGATTCTTGATCTGCGTAATAACCCCGGTGGGGTCTTGGGTGCTGCCGTCGATGTCAGTGATGCCTTCCTTGACGAAGGCCTGATCGTCTATACCAAGGGCAGGGGCAACAGCTCGGATATGCGCTTTTCAGCCAGCCCTGCCACGGTTGCCGAACGCTTGCCCTTGATTGTGCTGATCAATGGCGGCTCAGCGTCGGCCTCTGAAATTGTTGCCGGAGCACTGCAAGATCATCAACGCGCCGTTGTGGTGGGTACCCAGTCGTTTGGCAAAGGCTCAGTACAGACCGTATTACCGCTAGCGGACAACAAAGCCGTCAAGCTGACCACCGCACGCTACTTCACCCCTAACGGCCGTTCCATTCAAGCCAAAGGGATTATCCCCGACATTCTGGTAGAACAAAGCGATGTGACCCCGCGTGCTCGTAGCCGGACATTCAAGGAATCCGATTTGCGGGGCCACCTGTCCAACCCGCAAAAAGGCGAGTCGACGACCAATAAGGACGTTGCCAGCAATACTGACGAAGCCGATGAAGCCGCGGCCAATGCCGACCAGCTACTGAAAGACTTTCAGCTCTACGAAGCCCATACCCTGCTGCGTGGCATGACCATTCTGGGAGCCAGGCAGTAGCCATGCAGCCAATCACCATCCAGATGTTGTTGATGCCCGACGCCACAGTAGGTGTTCCACAAACCAGTGTGTTGCAAGGAATCTGAGTCACCATGATGGCACCACATATATGGCTGACCCTGTGTCTCGGCAGTTGGGCATTACCTGCAGCGGCGGCTGAGTTATTGCTGGTCATTGATGATATTGGCAACAATCGTCTCCTTGGCGAGCAACTGCTGGCGCTACCCGCTCCGGTCAATATGGCATTTTTACCCCACACACCTTTTGCTGCCAGTCTTGCCGCCAAAGCCGCTGCGCAAGGGCATACCGTGATGCTGCACGCTCCGATGGCGACCGAGTCCGGGGTCAAACTGGGGCCAGGTGGGCTTTACCCAACGATGGACAAAGCCACGTTGAGCGCCACGTTAAACGCTGACCTCGATGCGATTCCCGCCGTCAGTGGCCTTAATAATCATATGGGCAGCCTGTTAACCCAGGATTGTGAACGAATGAGCTGGGTGATGGATATCGCCCGTCAACGGCGACTGTTTTTTATCGATAGTCGCACGACTGCCGCCACCTGTGCCCGCCAGGCCGCCTTGCAGGCGGGCGTCCCCGTACTGGCCAGAGATGTATTTCTGGATAACGATCGCTCCGCAGCAGCACTGGCACAGCAGTTTGATAAAGCAATCACATTGGCCAATCAACACGGCCAGGCGGTGTTGATTGGCCACCCCTACCCGGAGACCATTCAGTTTCTGCAGCAACGCCTGCGTCCAACGGAGTCCCGGGGTTGGCACCTGGCTGCGCTGCACGACAAACTGGCGCCGACCGCCGCACAGCAGCTATTGGTTGCCAGCAAAACAGACCCGCATAACAGTGTGATTCATACCGCCGATGCCGACCCCTTATTCCATCATCCGGCTCAAGAGATGCCCTGCCCGATAACCGCAGGTCAGCCAACTCGTACTGCAAATACAGCGAAGGGAAGAGCGCTGCTGAATGCGAAGACCCTGGCGCTGCGGTCACTCACAAATATCAGTCTGACCCTGGCAAGACCGACCCCTGGCCCAACACCATTAACCGCTCCCTTAACCTCTTCACCAGTGCTCACACCGACGTGCACAACAGCGCATGCCGCGACGACAAAGGCCGAGCAGAGTATCGGTGTATTACGTTTGCCAGAATCTCACGCCCGCCGAGTGATGCGAGTCCATCTACAGCCTTGAACGTTGCGGCTGGCTGCTACTAGTTGCTCTTGGGCGTTATCAACAAGGAAGGATTAAGCAACCAACAACCCGGCGGTTATAAACGCAATCGGCTTCCTGTTGGAAGCCGATTGCGTTGCCGGTGTAACTGGCGCCATCAG
Source organism: Oceanobacter sp. 3_MG-2023 (assembly GCF_030688925.1). Classification (NCBI taxonomy): domain Bacteria; kingdom Pseudomonadati; phylum Pseudomonadota; class Gammaproteobacteria; order Oceanospirillales; family Oceanospirillaceae; genus Oceanobacter; species Oceanobacter sp. 3_MG-2023. The sequence goes on from NZ_JAUYVX010000005.1 coordinate 51,944, forward strand.
GCAGCTGTCAGAAATGGTAGCCCATACCAAGATAGAAACCGTCGGTATTGCCCGCCGCTTCGTTCTGTAGCTGATAGTCAAATTTGAATACCACCTGATCGACCGGATAATAATTGACACCGGCGTTGGTCTGGATCTTATCCACGCCTTCTTCCTGCGACCAGGCAGTCTGACGGGCAAACACCCCTACCGATGGCAATGCTTTCCAGGAGACTTCCAGCTGACCGCCGTCCTGAACCTGCTTGCCTGCCTCCTTGGCGTCATCTCCTGCCAGATCCCAACGGGCATACATGCCTTTCAGGGTGACATCGTTCAACTGATACACCAGATGGGCACCCAGCAAGGTGGCCGAGTCGGCGTAGGATTCTACTGCGCTCTGGTCCAGGTCAGGCTGGTACTGGGCATACGCCGCCAGCTCCAGGCCACTGACGCCGGTGTAACGCACGCGCACGGTAGTTGCCAGATCAAAGGCATCGGCATTGGAAGTTTTTTGCTTGCCGGCTTTCAGATCAAAAGGATCAGCATCGGAATCGGTGCTGGGATCATCGGTTTTCATCCCTTCCGACAGCATGACATCGTAGCTCAGGCCACTGGAAAACTGCTGGCTGTACATGATACCGCCAACATACCAGGTGGTTGGTACGATGGTGGTTTCCAGCACCGGCCGTTCAACCCCGTAGTAAGTGGTTGGTTCGTGGGTTTCGTTGACGATACCGACAGGAACCAGCTGGATACCGGTTTTGACCTGCTGGGTATCCGACAAGTCCACTTGCAAGAAAGCCTGTTCCAGCTCAACCGCCCCTTCGCCATCAGAGCCGGGAACAACGGTATGCTCCACTTCAAATTCTGAGTGGAAATGCACCCGATCAGAAAAATCGTATCCCACAAACAGCACCCAGCGACGGAAATCAAGCTGCTTGTCATCAGTGCCATCCACACTGAGATTGTGATAGTTCAATTCACCATAACCACCAAAGTGAATATTGCTGTGCGACGATGTCTGTTGCTGGGCATCAATGGCATCGGCCATCATTTCCATACGGCCATTCAGTGACTCTTCCAGCTGCTGGATACGTTGCTCCAGCTGGCGGATGGTATCTTGCTGGTCATCGGCAGCGTATGCCGGAGTAACCAATCCTGTCGCGGCAATCACTGCCAAAGGGGCCAGGGTGTATTTCATTACGGTATCCTGCTTAAGGTATCTAAGGTTAAATTCAGTCACTATGTCAGTCGCCATCACTGAAATTGATGCCAAGGCTGACATCAAGCCCATCGGGAATTTCACGTTTGAAGTTGCCATCCAGTGCCGCTGCCATGCTGTTAAAACTGGTGGCATCCTGATCGCTGATGGCATCGTTGGCTTGCTCCAGATTGCTGCGTACCGTATCGGCATCGGCGCTGTTACCGGCGGATTCCATCAAGTCAAACAAGCTCACGGTGGTGGATTCGGAGCCTTCCAGCAATTCAGTAATCACGTCGATACTGGCCTGCATTTCGGGCCAGGCATTGCCCGACAAGGCCGCGACGTTGCTGACGGTGTCACGCTGTTGCAAATAGTCGAGATAGCTTTGCACGGCAGAAATCAATGCTGTCAGTGGCTCCGAACCATCATCCAGATCCCCCGCCAGAAACAGGTCCCGGTAAGATGTGCCGCTCTCCAGATGATCAAGGGTCCAGCCATTTACCACGTAGTCAGCGCGATTTTGCACACTGCCTGCCAAGCCTTCCATCACCTCACATTTGCGTGGTTGCTGTATAAACTCAGCAACGATATCAGCCGCCACCTGGCTCTGGTCACTGGAGGTTTCAAATGCCACGACTTCCAGCGGCAGCAAGCCGACATACTGGAACGTAAGGCCGTCGAAGTAGCTACTGCCAAGCTCTGTTTCCGACTCTGAATCTATCAGGGTCTGGATATTCGAGCGCACCGTGGCAGTATAATTGGTCCCACGCACCCGGTAGGAGTCAACGAACTGGTACACCGGGAAAACGGTGTCGTCGAACAATGGGCCAAAATTGAATGGCAACAAGCGGTACCAGCTATCTGCCATTGTTTTCCAGTCCGTTTGCAGCTGGCTCAAGCCAGCTTCATCCGGAGCGCTACAAAAGCTGTCGACACTGTTGTTGAAGTCACTGACTTCACTGGCAAATTGCTCACTGGCAACGATGATGGTGCCATCAACCAGCTGCTCCAGCGCCAGAGACAGAGAGCCTTCGGTCAAGGCAACGGCATCGTTTTCACGACTGCCACCACAGCTGGCCAGTGTCAGACAGGTGCCCAGACACAACCAGGCAGAAGCGGATTTCAACATCGGGATTCTCTTTATCAAGGTCATACAGATTGGTCTGGTAGGGTAAAGGTAAACATATGATTGTCCCAGTGACGGCCAGCAAATGAGCGCCGCATCGCGCGGTCTTCTTTCAGGCTGCGGACATCAATCATGCGCACATCACCACGGGAATTACTCAATACAAAGTACTGCTGGTCACGGCTGACGGTCAGGCCACAGACATCAAAAAAGGCGTGATAGCCAACCAGCTGGTGCGTATCCAGATGCCAGAATGCCACCAGATCGCCCCGCGGGCTGGAAAATGCCGCAATACGCTCTCCATTGTGCAAGGCAGCACTGCCCATATAATCGTTAAATTTAAGGATCAGGGTTTCCGGCCCTTGCAGCGTAACCAGCGGCTGACCAGGTTTGTGTATTGCCGCCAGAGGTACCAGTGCATGACTGTGCATCGCCGGGCGCTGCAATTGGGTCGCAATGGCAACGGTGCCATCGTCCGCCAATGCCAGGTGACGAATACTGGCTTTGCTTTCCGGCAAGCGATGCTGACTGATCAGGGTGCCATTAGCGAGTGACAGATACACCAGCGATGGGTCCATGGTGTCCAGATTCAGCACCTTGCGACCACTGTCCGGATGCGTCAGCAAACCGCCATTGGCAACCACTAGCGACTGGCCATCCGGCATCACGTGGACATCGTGGGGGCCGATACCATGGGTCAGATATTCGGCCTCGAGCTGCCAGTTAACCGTATTGCGCACCATCAGCTTGCCGGTGCCAGTGCGGTAATCCGATTCGGTGGTCAACAAATGCTGACCATCCGGACTGAAACACCCATGACCGTGCATATGATGGCCAGTGGTGCACTCGATCACCTGTTCGACGGAACCATCCAGCAGGTTAAGCACCAATGCCTGGGTACCTGGCCGACGGGCAAACATGACCGCCTGATCCAGACGCTGTGGGTGTTGGGCCAAACCATGGCCACGAAAACCACTGCTGGCAGAGTGCAACTCAGCACGCCGCTCGCCATCGACAATCCAGCTGGCAAAATAGCCGTCTTCGCCATCGCCTTCGGCACTGACCCAGGCTTCGGTGCCGGTGACGACTGCGCTGGTCGAATACCGACTGGCCGATGTTGCCGCAAATGCCGTTCCTGGCAAGGCGGAGGCCGCCAGGGCACTGGCGACTCCTCCCAACAGACGCCGTCGTGACGGGTCCTGTGCTAATCCTGATGATGCTGAATCCGCTGACATCACGGTTCTCCCATCTAGAGTGATTCAACAAACTGAAGCAGATTGTGACGCTCTTCGGCGCTTAGATCCGCGAATTTCTGGCGTGCCATGGCGGCTTCGCCACCATGCCACAGAATCGCCTCTTCAATGCTGCGAGCCCGGCCATCGTGCAAATATTGCTGACTGCCGTTGACTCGCGCCATCAAGCCGACGCCCCACAAGGGTGGCGTGCGCCATTCACTGCCACTGGCAGCAAAGTCTGGGCGACCATCGGCCAGTGCCGGCCCCATATCATGTAATAGCAGGTCGGTATAAGGCCAGATACGCTGATTGCCCAAGTGTGGCTGTGTTGTACTGGCGACGGTGGTATAGCTCGGCTGATGGCACGCCACACACCCGGTGGCATAAAAAAGCGTACGTCCTTCGAGGACCTCGGCATTATCAACATTCCGCCGCTGGGGCACACCCAGATTGCGAGTGAAATTCGTGACCAGGCGCAAAAGATTATCAGGTAATTCCATTCCCTGACTATCATTTCCATTTCTTTGTTGCTCACACAGTGGCTGATACGCCGTACAGGGCTGGGATGGAAACAGTGGATTACTGATACCAATATCATTGGCAAATGCCGACGCGACAATCATGTCCATGTTGGGACGGTTGGCCTTGTGGCCAAAGCGGCCTGGTAGCCAGCGCTGGCTTCTGGCATCCCAAACCCGGTTCTGTCGACCGGAAATGCCATTACCATCAGCGTCTTCCGGATCGGCCAGGGCTTCCAAGTCGGACTGTGCGATCAATTCCAGCAACCCCATCCCGTGGATCGCCGGCGCATTGCGCACACTAAAACGGGTGTTAGTGTCGAAGTCCCCATAAGCGGCGTAACGCAAATCCAGCTCCGGCTTGCGCAAACTGACGCTACTGCCATCCGGGTATATAAAGGCTTGTTCATGCCATGTGATATAGGCATATGCTTCTGGTGGCACCTGTTGTTGCTCAGCCATGGCCGTTGGTGTGGCTTGACGTAACTGGTGCATCAGGGCAATTGATTGGGTTTGTAACTGGTCGCCATACACAGGGTCAGGAATAACACCGTCATGGCTGTTTGCAGCCGCTGTCATGGCGGCGGCATCATCCAACACCACACTCATACGAATCAGTGGCCCAAACAAAGGGGTATCGGCATTATCCGGCATACGGCTTTTACCGCCCCGAATATGGCAAGCGAGACAACCGCGGGCGTTATAAATCGGCCCCAGTCCATCACGTGCATCGGTAATAGTAGGTGCCTTGACCCAAGGTTGGTGCGCCAAGGCCCGACCGGCATAAAACAGCGGCCGCTCTTGCTCTGGCAAATTAGGTGTTACCTTGTCCAGTTCCGGGAACGGGATAATCGAGGTTGTCGCAGCCCCACCAGGGCGTGTTTCTGCCGGTTCAGGCTCCGGTATCCGCTCGGAACAACCACTGCTGGCAATAACCCAAACTGCCAACATAAAAATGCCAAAAAGCCGGGATAAACCCGGCTTCAGGTGAAAACAGAGACGGCGCATCAGCCAGCCTCCGTCAACAATTGATCAGCCATTGAAATTAGCACTCAGTGGTTGGATCAGTGGTATCACACTCGGAAGCATCAACATCGACAACCACATCGCCGTCGATCTCAAGCGCTTCAGCAACATCGGCAATCACGATTGATTGAGCGTTTAATGCCTTGATTGTATCGTAGGCTGGCTCCTCGGTGGTAGCGTCCATGATCTGTACGTCGAAGGGGGTACCTTCACGGGCCAGGCTATCAATGCTTTCGTAAGCGGTGCTGGTGGTGCTCAACGCCGTTACCATGGAAGCCGCTACCTCTGTCAGACCGGCATCAGCCAGGTAATCATCAAGACCATAACCACTTACCGCATTGGTCGTCACATCGTCAGTGCCGTCCAATGTGCTGTCGTAACCGGCGTATTCACCGTAATAGCTGTTGGAGACGCCTTCGGCATTCAGCCAGATATCGCGGTGCGTGTTATCCGAGAAGCAAGAATGCTCGTCTTCCTGGGAGTTGGAAGAAAAGGCAATCTGCATCCGCTCACCCGCCAGCTCGCCTTCAGACAATGTACCCATACCGGTGAGGATTTCGGCCAGCTTCTGTTTGGCGTCATCTTCGCTGCTGATGGTGGTGAACTCAGTGCGGTATGAAGCGCCGTCAGCCCAGCTATCACGAACGGTTTCCAAATCGTCGATCAGCTTCTCAACCGCCACTTCCATAAATTTGTGACGACGCTCAGACAAGTTGCTGCTGTCGTAAGTGTCGGTCTCAGAATAGCCTTCAGCCAGGTCACTCAGAGGACGGTCACCGCCTTCAGCGTAGTTATACGCTTCGTTGGTTTTAACCGCCTCTTCACGGTCAGTCCCATCCGTGGTTTCACCATCATTGTTCAGGTCCTGTCCCCACAGCAGGAATTCAATTGCGTGGTATCCGGCAATCACATCATGCTCGTCATCGGCGGTGGCAGTATTGGCCAACAGGTCGGCAGTGATATCAATCGTTACATCACCAATGATGTTATTCGACTGATCTTCCGCATCGGCTGCCGTCAAGGCACCACCACCATTAATGCCAGCCGAGTTGGCGGTTACGCCCACCTGATCGGTGCCAAAGTCAGTATCGTTGGTCTGCACATAGTCGATCAGGGCTTCACCTAATGGCCAGGCATTGATATCACCTTCCGGGCCGTCTTCCGAGCTGTAGTCGGTAGAGTCAATCGGGCTCAGGCGGAAGCGATAAACTTCAGTCTGGCCATAAGGTTCACGCGCAACCAGCCAGGCGGTTTTAGCGGCAACAAAGTTATCTTCGGTCGGATCTTCGCGGAAGGTTTGCAAGGCGGTTTGTAATGCTTTGGCCGTGGTCACGGCATCTGAATAAGCGGCGTAGGCAATATCAGCGTTGGTTTCCAACACCTTGCTGACGTTATCAACATTGATAACGGAATCAGACGAAGAGCTGTCTGAGCTACTGCCACAAGCAGTTAACAGGGAAGTTACGGCGATAGCCGCAGCAAGCGAGGTCAGTTTCATCATTTAACACTCCGATCTGGCAATAAAGGAATTTGGCGGACTATTTGTCTTTCGGATAACATCTCATTTACATTAAAACGAAATAGTTCCGATTCGATTTGATTGAGATCATATTACTAATGCAAATGATTTACAAATAGACTTGGGATTGCATTATCGTTAGCAGGATTATTGACGCATGCTAAACTGGCCACCTTGGTAGCAGCCTTCCTGATCACCACAACAAGCTGGGGATCACAACAGACAAGAGCAACCAGCCACCATGCGATTTATCAGCCATTACCCCAAGGGAATGGGCAATACCGGAGTCACCGTGAAAAAGTATTCAATTTTATTGTTGGCGCTGCTACTGAGCAGTTGTGGCAGTTCGTCTGATTCGTCAAGCCTTGCCTTCGAAAGCAAGGCAGCCCTCGGCGAAAGCCTGTTCAACGATACCAATCTCTCATTCAACCGCACCCAGTCCTGTGCCAGCTGTCACGATGCCGACAAGGCCTTTACCGACAGCCGCGAAGATGACAACGGGCTGACTGCTGCCGTATCACTTGGTGATGACGATGTATCCCTGGGAGACCGTAATGCACCAACGGTGCTGTACGCCTCACTGTCACCGGAGTTTCAGGAAGGTACGCGCAGTCGCTTCAACAGCAGCCAGTCCGATTACAGTGGCTGGCTGGGCGGCCAGTTTCATGATGGCCGCTCTTCCACCCTCGCCGATCAGGCCGGTGGCCCGCCATTAAACCCGATTGAAATGGGCATGGCAGATCGCGCCAGCGTAGTCGAACGCCTGTTAGAAAATGAAGATTATATTGCAGCCTTCGAATCCTTGTATGGTACCGATGTGTTTGACGATACTGATACCGCTTACGAAGCCATGACCGACGCCATTGCCACCTTTGAGGCAACGGATGTTTTTGCTCCCTTCGATTCCAAATACGATCGTTCACAACTGAGTTCAAATGATGAGGACTACTACGATTACGGCGTATTATCCAAAGTCGCCTCGGGCAAGGTGCTGTTTTTCTCCCAGCAATTCACCAACTGCGCCACGTGTCACCAACTCAAGTCCCAGGGCTACAGCGGCGAGACCTTTACCGGCTATGAGTACCACAATATTGGTGTCCCGGTGAATACCGCAGTACGGCTGGCCAATGGCTCGGACGATGACTTTATTGATACCGGTTTGCAATTAAACAACAGCGCCGTCACCGCCGATACCGAAGCCGGTAAATTCAAGGTACCAACGCTGCGTAACGTCGCCATCACTGCGCCTTATATGCATAACGGCGTGTTTAATGAGTTGGCCACGGTCGTCAAGTTTTACGATCACTGGCTCACGGGCAGCCGCTACACAATCAACCCTGAAACCGGTGTGGAATGGGCGGAGCCGGAAATCAGCGAGACCATCAGCCTGACCGAACTGCAGGATGGCAGCCTGTTCGATGACGATGACGTCGAAGCACTGGTCTGTTTTATGATGACGCTCACCGATGCCCGCTATGAAAGCCTGATTTCTGATGCCGAGTGGGAAAACTGTGAAACGGAATAATATTCTCTGGAGCCTGACATTATGGTGTCTGGCCAGCATGGCCAGCGCCGACAACTACCTCAGTCAGGAAGCGTTCCTGTCACAGGCGTTTGGCGAGCAGCCAGCAGCGGCCAAAACCCTGTGGCTCAAACCGGAACATAAAGAAGCCGCCACCGCCTTGCTCGGCCATTCTTACGTTGGTTTGCGGGTACGATACTGGCAAGCCGACACCACCAGCGCCTGGATTCTGCAAGAGATTGGCAAAGAGAAGCCAATCACCATCGGCGTGGTGATTACCGATAACCAGATACAATCGGTTGCGGTACTGGCGTTTCTCGAATCCCGTGGCTGGGAAGTACGATACCCGTTTTTTACTGACCAGTTTACCGGGGCGAGGCTGGACAAGTCCCAACAACTCAGCCAGCATATCGACGGCATTACCGGTGCAACCTTGTCGGTGCGGGCCGTAACCAATGTCGCCCGTCTGGCACTGTATCTTGCAGAGCAAACCGGGGTCAGCCACAATCAGGCCGCCACCCAACCCTGACTCCTGATACAGGCTCTGTTTTGAAACTTGTTCCTTTTCTGATTCATTGGCATCGCCGCGGCGGCCTGATCATCCTGCCGGTTCTATTGATGCTGGCCATTACCGGCATCCTGATCAATCACAGCCAGTCACTGGGATGGGCCAAAACACCGGTCTATTCCTCCTGGATCGCCTGGCTGTATGGCATTCAGGACACCACTGTCGAGCAAGGGTTTGCCGCTGGGGATCACTGGGTCAGTCAGGTTGGCGACACCCTGTATCTGGATCACGATGCCATCGGCCATTGCGATCAGCCCTTGTTGGGTGCCTTGCGTTGGCAAGAAACCATTGCCCTGCTGTGTGATAACCGCATTGCCCTGTATTTGCCTGATGGCCAACTGGTTGAAGAACTGGGCAGTCTGCCACTGCAAGCCAGCACACTGGGCATGCTGCCGGATCAAGATGCCCTGCTGCTGTCCAGCCCACCCTATTATCTCGATAACAACAGCTGGAGCTGGCAACCACTACCGCCCGAATCCGTCCCGACAGCGGACTCGCCTTGGGCCACTCTCACTCCCTTGCCTGCTGAACTGGTCGAGTCTCTGAACAAGGACAAGCCCTTGCCGGGGATTTCCCGCGAACGTTTGCTGCTGGATTTACACAGCGGCCGTCTGTTTGGCGAGGTGGGCGTCTGGGTGGTGGATGCCGTCAGCCTTGTGCTGATATTTCTGGCCTTGAGCGGTACCCTCACCTGGCTGAAGCGCGCCTGGCTAAAACGCGGCGGACGTCATGGTCGTCATGGTTGTAGTCGACAGAAGCCGCGGCGCCACAAGCCCGGAATGTAACCTTTAGACATCACCGCAAAACGCCACCTTGCTAACAATACCGATACCCGATCGTCAACGGAGATACTGGCCATGTTGCTTGAACTGCTCACTCCCGCCGACCTGTCGCTGACAGCGGCCATTATCCTGATCGCAGTGGCCGGGTTTACGTCACTGATGACGGCTGCTGTCGGTATTGGTGGTGGCCTGCTGCTATTGGCAGTCATGGCATCACTGGTACCCGTCAACGCCCTGATTCCAGTACATGGTCTGGTGCAGCTGGGTTCCAATGGTAATCGCATGGTGATGACCTGGCGTCATATCGACTGGGCCATGCTGAGGTATTTCAGTATCGGGGCATTGCTGGGAGCCGGGCTGGCCAGTGTGGTCGTGGTGCAATTGCCGCTGTACCTGATTCAGTTTGCGGTGGCGGGTTTTATTCTGTTTCTGGTGTGGGGCAACAAGCCAGGCAAACGTCAGCTCAGCTCAACAGGGCGGGTATTTGCCGGCGCCTTGACAACCTTCCTCACCATGTTTGTTGGTGCCACCGGGCCACTGGTAGCCGGTTTTGTGCATCGCAACAACTACAGCAAATTACAGCTCACCAGTACCTTTGCGACCTGTATGACGCTGCAACATTCGTTCAAGGCTGTGGTATTCGGCACCATTGGTTTTGCTTTCTGGGAGTGGCTGCCACTGGTGCTGCTGATGGTTCTCAGTGGCACCATGGGCACCTGGCTGGGGCTGAAACTGTTAAACCGTATTCCGGGCCGCTGGTTTAAACAGACCTTCCGGATTGTGGTTACTCTGCTCGCCCTGCGCCTGCTCTGGCAGGGCTGGCAGAGTATGTGAGTCACGGTTTGATCTCGCCCAGTTGCTGATGCATTTCACGCAACAGGACTTCGGTCTGATCCCATCCCAGACAAGGATCGGTAATGGACTGGCCGTACACCAGATTGGCCGACATTTTCTGGTTGCCTTCGTTGATGAAGCTTTCCAGCATCACCCCCAGAATCCGCTCATTACCTGCCAGCCGCTGCGCCACCACATCCAGCGCAATGGCGGTTTGGCGACGATGCTGCTTGCAGGCATTGGCATGGCTGCAATCCACCAGTACACCAACATGACAGCCAGCCGCCTGTAACTGCTGTTGTGCCGATGCAATGCTGTCGGCATCGTAGTTCGTCAGGCCATTGCCGCCACGCAGGACAATATGGGTATCCGGATTGCCCGGAGTGGTCAGCATGGCCATTTGACCATGGCAATCCACCCCCAGCGTGTGGTGGCTATGACGGGCGGCCACCATGGCATTGATCGCTGTCATCATGGAGCCGTCGGTGCCATTTTTCAATCCGGTGGGCATACCCAGATGGCTGACCATTTCACGATGGATCTGTGACTCCGCGGTGCGGGCACCAATGGCCGTCCAGCTGATCAGGTCGTCCAGGTACATCATTACCAGCGGGTTCAATGCTTCGGTTGCCAGTGGCAAACCCATTTCGGCCAGTGCCAGCATCACTTTGCGGGAGCGCTCCAGTCCGGCTTGCATATCGCCTTCGCCATTACAATCCGGGTCGTAAGCCAGTCCTTTCCAGCCCACATGCGTCCGTGGTTTCTCGACGTAGGCGCGCATCACAATCAGCAGACGGTCGCCCAGTTCTTTATTCAGGGCGACCAGCCGCTGGCCGTAATCCAGCGCGGCGGTTTCATCATGAATGGAGCAAGGCCCGGTAATCACCAGCAGGCGTGAATCATCACCGTTCAGGATGTTGCGAATCTGCTGGCGTTGCTGCTCAATCTGGATACGCAGGCCATCACTCAATGCCATACGGGCCTTGAGCATGGCGGGGGTGGTAATCGGTCGGACTGCCGGGTCATTGCTACTGGCAGAACGGGAAGTCAAAGTAGATGTTGTCATGTTGCTATTCCTCAAATTTTTTACTGGATATGGTGTCTTTGCTGTGGTCCGGTGATGGGCCAGCGCCAATATCGCGCCCGCACATCACCGCAGCTAAATCGCCACAACCAGAAGCCGCACAGACTGGTGCAAGCTTGAGAAATTTTGAGTTTTGCCAATACTTGCATAGCAACCTCGAACTGAATCCTGTGAAAAACAATCATAAAAAAACCCCGATCAGCCTGCTGCCAATCGGGGTTTCCGGTGGCAGCTGGCTTGAAGCCAAACTGCCGGGTGTTCTATTGACACTACGGGCAGCCTGGCTCCTGACTAAAATAGTCATAACCAAACCACCAATACGCCACGCTGACATCACTCAGGCACAGGCTCGCCGCTGCGACCGGGGTCGTAGAGCTGTTCAAGCGTTGCTGTAACCGTGCTGGGTTCATTGTTGTACCGGGGCATTTGTTCAGGTGATGTGTTTATCCTAATCCCGAATGTCTGAATTGCAACCATAAATATCAATATTCTGTGCTGTATATGGTATTCACAGGGTGAATACTGGCTGAAAGCCCGGCATAGCTTTCAAGACAGCACATCCAGACAGTTCGTCAAAAAAGACCGCCCCTGCCCATAATAAATCATCGTCCCAGGAGAGCGATGACCGGGAGCAGACACGGCCAGAACATCGTCACCACCGCCAACCACACTTGCCGATGGAGCCGAAGTTGATACGGTCAGGTATTGACCAGCAGCTGCACACCGACCCCGGTATTGGAAATCGGTGACACATAGCTGCGTAACACTTCTTTCACTTCGCCGGTCATGGTGCCACGCATGGCCATCCACATTGCCAGTTCGACCATTTGCGCACCGCCTTTTTCGATCAGGTCGGCATTGCTGTACTGGCATAGGGCTTCCGGGTCGTTGACCAGTTTATCCATGCAGTCGTTGTCAAAATCGCCATTGAGTATCCCGGCACGTTGACCATCAAGCTGATGCGACAAGCCGCCGGTACCCAGTACTACAACCTTCTGGTCGCTGTCCCAGGAGCGGATGGCATCACCAATAGCCTGGCCAAAGGCATAGCTGCGGGATGGTTTGGGCATCGGATGACGTTCGCAGTTGATGCTGACCGGAATCACCTTGATACCCTGATAGGTAAAGTTCGGCCACAGCAACGTCAGCGGAACGGTAGCGCCGTGATCGACCTTGATGTCCTGACACACGGTCGGGTCAAAATCATTGTCGATCAAATGATTGACAATATGCCAGCTCAGCTCGGTTTCACCCGTCACTGGCGGGATCGGGTTAATCCCCCAGCCTTCATCCGCATTGTGGTATTCCGGCGCGCAACCAATGGCGAACGTCGGTTTTTTGTCGAGGAACATTTCCAGGCCGTGATCGTTATAGAACAACACGGCGATATCCGGTTTTTCCTGCTGCAACCACTCTCGAATGGGAGGGTAAATGGCAAACAGATCCCGATAATAAGGGGTGTCTTCCAGATGTTTATCCATCGCCACCCCAATGGCAGGGATGTGTGAGGTGGTAATACCACCGATCAGCTTAGCCATGGTGCTTACCTCGCCCCTGGCTCTCCAGGTATGCTTTGAATTCTTCGGTGGTACGGCCAGTTTGCATACCGCCAATGATCTGCATGTTCCAGCCAAAGATAATGGCAAATTTAGCCATATAGTAGATGCTGCCGCCCAACTCCAGCATACGGATGATGTCCTGGTCTCGCACCGCCTGCCGCTGCTCGTCGGAGATACCAAAACGCTCCATATAGGCTTCCGGGTCGTCACGGAACGCCTGACGGTTGTCTTCGCTGTTAAACGAATAACACATCTTGTTGAACCTGAAGCCTTTGGTGGCCATGGGGCCATCAAAGTGGATGGTGCCCTCGACGGCTCGTAATTGATTGTCTGACATGACTGTATTCTCACTGATTAGGTCGGACGCAGAACGCCAGGGCTGATTACCAATACAAACGCATCGGGTTATCCACCAGCAGTTTCTGCTGCTGCTCGGCAGTCGGGGCAATCATCGGGATAACATCCACCAGCTTGCCGTCATCCGGGGTATGGGATTTCATATTCGGATGTGGCCAGTCGGTTCCCCACAGCACCCGGTCAGGAAACAGTTCGACCAGCTTTTTGCCAAATGGGACAACGTCGCGATAATCCGGCGCCGTCAGGGTCAGGCGTTCCGGGCAAGTAACTTTGACCCAGATTTTGTCATTGTTGTTCATCATATCGATAAAGCGCTGGAAGTCCGGGTGATCCACTCCCTTGGCAACATCCGGGCGGCCCATATGATCCACCACAATGGTGGTATCCAGCTCGTTCAGGAATGGAATCAGCTCTTCCAGGTCCGGGGCTTCGAAGTACACCACGATATGCCAGCCCAGCGGCTTGATCTTTTCAGCCACCGACAGGAACACTGCTTTTGGCGTGGTATCGACCAGGCGTTTGACGAAGTTGAAACGCACGGCGCGAACACCGGCCTTGTCCATCGCTTCCAGCTCTTCCACCGTAATCGCAGGATCAACCACAGCCACCCCACGGGCCAGCTCACCGGCACTGTCCAGGGCATCCATCAGAGCCGCGTTATCAGTACCATGGCAGGATGCCTGAACAATCACATTACGTTCAAAGCCCAGGTAGTCGCGCAGCGCAAACAGCTGCTCTTTCGAAGCATCACACGGAGTGTATTTACGCTTCGGGTGGTACGGAAACTGTGCCGCCGGGCCAAAAACATGGCAGTGCGCATCAACCGCACCAGCCGGTGTCTTGAACTCTGGTTTGCTCGGGTTGGCATGAAATGGCAGGTAATCTGGATCCATCATAATTAGGTCGCCCTTGTTTTTATCGGGTCATTATTGGCACTTTTATTGACTGGTATACACCAGCAGAAACGGACAGATGCGGATCGTTCGGCACTGTCCCTTCCCATAAAAGCAGCCGGTTTATTCGTTGGGATGCGCAAACACATCGCCATCAAACAGTTTGCGGGCCGTACGCAGCAAGGCCGCCGAAGCAACGTTACCGCCGTCGTCCATATTCAGAATCACGGTCATTTCACCGATCGGATGCTCGACCGCCAGGGTTTTCTGCTGACCCTCCGGCACACAGGCAACAGCAGCGGCCGGCGAGCCGGGTAACACCGCCGCTGTTGCCACACTGACCGCGCCCAACACCCCAATCGAGGCATGACAGCGATGAGGAATAAAAGTCCGGGTCGACAAGGCTCCGCCGTTGCTGGCAGCACTGACCATGGTCATCTTGGGCACGGATTTGTCTTTCACATCCCCCAGATTCATCAATGGCCCGGCCTGTAAACGAATGGACTCCAGCCGCGCTCGCAAGTCATCGTTGGCTTCCAGTTCTTCACGGCTTTCGGTACCGGAAATACCCATGTCTGCAGCCTGCATAACCACCACGGGCATGCCGTTATCAATCAACGTAACCTCAACGCCATCAATCACATCCACACAGTGACCGGTGGGCAACAAGGCACCACAACTGGAACCGGCGGTATCGGCAAAGGTAACGGGAATGGCTGCGGCACAACCGGGCACGCCATCAATACGGGCGTTGCCAACATAACTGACCTTGCCTTCAGGCGTCGGAACCCGAGCCGTGGCAATTTGTCCGGTGTTAGCCATAAAAATACGCACATCGGTGTCTTCACCGGTGGTTTCAACCAGGCCCCGTTCAATCGCAAACGGGCCAACCCCCGCAAGGATGTTGCCGCAGTTTTGCGCATCCGTAACGATGGCCTGATCCACAAACACTTGCAGAAACAGGTAATCCACATCGGCGTCTTCACGCTCGGAACGCTGCACCACGGCCACTTTGGCAGTTAAGGGGTCGGCTGCACCCAGACCATCAATCTGACGCGGGTCTGGAGATCCCATGACCCGCAACAGAAACGCATCTCTAACGGCCGTATCAGCCGGAAGGTCTTGCGCCAGGAAGTAGCCCCCTTTTGAGGTGCCACCTCGCATCCACATACAGCGCACCCCGTCAATCGGATCGAAGGTGCGGGCCTCAGACATATTTAAGGCCTTTGTCTTGCAGGCGGCCACGCATGTCATAAATATCCAGCCCCAGCTCGCCGTTGGCCATTCGCACACGCTTGGATTCTTCCAGCGCCATACGGGCACGGGCTTTTTCCAGCACCGCGGCGGCTTGCTCACGGCGCACAACAACAACGCCGTCGTCATCCGCCACCACCACGTCACCGGGATAAATCAGTTCATCTGCACACACCAGTGGCACGTTGACCGAGCCAACGGTTTCCTTGATGGTGCCTTCCGCAAAGACCGCTTTTGACCACACCGGGAATTCCATCTGACGCAGATCACGGGTATCCCGAACGCCACCATCAATAATCAGTCCGACCACCCCGCGTGACTGGGCGGAGGTCGCCAGCAAGTCACCAAAGAAGCCATGAATCGACGGTGAAGTCGGCGCAAAAACCATGATGTCGCCGGGCTGACACTGCTCAATGGCAACGTGCATCATCCAGTTATCACCAGCGGCACCAGAGATGGTAATGGCGGAGCCGGCGACACTTTTATCCTGTTGAATCGGGCGCAGGTAATGCGCCAGCAAACCAACACGGCCCTGGGCTTCATGAACCGTGGCCACACCACATTCCGCCAGACCATCAATCACGGCCTGGTCGGCCCGTTCAATATGTTGTACTACGACTGTTTCTTTCATGCTGTTGCTTCCTTTGGTCTATCACACCGGCACACCGGCCAGTTGATTACGGCAGTACCAGACGACTGAAAACGCGACGAGTGTTGTGCTCGAAGATGTCGGCTTTCTGGGCCGCAGACAGCGCCGTGTTCCCATCGATATAACGTTTGGTATCGTCGAAGAAGTGACCGGTATCTGGGTCGATGCCGCGTACCGCACCAATCATTTCTGAGGCAAAGAGGATGTTTTTGGTCGGAATAACATCGAGCAATAAATCAATGCCGCGCTGGTGATACACACAGGTGTCGAAATACACGTTGTTCAGTACCCGTTCTTCCAGCTCAAATCCCTTATCAAGGGCCATCCCACGGAAACGTCCCCAGTGATAAGGCACCGCACCGCCGCCATGAGGAATAATGATTTTCAGCTCAGGGAAATCCTTGAACACATCCGACATCATCAATTGCTGAAAGCCGGTGGTATCGGCGCCCAGATAATGGGAACCCGTGGTGTGGAAACAGTCGTTACAGGATGCCGATACGTGCACCATGGCGGGAATATCGTACTCAACCATTTTTTCGTAAATCGGATAAAACGCCCGATCCGCCAGCGATGACCCATTCCAGAAACCACCACTGGGGTCCGGGTTCAGGTTAATACCGATAAAGCCCATTTCCTCGACGGTACGAACAATCTCAGGCACCGACTTGGCCGGGTCGACTCCCGGTGATTGCGGTAACTGGGCTACCGGGACAAAATTCTCCGGGAACAGGTCACACACCCGGCGAATAATATCGTTCTGATGCTCGGTCCAGTACTGGCTGGTGTATTCGTTACCAACGTGATGCCCCATCCAGCTGGCGCGAGGAGAGAAAATGGTCAGGTCAGTGCCGCGCTGTTGCTGCAGCTTCAACTGATTATTAACGATCGATTCGCGAATCTCATCATCCGTGATATTGATCGTGCCTTTTTCACCCTTGAACAGAGGGTCCGCCGCAACCGCTGCTTTTTGCTGATCGCGGTATTCGCCGACGCCGGGCGGCGTCGTGGTGTAATGCCCATGGCAATCGATGATCATTATTCTTCTCTCACTCGTTGATGGAGTGGCCCGCAGGGCCTGTACCAGCGGCACAGGCAAACAGCGCACCGCACGTCCGTGAATGCCAAAGGCACCCAACGACCTGGATAATGCCCCCATGGTAGGAACTGAGCAGCCGGGCTGGCTATTTCAATTTCACTGTTACAATATTGGATTTTGATATAGACCTGTTTATTCGAAGCTCTGGAGCAAGCGATGGATTTTGTTATACCCAACCTGCGGCACCTGCGCGTTTTTCTGGAAGTAGCCGAACAAAAGAGCATCAGCAAGGCGGCTCCGAGAGTCTTTCTGTCGCAACCAGCCATCACCCAGGCACTGGCACGACTGGAAAACATGCTGCAAACCGGATTATTTGATCGCCGGGCCGAAGGCATGTACCCCACCGCCTCCGGTGAGGTCTGGTATAACCGGGTCGAACGCTGTATTGCCTGCTTGCTGCAAGGCACCCGCGAAGCATTACGCTCTGGCAGCCGTACCCAATCGGCGCAACAGATGGTGTCGTTACTGACCACCACCCAGCTCAAGGCATTGGTAGCCGTCACCGAAGCAGAAAACTTCAGCATTGCCAGCCGGGCGGTGGGCGTCTCACAATCATCGTTACATCGGGCTGCCCGCGAGCTGGAGCATTTGCTGCAAGTGCCCTTGTTTGAAAAGACCAGTACCGGCATCAGCGCCACCAAGGCAGCCCAGGCTCTGGCCCGTGCCACCAAGCTGGCATTTTCGGAGCTGTACCAGGGCTACTCCGAAGTCAGTGCGCTACAGTTTCGGGAAGTGGGTAAAATCGTGCTCGGCAGTATGCCGCTGGCGCGGACCTCGATCCTGCCCGAAGCCATTATTCGGTTTAGTGAACGCCATCCGGATATTGATATTCAGGTTGTCGATGCGCCCTACGATGACTTGCTGCATCATTTACGCCACGGCGATCTCGATTTTCTGATTGGTGCCCTGCGTTTTCCGCCGCCGGTCGATGATGTGGTGCAGGAAGAACTGCTTTCTCCGCCACTGGCGATTATTTGTCGCCCGGAGCATCCATTACTGGTGGCCGCGACCAGCACATCGTCTCCAGAGCTGACGGATCTCACCCACTACCCCTGGATTGTGCCCCGCAATGGCACCCCGACCCGCAAAGCCTTTGAGACCCTGTTTGCCCAATGTGATATTCAGCCACCGCAACGACTGGTCGAATCCAGCTCACAGATCCTGACCCGTGAGCTGCTGCGCGGCAGTGACCGCCTGACACTGATCTCTACCCATCAGATCGAACAGGAATTAAACAGCGGATTATTGTCGGTATTGCCCGTCAACCTGGAAGATACCCGCCGGGCCATCGGCATCACCTTGCGTCAAAACTGGCAGCCAACGCCGAGCCAGATGCAGTTTCTCGATATTCTGCGGGAACAGGCAGCCGCCTGCCGGGATCAGTAATGCTGCACTGACAAGTCTGCCAGGCATCAGGCCAACCTGAAGAAAGGACGGGGAACGGCCTGTAGGGAAATGGACTCTCCCGGTCTAAAACAGGAACAGTCATGGTCGACTCATTCCAGACACGGCCTTAAAGATGATGTTTGTTTCGCAGCACTGCTTGGTCTCTCGGCTGGAGGTGATGCCCTTGGAGTGAGTAAGCGGGATGATTTTCAGCAGACTCGCCGAATCATAAACAGGGCGGTTTTCGCTATCCTTGACCACCATCGACGTTTGATTATCGTCATGATGTTTGAACCTGGGCATCCGTTACTGGAAGCGTCCAGCCAGACCCTTGTCTCACCGACCTGAACTGACCCGTTATGGATTGTATCCCGTAACGGCATTCCAACCCGCAAAGCGTTTGCAGCGCTGTTTGCCCAATGTAAGATACAGCCGCCACAACGTCTGGTTGTTCAAGGTACACCAGTCCAGCCCGGCAACATATAAAACGGGATGTGACGGCCTATATGAAGTACTACAACCAGGAACGACTGCATTCCTGAAATGGTGACTTGTCACCGATGGGGTATGAAAAACCAGCCAATTAATGTGTCCGGTTTTGTTGACCAGAACATACCCCAAGGCGACGCCTCAACCATTCCCCCAATCATCAATATTATTTCGGTTCGCACTTACAAGCACTGTTGGTAACGGCTTGGTATGGTTGATCTGTACATAAGCGTCTACCTTAGTAGCGAATTCATATAAAACGGTAATACCTGACGCCTTTTCCGTTGGATCTTGCTCCTGCTCATTATCAAGCGGAAAGCCTGTATATTCTGCAAATATCCTTGAGGTACGACTTTCATTTTTATTATAAAGAACAACATTAAATTGTCCGTCAAGATCAAGGCCAGGAGGAATAACGCATGTGGTCTCCAAAGTGCCAACGACGAGGCGCAGAAGTCCCCAGTGGTCACTCTTGATTTCAAGTCGCATCGTGCGAGCTTGAGCGTCTCCATCACCGAGAGGTGGCGTAAGGGCATACGCAGCACCCGCCAGAGCTGCTGCTGTAGCTGCTGCTGTTCCCGATGAGATTAAGGCTGCAACAATCACTACTGGAATATGGATCGCCCGGCTTCTATTTTCCAATTGGTCATTAGCTTTGTCAGTCACTTCTTGTATGTAAGCGTTAAGGCTATTGTATTTCGTTGGATCGGACATATTACCACTCTCTTTTTTGGTTATTGTTTCGGAATAATTAATTTTCAAACATTAAGTAATTCATTTGTCTCGTTAAAAACCAACCTACATCATTTATTTAAAACCATACCACTGTACTTGGCCGCATATTGTGTCGTGGTCTACTAATTCCGTCCTGATTCCGGACAACCAGCAAGGTTTTCAATAAAAAAACAGCACCGTTCCTTCTCTGCTGAGTTCAAGCTTGAAGCCGCCAGTTTGGTGCTTGATCAGGGATATTCTGCTTCTGAAGCCAGTCAGTCACTGGATGTTCTTTGCGGCGCGGGGTTGGTCAGCGTCGTATCGATCGAGGTGTCCAGCAATTGGATGATCGATGAAACTGCGGACCGCCTCCGCCACATGCAAACTGGGAAGGTTCTACTTGCCTTAAAGAGATTGTTCGCATTATTGGTTTGAATCGAGCCATTACCGCTTCCTGCGTTTCAAAACCCGATCAGACCATCGCTCGGGATAGTTTTTTTACAGCCTGCACAAATTGATCAAAGGCCGGATTGCACCATAAAATACAGAAAATGAAAGTAACCTGGTGTAAAAAACCAATACCTTGTTGCCGACCACTGGCACTATTTTAAAGCCTGTAAACACAGGTTTTTCAATGCTTGACCAACAACTGACAGGACAAATTTTCACTGTTGGGTCAGACGGCATTATCAAAATTGAATCATTCGTCCGGTTTATTAATTACCCTGCAGACAAGGCCAATGCTAGATTGAAGTTCTCGAACTTGGTCGTTTTGAGTGTTGTGACATTACCCGCCGCCGATCACCCGACCCACTGCCTCTGTAGTGGCAGACGGTAATCGGCGGCGGGCTTTTTCAAGACCGTTCGATGTTCATCGTCAGTACGCTTGTCAGCAGCAGGCCATAACAGCCTCACTGATAGCCAACAAGCCGTAACAGGTACCGGCGGCACCTTACATGACCTACCCGGCCAACAACCGGCATCCGGTGCTACCGCTACACCGATCAGGAGAACAAAATGAGATTATGTGTTGCAGGTGCCGCAGGCGCCTTTGGCCAGAAACACCTGGACGCCGTCGCTAACATCGATGGCGCGGACGTCGTATCCGTTGTCGGCACCCGCCCTGACGTGATCAAACAAGTCGCAGAAGAACGTGGCATTCCACACTATTGCACCGACCTGGCAGAAGCCCTCGCCCGCGACGACATCGACGGTGTCTTGCTCGCCACCCCGACCGGTATGCACGCCGCCCAGGCCATTCAGTGCCTGGAAGCTGGCAAACACGTCATGGTCGAAATTCCCATGGCCGACAATATTGAAGATTCGCGCAAGCTGGTTGAAGTCCAGCAGCGTACCGGGCTGGTGGCCATGTCTGGCCAGACGCGCCGCTTTAATCCGTCACACCAGTGGATTCATAACAAGATTCAGGCCGGTGAACTGAACGTGCAGCAAATGGACGTACAGACCTATTTTTTCCGTCGCACCAACACCAATGCCAAAGGTCAGGCCCGCTCCTGGACCGACCATTTGTTATGGCATCACGCCTGCCACACGGTTGACCTGTTCCAGTATCAGACAGGCGAAACCTGCAGCAAGGTCCAGGGAATGCAAGGTCCGATTCACCCCGACCTCGGTATCGCCATGGACATGAGCATTGGCCTGAAAGTCCCCAGTGGCGCGATTTGTACGCTGTCGCTGTCGTTTAACAACGAAGGGCCTTTTGGTACTTTCTTCCGCTACATCTGTGACCAGGGTACCTATATCGCCCGTTATGATGATCTGGTCGATGGTTACGAAAACCCGATCGACCTGTCCGGTGTCGCCGTCTCCAACAACGGCATCGAACTGCAGGATCGCGAGTTTATCGCCGCGGTCAAGGAAGGCCGGGAGCCAAATTCCAGCGTCGCGCAAGTGTTGCCGGCGATGGAAACCCTGGATCAGCTGGAGCAACTGCTGAACGCAGACTGAGCAGCCAGCAGGCCTCTGCCTTGAAAGCTTGAAAAGACAGGGGCCGATGTATCATCCAGATATTTCCAGAAACCGGCTTGGCCGGTTTTTCCGTTTCTGACACGAGGTATTTTATGACTGCGCTGAACACTGAATTTAATCATCCAGGCATCGGTTTTGGTTGTATGAACCTGTCTCATGCCTACGGTGTGCCACTACCGGAAGACGACGCCATCCAGGCCTTACACGCCGCTTTCGATATGGGCTACCGCCATTTTGATACCGCCACCTTGTACGGCGGCGGCAAAAACGAACAGCTGCTGGGCAAAGCCCTGAAACCACTGCGCAACGATATTTTCCTGGCCTCCAAAGGTGGCATGCAGATTGGCGAGCAAAGCGGCCTCAAGGAAATCAACGGCTGCCCGACGACCTTGCAGCAACAGGTCGAAAACAGTCTGCGCCGCTTGCAAGTTGATCATATCGACCTCTACTACCTGCATCGCCTTGACCCCAACACGCCGATTGAAGAATCCGTTGGAGCACTGGCCGAGATGGTCAAAGCGGGCAAGATCGGCGCGATCGGTTTATCCGAAGTCTCCGCCGCAACCTTGCGCCGGGCCCATGCGATACATCCGATTGCCGCACTGCAAACAGAGTATTCACTGTGGAGCCGTAACGCCGAGATTGCCGTACTACAGGCCACCCGGGAACTGGGCACGGCATTTGTGGCCTTTTCTCCCCTTGCCCGTGGTTTTCTGGCAGATGGCCTGCAAGAGGTTGACTCGCTGGAGCCAAAGGATATCCGTCGCAATATGCCACGCTTCCATCCAGACAACTTTGCCGCCAACCTCACCTTGCTGGACGCATTCAGACTAGTGGCAAAACGGGTTGGCTGTACGCCAGCTCAGCTATCTCTGGCCTGGGTCTGCGCGCAAGGAGATCATATTGTGCCGATCCCGGGTACCCGCAGTGTTGCCCATATGCAAGAAAACCTGCAAGCCGCCACGGTCTCGCTATCGGCCGATGTTATCCATGAGCTGAATCAATTGATCAATCAGCAGACGGTCAGCGGCAGACGCTATAACCTGGCACAGCAAGTCGAAGTGGATACCGAAGAATTCGCAGAGTAAGTGGCTTCGATGACCGCCATGGCATGCCGCAATCAGCAACACCAGTTCGGGCCATGGCACTTATGCTATAAAAATAACAAACATGTATAACAACGCCTTATGAATACCACCCCGTTACACCTTATAGTCGATCAGGCCCGCCCACCTGCTGGCAGCCATCAACGCATTTCCCGCTACACCCTGTATAGTGAGGCCCCATCGGACAGCGATCCCGAATTTGTCCATATCGAGGACATCCCCAGTCGAGCCAGACTGTTCGACTGGGCCATTAATATTCATACCCATCCGAACATGTTCCAGCTGATTTTTGTGCGCAGCGGTTCGGTACGCGTCTTTATTGATGGCCAGGAAGAACATCATCAGGCCCCTGTGATTGTTTCGGTGCCTGCCGGTGTCGTGCATGGCTTTGAGTTTGAACGGGAAGCCACCGAAGGCTGTGTGATTACCGTTTCCCGGCTGTTGATTCAGGATGACCAGTTTGCCCGCCAGTTTCCGTTCGGGCAGGAACTGCTGCAAAGTGCCCGGATTATTCAGCTGAGCCAGCACCCAAAAGAGCTGACCTTTATCGACCAGACGGTACAGCAGCTGACCGAAGAGTACCTGGGTAACGCCCTGGGCAAAAAATCCATGTTTGCCTGGTTGCTGTTTGGTTTGTTACTCAAACTTGGACGCCTGCTTGAAGAGCACCCGGACAACATCCCGGAAGACATTCATAGTGAGCGCTTTCGCCACCTCAACAGCCTGATCGAAGGGCATTACCGCCAGCATCAATCGGTCGAATTTTACGCCCAGGCACTGCACACCACTCCCACCAGCCTCAGCCGTACCTGCAAACAAATCGCCGACAAGAACATCACCGATCTGCTCTACGACAGGCTGGTTCTGGAAGCCCAGCGCATGCTGATTTACTCCTCCGTCCCGGTATCTCTGATTGCCTACGACCTCGGATTCCACGACCCGGCGTATTTCTCACGTTTTTTCCGCCGCCGGGTGGGTTTGGCACCCACCGCCTTTCGAGAGCAACGTGACGGCACTCATGTGTCCGCTGGATCAGCCGATTGAACGAACATTTGAACGAACGATCAAACAGATGGTCTGAAAGTACCATCGACCGCTGCCTGTAACCACTCACGCAGTGATTATTCTCATGCTTGATTTGACAGGCTTCCCCTATGAAACTCACCGCCCCATGTACGCCTATCGAGTTCTCAACCAAAGATATTTATGGCAACTCCGTCAGCTTGAGCCATTACTCGGGCAAAAAAATTCTCTTGGCTTTTTTTCGCGATGCCGCCTGCCCTTTTTGTAATGTGCGCCTTTATGAACTCACCAACCAATACAATGCTTTTCAGGAGGCCAATGTTGAAATCATTGCAGTCTTCAGCTCAACAGCGGAAGAAGTCCGGCGTTTTGTGGCTCGCAACCCGCGTCCGTTTATCTTGCTCAGTGACCCCGATCTACAGCTGTACGAACGTTATGGTATCGAACACTCCACCACCGCCCTTATCAAAGCCATGTTGTTCCGTCTGCCACAGATGATCCGCGGCTTGCTCAAAGGAGGAAAAAGCGATATTCACAACCCGCACATGAAACTGGTACCGGCGGATTTTTTGATTTCGGAGCAAGGAGAAGTCCAGCTCGCGTGGTACGGCCGCGACACCGGCGACCATGTTCCAATGACTACCCTGAAACAGTTTGCAGCGGGCCAACTCAGTAGCGCAGAGAGCTGCCCAACCCGTTAAACCAACAACTTGCCACACTGTGTGAGCCGAAAGGACCCTGGCTCAGTTCCCCACCAACGACTCTTGCGCCAGCAACTGCTCTACCCAGTGTCCCCACAAGGTGCAATAAGACGCCATCGGCGCGGTAAAATAATTGATAGTGCGAGCATTCAGAAACAACATCCCCAGCAAACGACCGTCACTCATCATCGGCATGGTCAGACTGGAACGATAACCCTGTCCCAGTAACGCCGCACTGTGTGCCGGCAACTCTTCCACCCGAAACTTGCGCATATCCCCCACCACCCGAATACCCGGACTGGCGACCAGGGATTGCAGCGATGGCACATTTTCCAGCAACATCTGATAACCGTCCAATAGCCGGGTATCATCTCCGGCGCAGGTCAGGCTGGACAAGTAACCTGTGTCGGCTTGATAGCGCGCCAGAGAAAAACGATCGATACCAGAGTACTGCTCACGTAAGACACGATAGAGATGGTGTACATGATCCTCAAACGACCGCGATGGCGATAACTGCCGATAAGGGTCGATATAGTGTTGTTCTGAGGCTGGGTTATCGGCCATAGCGGTCTCCGGGGGCTGAAAGCTGAAAGAATACGGCAAAAGCCATTGTTTTCAGTCTAGCCAACGCAACCGGCGATACCGCTGACTCATATCAAGGCAGCCAGGTAACAGCCAGGGCCATTAAACAGACAGACACGCCAAACAAGTCAGCGTTGATTAAATCAAATTATTCAGGGAAGCCGGTTTCAGCAGAGCGGCCGGTTACTGACCAGCCGCTTGTTACAATGATTATTGGACGGAGTACGGCGTTCGGCGTTACCCCGTGTCCAACCGTCGGCTAGCGTGGGTTAACCTCAACCTCGCACAGTACCGAGTTGGCAATAAAGCAGTGTTCATGGGCTTTGTGATGCATGGCCAGAATGGCTTCAGCATCGGGAATTTTATCACCTTCAAATACCGCCAGTGGCGACAGAAGAATACGGCTAATATGAAAGCGACCGTCGTCTCGCTGGGCCAGTTCCGCAACCGCGTGGTCTTCATACGACACCACGTTCAGACGTTTTTTGGCGGCCAACGCCAGGAAGGTCATCATATGACAACTGGCCATGGAGGCTGCCAGCATTTGCTCCGGGTCACTGCCATAATCGTTACCGGCACCGCCAGCGGCCAGCTGTACCTGATGGCCAAAGTCGAGTTGATGGCGGCGCTCAAACCCCTGGTGAGAAAATTCACCTTCGCGCTGCCAGTGTAAATCCATGCTGTGTTCTGAAATCTTCTGGGTCATTCTCTATCCTTCCTGAAACAGGCGGCTGTCCAATCCATGCGTTTACTTGATCCAATACCTACGGCCTGCCAATACCCTGATGCAGGCGATACCTTGGCCGTCAAATCATAAAACGCCTCGGTATTATTGCTGCAAACAGGGTAGTTATTCACATCGGGGGTATTACTCGGCCAATGTTTTACGCAAAGTAAATGCACCCCGTAGCTGACCGGCCTGATAACCCACAGCCCTGTCATGCGGATACAGTTTACTGAGACGGGTTTGTACTGGCTCTGCCAAGGCCGAACCATGGCAGTTCAGACACAATGCCCCTGTTGGTATCGCTTTCATATAACGATATTCGCCGTTTTCAACGGTACTGGCTTCCAGCGTAGCCGGGGTTTCTCCTGCAGCCAGGCGCTGGTCAAAGTCCTTCAGCGTGGCCAGCTCCCAGCTGTCCGGGGCATTGTCCGGGTTACGTATTTTTAATGAGGTACGTCCTACCGCCCAGTCTCCCTGACTATGTGCTGTAGCAATCTCAGGGGCCTCCACATTACACAGATGGATCGCTTCGGTTGGGCCACCCGCCTTCATACCTTTTTGTACGGTTTGCATCAGCTGCTTGCCAAACATCATGGCTTGCTGCCGCGCTTCCTGGTTGAGGCTGCCTTCTTCAGGCTGCTCGGCACGAACGGCAGTACTTGCCAGCGCACCTGCCAGGCCGCCAACCAGACACGTCAACGTTAATAGTTTTTTCATTGTTATCTCTCTCAAAAATAACCAAATATGCACAAAGGAATACAATCAGCCTGAAAAAGCGGATTGGTTATCACCAAATCCGCTGTCTGGGTTGTACTGGAATTATCGGTAAACACTTGGATCAATTTCCACTTTGTGGACATCGCCACTCCAGCCATCAAAACCACCCACCAGCATTTTTACCTGATCAAACCCCATACGTTTCAGGGTATGGGCGGCCAATGTACTGCGGCCACCATTTTTGCAATACAACAAGATGCTGGCGGTGTTATCAGTCAACGCCGGATGATCCCCCACCCTGAATTCCAGCACACCACGCGGTACATTGACCGCTCCCGGCAAGTGGCCCATCTCGAACTCAGCCGGTTCCCGTACATCCAGCACGACTGCGCCATTGGCCAGCAGTCCTTCAGCTTCCTCTGCGTTGACCGGGTTAACGGACACTGAGGCTTCAGACAATAAATCTTCTTTTTTGAGTACCATTGGGTTTCCTCTCGATGATCGATCGTATCAGAACAACATGCCTGCATGGCTATATTGACAGTGTGCCACGTAACGTCAATCGTCACCAACTGGCGTGTGACCCGCTGGCCCAATCTGAGCATGGTTTATCAGTCGTGACATCGCCAGCTGCTCAGAGCAGCCACAGGCCAGCACAGAGACTCATCAATGGCCAACCCGCATAAGGACTGAATAGATAACGCCAAATGCGCAGCACAGGGACATAACCAATACCGTGAACCAAACCCGCCGCAATACCCCACAACCCGAGTGGTAGTAATATGTGCGTCTGTTCATCCGGTGCAACAGCCACCAGTTGCGGCATGGCCAGCCATAATCCAGCCAGTCCCAGCGCTCCCAGGAAGGATAACCCGCGCGCCCAAAAAGCATACAGCGGCCCGTAGGCCGCATAATCCACTGGAGGTTTGTCTGGAACAGGCATTGCCTTACTCTGCATCCCGATCCATATCTTCGTAAAACTCCAGCCACATAGCGTTTATCAGGCCAAATGAGCAGGCCAGTAATACACCGAGAATCCAGGCAAAATACCACATACTATTTTCCTCGTAGTGCGAGCCAGACATCTGTGTCTGGCTACCTGTTTGGGTTTTGCTGTTTCCGTTTACCGGGTGTGGCCAGGCCAGATCATCCGAGCACTGCTCGGCTGATCCGGACACTGCCAGCAACAGCCTTGATTCATTAATACGTGCTGTATTTGTTGTCTTCAATAAACTGGTTGGTCAGGCGACCCCACATTTTGTAGTAGCCCCAGATGGTGTAGCTCAACACAATCGGTACAAACACCATGGCGACCCAGAACATGATATTCAGCGTCATTTCACTGGATACCACATCCCATACGGTCAGGCTGTGAGACGGCTCCAGACTGGATGGCATAATGAACGGGAACAGTGAGAACCCAGCGGTCAGAATAATGCCGGTAATCGCCAGCGAGCTGGAGACAAAAGCCATCACACCACGATTCATCATCGACATCAGTACCGTCAGTGCCAGTCCGGCAAAACCCAACAAGGGTGCGATCATCATCCAGGGATGCTGGCCATAGTTGCTCAGCCAGGCCCCTTCTTGCGTTGTCACCACTTTATCCAGAGGGGTCACTGCCGCAGCGGTGCTTTTGATATCCATGATCACATAGCCATCAATACCCATCCAGATCCAGACACCGGCGAGGGCAAACAGCGCCGCCACCAGTACTGCCAGCGCAACCGTAATCCGGCGGGCGCGCTCATGGAGTGCTCCGTCAGTCCGCATTTGCAACCAGGTGCCACCGTGCATCATCAACATTCCCAGACTCACCAGACCAGCCACCAGACCAAAGGGATTCAGCAAGGCCCAAAAAGAACCGGTATAGGTAGAACGCATAAACTCATCCAGACTGAATGGCACTCCCAGAATCAGGTTGCCAAACGCCACACCAAACACCAGGGCAGGCACCGCACCGCCGATGGTCAGGCCCCAGTCCCACAGGCTGCGCCAGCGGGGATCATCCACTTTGGCGCGGTATTCAAACCCGACCGGGCGAAAAAACATGGCAAACAACACCAGTAACATTGCCCAGTAAAAGCCCGAAAATGCCACCGCATAAACCACAGGCCAAGCGGCAAAAATGGCCCCACCGGCAGTAATAAACCAGACCTGGTTACCATCCCAGTGCGGCCCGATGGTGTTCAGCATCACCCGGCGCTCGGTATCGGTACGGCCGATGATTCGCAGCAGCGCACCAACCCCCATATCAAAGCCATCGGTAACAGCAAAGCCGACCAGCAATACGCCAATCAGTACCCACCACACCAGTTTCAATACTTCGTAATCCATAATTCCCCCTTACGCCTGTTCGTTACGGGCTTGCAACGGCTGCGCTTTTGGCCCAGCTGCTGTACCGCCTGTCATGGAGTGACTTGCCTCTTTCTCGAAATGATAACGACCAGTATGCAGAGCAGATGGCCCCAGACGGGCAAACTTGAACATCAGATACACTTCGGCAACCAACAAGGCGGTATAGAACAGTACAAAACCGGCAATACTCATCCACAGCTCTTCAACCGACCGGGTTGAGGTGGATAAATGAGTTGGCAGGACTTCACCAATAGACCAGGGCTGACGACCGTATTCCGCTACAAACCAACCCATTTCACAGGCCAGGAAAGGTAATGGGATCGCCCATAACAAGGCTTTTTGCAGCCAGGTCTGCTTATCGATGGTTTGACGGGCAGAATGCCAGAACGCCAGCGCCACCAGCAGGAACATGGTAAAGCCAATAGCCACCATGATACGGAAGGTAAAGAACATGGGGGCAACGCCCGGAATAGTGTCCCGTGCGGCCGACTTGATCTGGTCTTCTGTAGCGTCAATAACGTCCGGAGTATATTTTTTCAGCAGCAGGCCGTACCCCAGATCGTCCTTGACCTCATCGAATGCCGCCATGGTTGCAGGTGATTCATCCCCGGCTTTCAGTTGCGTAAAGAGGTCGTAAGCGCCCATACCATTACGCACGCGCTCCTCGTGTTCGACCAGCAGGTCCTTGATACCCACCACTTGTTCGTCCGTTGATCGGGTCGCAATCAGGCCCAGCACCCAGGGAATCCGAATCGCATAGTCGGTCTCCATGGTTTCTTCATTAGGCAAACCAAACAGGGTAAAGGCAGCAGGAGCCGGATGGGTTTCCCATTCCGCTTCAATGGCAGCCAGCTTGGTTTTTTGTACATCGCCAATTTCGTAACCCGATTCATCACCCAGCAGAATCACACTCAGAATGGCCGCCAAACCAAAGCTGGAGGCAATGGCAAACGAGCGACGGGCAAAGGGCAGGTCACGTTTTTTCAGCAAATAATAAGAGGAAATCCCCAGTACAAACATGGCACCGGTGACATAACCAGCCGACACGGTATGCACAAACTTGACCTGGGCAACCGGGTTAAACAACACCTCAACAAAGCTGGTCATCTCCATACGCATGGTGTTGTAGTTGAACTCAGCGCCGACCGGGTTTTGCATCCAGCCATTGGCAATCAGAATCCACAAGGCCGACAGGTTCGAACCCAGTGCCACCAGCCAGGTGACGATCATATGCTGTATCCGTGTCAGGCGATCCCAGCCGAAGAAAAACAGGCCGATAAACGTACTTTCAAGGAAGAAAGCCATCAGACCTTCAATCGCCAGCGGTGCGCCAAAAATGTCACCGACATAATGGGAGTAGTAAGCCCAGTTGGTACCGAACTGGAATTCCATCGTCAGGCCTGTCGTCACACCCAAAGCGAAGTTAATACCAAACAGCTTGCCCCAGAACTTGACCATGTCCTGATAGACCTGCTTGCCTGTCATCACATAAGCCGATTCCATGATGGCAAGAATAAACGATAACCCCAACGTCAGGGGTACAAACAAAAAGTGGTACAGCGCGGTCATAGCAAATTGCAGCCGCGACAAGTCCACCATACTTTCACTGATCATGGTTGATCCTCCAAAGGCAGTGCCGTGGAACGTTCAGTTGAGTGTTGTGAAACGAAAATTCAGCGACTGAACCTGGCGGAAATACAACGCTCCGCCATCGCTCAGCGACTGTAACAAAACAGCTTGTGGATCACGCAGATCTCCAAGCTGAGACAAAACCGGTCTTACAAAACAATGATCAATCTGCCCCGCAAACAACCACCAGTACCAGAGATATTCCGGCAGCAGCGAAGCAGCTGTACTAACCCGATGGAGCGCCAGCACAAGCCGGAAGCGGGTCGTAACACAGGGCTTTTTCCTGTGCCACCGAACTGATACACAAAGACCCGATCGCCCGGCCGGGATACAGTACATAGTCATCGGGAAGTTGGAGAAGCGGCAATTTATCAACGTCAGCTTCCGGCTCAGATGCAACAAAGGGACGTAACCCACCGGGAAGCCACCACATACCGCTAAAAATCAGTCCATCACACACATAGGCAACCCGCAGCGCCGCAGGGTCCACCACCACCCGGATGTAGCTTTCACCCAGTGCCAGTGTGTCTGGAGCGGCCGAGCCTGACAGGGCGCCAGCATCCAACATCTGACCCGGTATATTCATGATCTGGGTCATTTCTCCAGTAAACAGTAAATAGGCATTGGCGACCCCCAACTGCTCCAATGTCTGGATGTAGCAAGACACCAATGCAGGTTGCGGATCAATCAGCGCACCACGGCGAGAAATAGGATCAAACAATAAATAACTAAGCTGTTGGTTAACCCGCCACTGCTTTACTCTAGCCATAGCCTTCCTGCCAATTCCGCCGAATTTGTCACCACAGACATCCGTCTGTACCCCATCAGGGTGAAATAGCAATTCACGGGCCAGTCCGTTCCCACCAGCAAGAATTCATATTAAAAACCCCGGAGTCTTGCCACCAGCCACAGCAATCGCGGCTATCATCAGCGTTTCAGGGGTGGCTAACAAGATCACTGCGACAGTTTGCCCCGCTGCCAATCCTTTGCAAAATGGCCGACATCCACTAATATCATGTCAATATTGACAGCCTGGTGACACCAATGTCAGATCCCCGCAGTTACAACCACTTGCCTGGTATCTCTTCTTTACTGGACGCCATTGCTGCTCCCGCCATTCTGATGGATCGCGAGTATCGTATTTGTGCTGCCAACCAGGCATACCGGGAACACTTTTCCGGCAACAGCGCCCTGCTCGGTCGGCATTGCTACGAGGTCTCCCATGGCTACAAAGTCCCTTGTGACCAGGCCGGAGAAACCTGCCCGCTACAGGGCTGTCTGCGTACCGGCCAGCGCCAGCGTATCCTGCATATTCATAACACCTGCCAGGGCAAGGAACACGTTGATGTGGAGCTGAGCCCGGTACGTAATGACGATGGCCAGATTGAGTTTTTTGTTGAAATCATGTCGCCCGTACGCACTCCGGACACCCCAGGGTCGCGGCCCATGCTGGGGTTCAGTCAGGCCTATACCGACATGCTGGCCATGCTCAGCCGAGCGGCTCCGACCGAGATCAATGTACTGCTGCTGGGTGAATCCGGCACCGGCAAAGAGCTCGCCGCCCGACACATTCATCAGCACAGCAGCCGCGCCAACAAGCCATTTGTAACGGTGGAATGTTCTGGTCTGACCGAAAGCCTGTTTGAAAGTGAACTGTTTGGTCACGAAAAAGGCGCCTTTACCGGAGCCACCCAACGCAAGCCAGGCCTGGTCGAAGCCGCCCGGGGCGGAACGTTGTTTCTGGATGAAGTAGGGGATATTCCGCTTGCCATGCAGGTCAAGCTGCTGCGTCTGATCGAAACCGGCAGCTACCGCCCGGTGGGCAGCGTAACGCTGCAACAGGCCGACTTCCGGTTGGTGTGTGCCACCCATCGGCAACTGACCCAGATGGTTGATGCCGGCACTTTCCGGCAAGATCTCTACTACCGGATATCACCCTTTCCGATTCTGTTGCCCTCGCTGGCAGAACGGCGGGCTGATATTGTTCCACTGGCCCGCAAACTGCTGCAACAACTGAGTCAGGAACGGCCACACGTACTGTCTGCTGCCGCCTGCGACTGGCTCGAACAACAGCAGTTTCCCGGTAATATTCGCGAACTGAGAAACCGCCTCGAACGAGCCACTATATTATGTGATGATCGCGAAATCGAACCACGTCACCTGACGTTACCCGATGCCCTGAGACCGGAAGCCACGGAGACTCCCAGCCATTCCGCCACCCGGATACCAACAAAACGGATCACCGGTCTGGCCACCGATCCAGATCAGGCCATGCCACTGGACCAACTCGAAGCCCGCTACCTGCTTGCCATTACCCAACAATTTGATGGCGACAACACCCGTTTA
The DNA here is from genome assembly GCF_030688925.1 of Oceanobacter sp. 3_MG-2023. Lineage (NCBI taxonomy): Bacteria > Pseudomonadati > Pseudomonadota > Gammaproteobacteria > Oceanospirillales > Oceanospirillaceae > Oceanobacter > Oceanobacter sp. 3_MG-2023. The sequence goes on from NZ_JAUYVX010000005.1 coordinate 84,919, forward strand.
GCCAAACAACTGGGCATCAGTGAGCGTACCCTGTACCGCAAGCTGGCCAATGCCCGAGCCAGTCAAACCAACAACGCCAGTGATTCGTCAACCGACTGAGCCATCAGCAGCAGCAAAACACTGAATTTTGCTGCAATAATGACCACTTCAGGGCGGTTATGACTATTGTTCATTAGATACCAGCGTTCAGGTGTGTACAATTGCGCCAAATTTTTACAAGCACCCGTGACTATGAAACGACTCACTATTGCACTGGCCGCTTTGGCACTGAGTGCCTGCTCGGTTGGCAACCTGCCCAAGAACCTCTCACGCTCGATGATGAACAACGACAATCCGGAAGTCGTGGCCGCGGGAGCACCGGCATATCTGCTTTTGCTCGACGCGCTGGTACTCACCTATCCTCATGACGAAGACTTCTTGCTGTCTGCGTCCCAGCTGTATGGCGCTTACTCGGGTGTCTTTTCCCGCGACCCAAGCCAGGCACAACGGATGGCCGACAAGGCACTGGAATACGCCACCCGCGGCTTGTGTGAATACGATGACGACGCCTGTGAAGCCGTCGAGTTACCGCAGGACGACATGCTGACGGCGCTCGACCGGCACTTTGATGAAGACGATATTCACGTCTTCTATGCCTATGCCGCCGCCAAGGCCGGCTGGATTCAGGCCAACAGCAGCGACTGGGGTGCCATTGCCGAACTGGGTAAAACCAAGGCTTTGATGCAGTGGGTCGCCAATATCCAGCCGGACTACGACCAGGGAACCTTGCAGGTATATCTCGGCGTCATGGAAACCCAGCTGCCACCATCTCTGGGTGGCCGCCCGGAAATCGGCCGCGAGCATTTTGAAAAGGCCCTGCAATACAGTGATGGCAAACATCTGATGGCCAAGGTGCTGTACGCCAAACAATATGCCCGCTTGATGTTTGATCAGGAACTTCACGACCGTCTGCTCAACGAAGCTATTGCGGCCGACCCGGAAGCCGAAGGTCTGACCCTGATTAATCATCTGGCCCAGAGCCAGGCCACTGAACTGTTGGCAGAATCTGCCGATTTTTTTGAATAATCGCCTTTTGAATACCAGCCAAGAGTAACCACACATGAAAAACAAACTGATTGCCCTGGGTCTGATGCTGCTATGCCTGAGCCCGCTGTCCCAAGCTGCAACATTAAAAATAGCCACCCTCGCTCCCGATGGCACCAACTGGATGAAGCAGATGCGTTCCGCCGCAGCTGACATCAAAAAAGCGACCGATGGCCGCGTCAAAATCAAATACTTTCCTGGCGGTGTGCAAGGCAGTGACAAAAGTGTGCTGCGCAAAATGAAAATCGGCCAGCTGCAAGGTGGCGCCGTTTCGGCAGGAGCGCTCGCGAATATCGCCAACGAAGTGCAGCTGTACAGCTTGCCATTTACCTTTCAGAACCCGGCAGAACTGAGTGCTGTTCGCCCCGAATTTGACCACTACATTATTGATGCGCTGGAAGCCAAGGGTTACGTCGTCCTCGGTCTGACCGAAGGTGGCTTTGCCTATGTCATGGGCAACAAACCCCTGAAAACCACGGCCGACTTCAGTGGCCAGAAAGTCTGGACTCCTGAAGGTGACCTGGTCACCCAGACCGTATTCCAGAAAGCCGGTGTCGAGCCGATTTCGCTGCCGATTTCGGATGTCTACACCAGCTTGCAAACCGGCCTGATCGATACTGTTGGTGTTAACCTGACGGCCTCTATCGCGCTGCAATGGCACAGCAAACTGAGCCACGCAACCGACCTGCCATTACTCTCGCTGCTGGGCATGATGGTGGTCGATCAAAAAGCCTTTAACAAACTGTCGGCGGAAGACCAGACCACCGTGCGCAGCATTATGAAATCCACCTACGCCCAGATGGACAAACAGAATCTTGTTGATGAAGCCGGCGCACGTCAGGCACTGGAAAACAGCGGCATGACATTTGTACAACTGACCGATGCCGAAAAAGCCACCTGGCAACAACTGGCCAATGACAGCCTGACCGAACTGGCCAGCCAAGGTGTTTACCCGGTTGAATTGTATCGTCAACTACAGGCACATATTGCCGGAATCCGTGCAGGTCAATAACCTTGAAACACTCCCCTTTGCGGCGTCTGCTCGGCGCCATTCACACCCTGGAAGATGGCATTCTGGTGCTGGTGCTGATGGTCATGGTGTTGCTGGCCGGTATTGATATTGTCGCCCGCAGTGTCTTCGGCGGCGGTATCATGTGGATTCCTCCCGCCCTGAGGGTGATGGTGCTGTGGCTTGGTCTGATCGGAGGCATGGTCGCCACCCGCGGCCGTGAGCATATCGCCATCGACCTGGTTAACCGACTGGCTCCCAAGGTTGTCGCTGACACCATCGCGATTATCACCTCAGCCTTTGCCGCCTTTATTTGCGCAGTTATCGCCTGGTACGGCTATGCCTATATCGAACTGGCCATTGAATTTGGTGATATCGCCTTCGCCAATATTCCTGCCTGGCCCTTACAGTTGATTATCCCCTTCAGCTTTGCCGTGATGGCGTTGCGCTTTGCCATTCAAAGTATTGAATCCTTGCTCAACATACTGGGTAACCATGCTGTAGCCGACGAGGCCCACTCATGAGCGTTCTGGTTCCACTGATTTTATTGGTATTGGCGCTGTCCGGTACGCCGCTGTTTGTGGTTATTGCTGCCAGCGCCATCTGGGGGTTTTACCAGACTGACGTTGATCTGATGGTTATGGCCATCGAGATTTACCGGATTGCCGAAATGCCGGTACTGATCGCCATCCCATTGTTTACCTTTGCCGGTTATTTGCTCGGGGAAAGCAAGGCACCGCAGCGGCTGGTACGTATTACCGATGCCTTCCTTGGCTGGATGCCCGGCGGACTGGCGATCGTTGCCCTGGTGACCTGTGCCCTGTTTACTGCCTTTACCGGTGCCTCCGGCGTTACCATTGTCGCCCTGGGCGCCCTGCTGGTACCAGCGTTACAGAAGTCCGGTTATCCGGAGCGCTTTAATCTTGGTCTGGTCACCACCTCTGGCTCCCTCGGGTTGCTGTTTGCACCGTCGCTGCCCTTGATCCTGTACGGCGTTGTAGCGCAGCAAATGTCGCTCGACGTCGCAGTCAGTATCGATGACCTGTTTCTGGCTGGGTTACTGCCCGGCGGCCTGATGCTGGTTGCGCTGTCGCTGTACAGTGGCTGGGTATCCCGTAATGCTGAACGTAATCACCACCCGTTCGACAAGGCCGAGGCCTGGGCTGCACTGAAGGATACCAAGTGGGAAATGCCGCTACCTTTTCTGGTACTGGGAGGTATTTATGGTGGCTGGTTTGCGGTTTCAGAAGCGGCGGCCATTACTGCGTTTTACGTACTGATTGTTTCCACTCTGATTCGATGTGAAATTCCGTTCAAGCAGCTAGTGACCGTGATGCGGGATTCCATGAAGCTGGTTGGCGCAATCTTGCTGATTCTGGCGGTTTCCATGGCATCCACCAATTACATGATTGATGCCGGTGTGCCGGAAAAAATCTTTGGTTTTATTCAGCAGCACGTCAGTGACAGCTTTACCTTCCTGCTGTTACTCACCCTGTTCCTGCTGATACTGGGCATGATGCTGGATATATTCTCCGCGATTGTGATCATGATTCCCATTATTCTGCCGATTGCGGTGGAATACGGTATTCATCCGATTCATCTGGGGATTTTATTCCTCGCCAATATGCAGCTGGGGTACTTTACTCCACCGGTCGGGATGAACCTGTTTATTGCCAGCTTCCGCTTTAACAAACCGGTGATGGAGTTGTATCGCGCTACCTTGCCGTTCTTCTTTATCCTGCTGGCAACAGTGCTGATCATTACCTTCTGGCCCGGCCTGAGCCTGGCCTTTATCGGGGAATAAACGCCACTCCCGAAGAGTCGTCGTGAATGGCGGCTCTCTTTTTTCTCTCCTCGCTACAAAACCTCTACTCTCTTATCCATACCTTCTGATTCGCACCCTGTTCCCTATCGGCTTGTTATCCGCGTTAGCCAGTCCAGAATGTTTGTGTACAGAACATCAGCTGCAATCAATCACAACCAGACCTGGCAGCCACAAGCAATAGCCGACAGCACTGGCTTGACTGCTGTCTATATTGGTGCGGGTGTGGGTGGTGCGGGTAGCAGAGTAGTTGGTGCAGGGTTAACCCCCACACCAAAACAATTTAATGCGCGTGGCCCCGGCTTTTGCGAATCAAGGCATAGGAGGTTTGGATCTGCTGGGTTTTTTCCTTGGCCAGTCGCAGCATTTCTTCAGGCATACCGCTGGCAGAGAGTTTGTCAGGATGGTTCTGGCTCATTAATCGCCGATAGGTTTTTTTCAGGGTATCGTCATCCACATCGGCCGGGACACCCAGCGTGGCGTAGGCTTGTTCCAGCTGATCACTTTGGCTGACACCGCCGTTACGGGCCTGGAACATGGCCGCTTCAATACGATCCCGTACCCGCTCAATCTGGGTCTGACTGATCCCCAGCACATTACTGAGGCGTTCGATCATCGCCCACTCCAAAGGCGACAACTCACCATCGGAATAACCGATGGTCATCACCACCTCAAGAAACATTTGCGCCATCGGCAAACTCAGTTGTGGTCGTAGCTGTTCCAGGTCGGCATTAAAGTCACAGTCCATATCCTTGCCTTCCTGAAACCAGGCAATCGCCCGTTGGCGGTCATCGCCCTTGAGCTGCATGCGGTCCATCACAAAATTGGCGGCGGCGATTTCTTCTTCGCTGACGCGGCCATCGGCTTTGGCTATCCGCCCCATGCAACGGCATAACGATGAAATATAAAGCAGTCGCACGTTATTGGCTGTACTGGTACGAACCAGAACAGGAAATTGACCGCTCCAGATATTTTCAAGATTCTGGTCAAACATATGACCAACAAATGCGCCTATCATCATGCCAAACGGGCCACCGGTCATCAATCCGACCATGCCGCCCATGGCTTTTCCCATCCATAGCATCAGAACGTCTCTCTGGTGAGTTGCTGTTCCAGTTCAGCCAGACGTTGTGGCGTTCCCACATCCGTCCAGCGGCCATCCAGCAGGCAACCCTTGACTCGCCCACTGTCCATTGCCTGTCGCAGTATCGGAGCCAGTGGCTGCTTTGCCACCGGCAAGGCTGCCAGCAGATCCGGGTGGATCAGGCTGATCCCGGTAAAGGTGAAACCGGGGCCATCAGCCTCTGCCGCAACGTCGGTACCGTCAAGGAAAAAATCACCCGTCGGGTTATGATCAGGATTATCGGTTAACCAAAGCCAGGCCAATGTGTTCCCCGTCACCATTTCGGAAGATGCCACTTGCACAGCTTCCCGGTAATCCCAATCAGTCCAGACATCGCCATTGATCACTAAAAACGGCTGATCACCTAACAATGGTAACGCCTTGCGAATACCACCAGCGGTTTCCAGTGCATCGGTTTCGGCGGAGTAGCGAATGTTAGCGCCAAACTGATGGCCATCCTGCAACCGGGCCTCGATCATCTCCCCCAGCCAGGCGTGGTTGATGACCAGATCGGTCATGCCGGCGGCAACCAGTTTGTCAATATGGTGTTCAATCAGAGGCTTGCCGGCCAGCGCCAGCAGTGGCTTCGGGCAGTGATCCGTGAGCGGCGCCATACGTTGACCTCGCCCGGCTGCCAGTATCATGGCTTTCATCGTGATAACTGCACCAATTCTGGCATCAAACGCTGGTTCAGCCAGTGACTGAAGTCACTCAACTCGTCATACCGCCTGGCGATATCGATCAGGTACTGGCAGGTATTGGGAATATCCGCCAGGTAGGTCGGCTTGTGATCGCGCAGGTTCAGACGGGCAAAAATACCCGCGGCCTTGAGGTGTCGCTGCAATCCCATCCAGTCGACGTCACGCACACACTGTTGCCAGTCGCCGAGGTAATAACCACAGGGCCGCGCCAGCTCCCAATAATAGGCCACCAGCTCATCCACCAGCCCCTGTGGCCAGCGTACGTAACAATCCCGCACCAATGACACCAGATCGTAAGTGGACGGGCCTGCCAGAGCGTCCTGGAAATCAATGATGCCCAACATGCCATCCGGCTTCAGCATCAGGTTGCGGGAATGGTAATCCCGGTGCACGGTGACAACCGGTTGCGCCAAGGCCTGCCGAGCCAGCAAATCAAACACGCGGTCAAACATGGCCCGTTCAGCGTCCGTCAACGTCATTTGCAGCTGCTGTTCACATAACCAGTCACGGAACAGCGCCATCTCCTGCAGCAGGAGAGTGTTATCGTAAGCAGGCAGGTCGCGACAGCTGACACCCTGAAGCTGCACCAGCTGCTCTATCGCCTGGCGATACAGGCCCAGTATCTGTTTTTCGGTCACATCCGGCTCATGCAGGGCAGTCCATAACAGCTGGTCACCAAAGTCTTCCAGTAGCATAAAGCCCTGATCAAGATCGGCGGCCAGCACCTGTGGCACCTCGACCTGCTGATGACGCCACTGTTTGGCGATACGGATAAAACGCGGATTATCTTCCTTGTCTGGTGGAGCATCGACAAGAATCCAGCTCTTGCCCAGACCGCGCAGGCGGAAGTAACGACGGAAACTGGCATCACCGGATACCGTTTCCAGGCTGGCATTGACGTCCAGATTCGCTTTGCGGCGAATGGTGCTGGACGCCCAGTTGATCAGGTGATCAAGGCGCGGGTCCATGTTGGCCTCACATTTGTTATCGATCTAAAATTGCGCGCATTGAGCGCCCCCCGTATCATCTGCGCGCTAAGATACCACACTTCACTGTACAGGCACCCACGCTCAGCCATGGCGGATCACAGACATTCAGATGCAATATCCCTCCAGCGGCTCCCCATCCGGGTGTCGTTTCTGCCAGCGCGTCTGGCGCTTTTGGGCAGCTCCGAGCGGTTCCTGGCGGTACTGTGCCTGACCGCGACCAGTATGATCACCAGTGTCTCCGTCCAGGCGGACACACCGGCATTAAACTGGTACCCGCGGGCATTACTGAGCGATGCCGAGCAGGCCGACCTGCCATCGTTTTGCTCCGGGCGTTATTTACCCAATACCTTGCAACCTGTACCTGATGGCCGTCTCGAAGCAGAATCCGAGCAAGCCTTTGTTGATCGTCTTGGCAACGCAGAGTTTACTGGCGACGTCATCATGCAGCGGGAAGATTACGTTTTAAAGAGCCGGTCAGCGTACTGGGATGCGGACTTGCGTCAGGCCGAATTTGAAGGCGATGTCAGCTTTTTGAATAATGAAGTGACCGTCCACAGTGACAGCGCCCGTTTTCGCGAGCGTCTGAACGATACGGCAACAAGCCCAGATAGCACCGACAGCACGAATAGCAGCGAGCTGGTTCTGCAAAACGCCCGCTATGCCCTGCCCGCTCGCCATATGCGCGGCACCGCCACCCGCATGATCACCCGCTCGGAAGGGACTATTGAGCTGAATGAAGCCACCGTCACCTGGTGCGAACCCGGGCAGAACGACTGGCGTATTGCTGCCAGCAATATTTATCTGGATCAGGAACGCGGTGTCGGCAGCGCCTGGAATACCCGTCTGGAAGTGATGGACGTACCGGTTTTTTATATTCCCTACTACCGCTTTCCGATTGATGACCGTCGCACCACAGGTTTTCTCGACCCCAGTTTCTCTCTTGGTGGCGACGCCGGACTGGACGAGCTGAAAATGCCGTTCTACCTGAATCTGGCCAGCAACCTGGATGCCACCATTACGCCCCATTACTTCAATCAGCGTGGCTGGTTGTGGGAAAGCCAGCTGCGTCATAAAACCGGGTTATTCGGCGATGGTGAGCTGAACTACGCCTATATCGATCAGGATGCCACGGAAGATAGTGAACGCTGGCTGATCAATTACCAGCAATCCGGCAGGTTTGGCCAACACTGGCAACATCGCTGGATCTACAACCATGTCAGCGATGACGACTACCTGTCCGACCTGAACTCCTCGGCCACCATCGACCGCACCACCCACTTGCCGCGAATGGGGCTACTGAGCTACCAGAAAGACGCCTGGCAGCTGGATCTCCTGGTCGAAGGGTTCCAGACCATTGACGACAGCATTGACCTCGAAGACCGGCCCTACAAACGCCTGCCACAAGCCACACTCGATTACCGGCAACAATACGACCGCTGGCAGGTCAGCAGCCGTTTGCAAGCGACCCGTTTTGAGCGGGATAACAGCGCTGTAATCGATGGCACGGAACAAACCCTGACGGATTTCGATTCACTGAATGGCCGTCGACTGGTCAGTGACAACACCATCGCCTGGCGTTTCGAACAGCCGTACAGCTATCTTCAGCCAGAAGCCAGTTATCGCTACCGCTATTACCGTCTCAGCAGTCAAGACAGCTTTGATTACGATGACACGATCAACTACGGCGTTCCCCGTTACAGCCTTGATTCCGGCCTGTTTTTCGAACGGTCGTTACACTGGTTTAATGAACATCAGACACAAACGCTGGAGCCTCGACTGTTTTGGGTCAAAAGCCCTTACCAGTCCGGTCAGGATGACATTCCGGCCTTTGATACCAAGGTCACCAGCGTCACCTACGACAGCCTGTTTGTCGGCGATCGTTTTATCGGCTCTGACCGGCTTGCCGATCTGGAACAGGTCAGCCTCGGCATCACCAGCCGGATTATCGATCAAAGTGGCGACGAATGGCTGCGCTTCAGTCTTGGCCGGGTCTACTTCGGTGACGAACGCCAGGTGCTGCTCGACAGTGACGAAGTCAATGACAGCAATAATACATCCAGCACTATCGCCGAAGTGGAATGGCGGCCCGGTGATCACTGGCGGCTCAATCAGACGCTGGAGTGGGACGCCTACGGCGATTATGCTCGTCAGCACCGTTTTGGCGCAGGCTATACACCGGGCAACAACCGCATGCTGAACCTTTCAGTCAACAAGGTTCAAAGTGAGGATTCCGACAGCGGTGACATTGAAACCGATCTCTATCAGGCCGATGTCAGTGCTTACTGGGCACTGAATGACAGCTGGGCCTTGACCGGGCGCGTACTCAAGGACATGAAAGACTATCCTGCAGACGAACGTCGCCCGGTCAGCTCCGTACTCGAAGCACTGGCCGGATTTGAATATCAGAATTGTTGCTGGCGTCTGCAAGTGCTGTACAAGGAGTATTCTCCGACAGCCGACGACGACAGCAGCTATAGTACCGAAAAGACCGAGAGTCTGATGTTCAGTATTCAGCTCAAAGGTCTCAGCACGCTGGGGGGTGGCACCGACGCCACCATAAGCAACAGCATCAAGGGTTACTCCAAACGGCAATACCATGACTATTAACAAGCTGATTTTTTTGTTTTTTCTTACCCTCGGCAGCACGCTGAGCCAGGCCCAGCCAGTACTGATTGACCATGTGGTGGCGATTGTCGACGATGACGTCATTATGGCGTCCCAGTTGCAGCAACGTATCCAGAATGTCCGCAACCAGAACCGGGGGGCCAACCTGCCGGAAGACGCCGTGCTGGGCAAACAGGTACTGGATCGCCTGATTGAGGAAAGTATTCAGCTGCAACTGGCCAAGCGGATTGGTATCCGTATCAGCGATGCCCAGTTGAACGACTCCCTGCAACGTATTGCCGCCCAGAACAAGATGAATCTGGAGCAGTTCCGGGTGGCGATGGAAGCCGAAGGTATTCCCTTTGCCACTGCCCGGGCGCAGATTGAAACCGAGATGATCACCAGCCGTTTGCAGCGCATCCGGGTCGGCGAAACCATCCAGATTACCGATCAGGATGTGGATTATTTCCTCGCCTCCGAAGTGGGCAAAATGGCCTCCGCTGCCGAATACCGTCTTGGCCACATTCTGGTATCCATCCCTGCTGACGCCAACGCCAGCGACCTGCAAAAAGCCGAGTTGAAAGCCCGCAGCCTGGCGTCCCGCATTCGTGGCGGTGCCAACTTCAGCGATGTCGCCATTGCCGATTCCGACGGCCGCAATGCCCTCAAGGGTGGTGATCTCGGCTGGCGTAAAGAAGGCCAGTTACCCGGTATTTTTGCACCCGTCGTACCAGACCTGGCTATTGGTGATGTCTCCGATCCAATCCGCAGCTCCAGTGGTTATCACCTGGTTGCAGTGCTGGAAAAACGCGGTGGTAACAGCCAGATGATCACCCAGTATCAAGTGCGCCATATTCTCGTCAGCCCGAACGAATTACGCAGTGAAAGCGACACTGAAACCCTGATCAACCAGCTTTATCAGCGCCTGCAACAAGGGCAGGACTTCGCCGTGTTGGCCAAGGAGTTCAGTGATGACCCCGGCAGCGGTGCCGCGGGCGGAGACCTTGGCTGGGTCAGCCCGGGTGCCATGGTGCCAGAGTTCGATACCACCATGCAGCAATCCCAGGTTGGCCATATCAGCGCACCGTTTGAAACCCAGTTCGGCTGGCACATTCTGCAAGTACAGGATCAACGCCAAAGTGATATCGGCAAGGAAATGCAGCGTAATCAGGTGCGTCAGTTACTGTACTCGCGCCGCTTTGAAGAAGAGCTGCCCTTGTGGCTACGTAAAATCCGCACCGAAGCGTACGTCGATATCAAGGAGCCGGCATGACCCTGCGCCTGGCTATCACCGCCGGTGAACCCGGTGGCATTGGCCCTGACCTTTGTATTCAGCTGGCCCAACAAGGCAGTGAGCACCAACTGGTCGTGATCGCCGACCCGCAGCTATTGGCCGAACGGGCACAGTTGCTCGGTTTGCCACTGATGCTGGCAACCTTTGATCCGGCCACCGCGGCCACTCCAACGCCCGCGGGCACCCTGTACGTACAGGCCGTTGCCCTGCAACAACCTGCCGTGGCCGGTGAACTTGACCCGGCCAATGCCGCGTACGTTCTGACCACCCTGACCATGGCCGCACAAGGCTGCCAGCAAGGTCATTGGGACGGTATCGTCACCGCGCCGGTACACAAGGGCATCATCAACGATGCCGGTATTCCGTTCAGTGGCCATACCGAATACTTCCGGGATTTTGCCGGCGTTGAAGAAGTCGTCATGATGTTGGCCACCACCGATTTACGCGTCGCACTGGTGACCACTCACTTGCCGCTGCGCCAAGTGGCGGATGCCATTACCCCGGAACGCCTGAGCCGGGTGATCCATATCCTGGATCATGACCTGAAAACCTTTTTTGGCTGCGTGCAACCTCGTATCCTGGTCGCGGGCCTCAACCCCCATGCCGGAGAAAACGGTCACCTCGGTCACGAAGAGCAAGATATTATCGAGCCAACGCTGGCCCAACTTCGAGCGCAAGGTATCGATCTGGTTGGGCCACTGCCCGCCGATACCCTGTACACCCCCAAACATCTGGCTGGCGCCGATGCCACCCTCGCCATGTATCATGACCAGGGCCTGCCGGTGCTGAAGTTTCATGGCTTTGGCCGCGCCGCCAACATTACGCTGGGCCTGCCCTTTATTCGTACTTCTGTTGACCATGGCACCGCCCTCGACCTGGCCGCCACCGGCAAGGCAGACAGCGGCAGCTTGCACACGGCCATCGCCGTGGCAGCCCACATGGCCAACAGCCGCCACACCGCTGGAGCCAAACCCGCATGAGCCGTCATCCCAAACCCAATAACATGCACGGCCACAAGGCCCGTAAACGCTTTGGGCAGAATTTCCTCCATGATCCTTACGTCATTGGCAAAATCGTTGATGCCATCTACCCCAAGGATGATGACTGCCTGGTCGAAATCGGTCCCGGAATGGGAGCCATTACCGAGCCGTTACTGGAAGCCACTGGCAAGCTGAACGTGGTCGAGCTGGATCGCGACCTGATTCCAATCCTGCGCACCAAGTTTTTCAACTACCCCGGTTTTCAGATTCATGAAGGCGATGCGTTAAAATTCGACTTCAGTCAATTGGTCAACGATGGCCAGCGCCTGCGCATTATTGGCAACCTGCCCTACAATATATCGACGCCTTTGATTTTTCATTTGCTCAGCCACCACACCTTGGTGCAAGACATGCATTTCATGTTGCAAAAGGAAGTCGTCGAGCGTTTGGCAGCCCGACCAGGTACGTCGGACTATGGCCGCTTGAGCATCATGACGCAGTACTACTGCAAGGTAGAACTGCTGTTTGTGGTGGGGCCGGGATCATTTAACCCGCCCCCCAAAGTGGATTCAGCCATTGTCAGAATGACGCCCTACAAAGAACTGCCTCTCGTTGCAAAAGATACAAAAATGCTACAGCGCGTTGTACGTGAAGCCTTTAGCATGCGCCGTAAAACCATACGAAATACATTAAAAAAGCTCATCAGTGCCGAACAGCTTCAAGCACTGGGTATCGACACACAGCTGCGCCCGGAAGTACTGACACTGGAAGAGTACGTTCGTATTTCTGATGCCGTATCGCAGCTGACAGAGCAAGCGGAGAAAGACAATGGAATTGAATGAAACCATCATGGTGAATGTACTGCCAGAATACCTGGAAGAGCAATCCGACCCGGAAGATGAACGTTTTGTCTTCTCCTACAAGGTTTATATCAGCAATATTGGGAAGCAGGGTGCCACGTTAAAAACCCGCCACTGGTTTATTACCAATGGCAATGGTGATGTGCAGGAAGTCAAAGGCGAAGGAGTCATCGGCGAGCAGCCCAACATCGCCCCTGGACAACAGTTCGACTACATATCCGGAGCAGTATTAAGCACTCCGGTGGGGAGCATGCGAGGCTATTACGTTATGGAAGCGGATGATGGCACCCTGTTTCATGCCAATATTCCGGTGTTCACCCTGGCGACCACCTTTGCCCTGAATTAACCCTCTTGGCCCAAACCTGAAGTGATGGACGGCAATACAGGTTGTTTATGCCGTCCCGAATACCGATACAACACCTGAGACAACACCAGCGACAGCAACCGATACAATCGACAGATATTGAACACAGATTCTGATACCGACCAATAACCAGCCCGGGCAAGACAGGCACACAACACCGGCCAATGCCCACAGACAACCAGAGAGGCAAATCGTGACCACTTACGCCATTGGTGATATCCAGGGCTGCTATGAACCCCTTCAGCGCTTGCTCGATCGTATTGAGTTTGACCCTCAGCACGATCAGCTCTGGCTCGCCGGAGATCTGGTCAATCGTGGCCCGCAAAGTCTGGAAGTGCTGCGCTGGGCCAAATCCCTCGGCGACCGTGTGGTCGCCGTACTTGGCAACCACGACCTGCACCTGCTGGCGCGTTATTACGGCAACAACCACAAAAGCAAAAAAGACACCCTCGACGCGGTACTGACGGCCCCGGATCGCGACGAACTGATGTACTGGCTCCGGCACCGCCCACTGGTACACCTGAGTGCAGACAAGCAATGGTGCATGAGCCACGCGGGTATTCCACCGTTCTGGTCCGCCGCACACGCCAAGACACTGGCCAGTGAGGTCGAACAGATATTACAGGGCGACCAGTATTCGCAATTGCTGAACTCCTTGTACGGTAACAAGCCAGATCAGTGGGATGAACACCTCACCGGCACGAATCGCTGGCGTGCAATTGTCAATTATTTGACACGTATGCGCTTTATCGATGCCCATAACCGCCTGGATTTCAGCGCCAAAGAAGGACTCGACAGCGCTCCCGCCGGTTTTATGCCCTGGTTTGAGGCAAGCAAGACCCAAACACGCCTTGTTTTTGGTCACTGGGCGGCCCTTAACGGCGAAGTCAACCATACTCGAATTGATGCCCTTGACACCGGCTGTGTCTGGGGTGGTTCTCTTACAGCCATGCGCCTGGACAACCGGCAGCGTTATGCCGTGCCGGCTCACCCCTGAGCCTGATGACAGCAACCACCGATAAAAAGGAGTAACAGATGAGCGGTTTTACCCAAATCAGCGCGGAAGACGCCAAAACCATGATCGCCAATAACGATGTCCAGATTGCCGACATTCGTGACGCAATGAGCTACGAAGTCGGTCATATGACCGCGGCACAGCGGGTCGACAACCAGAACCTCAACGAGTTTATTACCGCCACCAGCAAGCAGAAACCCCTGATCGTCTGTTGCTACCATGGCAACTCCAGCCAAGGCGTGGCGCAGTTTTTTTCTGAACAAGGCTACGAAGCGGTATACAGCCTGAAAGGCGGTTACGAAATGTGGAAAATCGCCTGCCCGGAATTGTGCCAGCGCAGTTAGTTCGCCACTGCCAATCATGATATGACAACAACAGGCGTTGCCCATGGTCAGCGTCTGCTTGCTCTCGCCTGTTGAATTTGCCGTCCCTCTGTTCTTTACCTTCCTGACCTTCCTGCTCTCTCGCCAACGCTGCTGAAACGCTGTTGTCTCTGCCCTGACGACCGTTTTATTACCACTTGCAGAGCCACCCCTGCCTGCTTGTCAGACGCTTTTTTATGGTCGCAAACCGGCCTGCCGTTCGTGTCAGACCACGCATTTTCAAACAAGTCCACGCTGTTACGGCACACTCGATGCATGACATTTTCTGTATCAACACATCATTCATCAGCCACCACCGCCGGACTGAACCAATCGATTACTGTCTGGCCAAAGTAAAAGATAACCCGTTTTAAAGGCCTGTTTACACGGGTCTTTGCATCTGAAAACCGAATCAAAAAGAGGAACGCCGCCGTTCTGGACATCAACTGAACAACGATATTTATCAGCCGAAGAGGTGCCAAATGAGTGTATTCAGCCGCTATCAAGATCGTTACCAGGCCACTCAGCAAGAAGTCATGAGCCTGCAAGACTACCTCGATCTCTGCAAACAAGACCCGAGTGTGTATGCCACCGCCGCCGAACGTTTGTTATTAGCCATCGGTGAGCCACAACTGGTAGACACGTCCAAGGACCTGCGGCTCAGCCGCATCTTCTCCAACAAGATCATCAAGCGTTATCCAGCCTTTAACGAGTTTTACGGCATGGAAGAAGCGGTCGAAAGCATCGTGTCCTACTTCCGTCATGCCGCCCAGGGCCTCGAAGAACGCAAACAGGTATTGTATTTACTGGGGCCGGTGGGCGGAGGTAAATCCTCGCTGGCAGAACGTCTGAAACTGTTGATCCAGAATGTACCGTTTTACGCCATCAAGGGCTCACCGGTATTTGAATCACCACTGGGGCTGTTCGACCCGGCCGAAGACGCCGAGATTCTGGAAGAAGACTTTGGCATTCCACGTCGCTATCTCGGTCGCGTCATGTCGCCCTGGGCAGTCAAACGCCTGCATGAAATGGGCGGCGACATCAGCAAGTTCGAAGTCGTCAAACTCTACCCCTCCAGCCTCGACCAGGTTGGTGTGGCCAAAACCGAACCCGGCGATGAAAACAACCAGGATATTTCCTCACTGGTCGGCAAGGTCGATATTCGTAAACTGGAAGATTTCCCCCAGGACGATCCAGACGCCTATTCCTACTCCGGCTCCTTGTGCCGCGCCAACCAGGGGATGATGGAATTTGTCGAAATGTTCAAGGCTCCCATCAAGGTGCTGCACCCGCTGCTGACGGCCACCCAGGAAGGTAACTACAACGGCACTGAAGGCATGGGCGCGATTCCCTTCGAAGGCGTGATTCTGGCGCACTCCAACGAATCCGAATGGCAGACCTTCAAGAACAACAAGAACAACGAAGCCTTCCTCGACCGGGTCTATATCGTCAAGGTACCGTACTGCCTGCGTGTCGATGAAGAAGTCAAGATTTACGAAAAACTGCTCGAACACAGCTCTCTGGCCAGCGCTCCCTGCGCCCCCGATACCTTGAAAATGCTGGCCAAGTTCACCGTATTGTCACGACTGAAAGAGCCTGAGAATTCCAGCGTCTACTCCAAGATGCGTATCTACAACGGCGAGAATCTCAAGGACACCGATCCGAAAGCCAAGTCGCTGCAGGAATACCGGGATGCCGCGGGTGTCGATGAAGGCATGAACGGCATATCCACCCGTTTTGCCTTCAAGATTTTATCCAAGGTGTTCAACTTCGATGCCACCGAAGTGGCCGCCAATCCGGTGCACCTGATGTATATCCTCGAACAGGCGATAGAACAGGAGCAATACCCGGAAGAAACCCACAACCGCTACCTTAACTACCTGAAAGAATACCTGGCCCAGGATTATGTCGAGTTTATCGGCAAGGAAATCCAGACCGCCTATCTCGAATCCTATTCCGAATACGGCCAGAATATTTTTGACCGTTACGTCACCTACGCCGACTTCTGGATTCAGGATCAGGAGTACCGCGACCCGGAAACCGGTGAAATTCTGGACCGGGTCTCGATCAACGAAGAACTGGAAAAAATCGAGAAATCTGCAGGTATCAGCAATCCAAAAGATTTCCGTAACGAGATCGTCAATTTCGTCTTGCGCGCCAGAGCCAACCATAATGGCAATAACCCATCCTGGCAGTCGTACGAGAAAATGCGCTCGGTGATTGAGAAAAAAATGTTCTCCAACACCGAAGATCTGCTGCCGGTTATTTCCTTTTCTGCCAAATCTTCCCATCAGGATCAGAAAAAGCACAACGACTTTGTCGCCCGCATGACCGAACGAGGCTATACCGAGAAACAGGTTCGTCTGTTATCCGAATGGTACTTGCGTGTACGCAAGTCCCAGTAACCGGTGAACCCCGTGCAGCAGCATAAACGGTTGCTGCGCGGCTGAGTGCCGCAAACGCAGGGCCACGCTTCACGGGGAAGCTTCTGACGAGTGGAGACACTGTATGTCTTATATTATCGATCGACGCCTGAACGGCAAAAACAAGAGCATGGTGAACCGGCAACGGTTTTTACGGCGCTATAACCAACATATCAAGGAAGCGGTTGCGGATGCCGTAACGCGCCGTTCCATCACCGACATGGAACGCGGCGAGCAGATCAGCATCCCGACCCGCAACACCCACGAACCGGTTATCAGCCATGGTCAGGGCGGCAAGCAGCACCGGGTATTTCCGGGCAACAAAGAATTCAACACCGGCGACCAGCTGGAAAAACCCAAAGGTGGTGGTGGCGGCTCCGGCTCAGGAAAAGCCAGCAACCAGGGGGAAGGTGAAGACGACTTCCGCTTCTTTATTACCAAGGAGGAGTTTCTCAAATACCTGTTCGATGACCTCGAACTGCCCAACATGATCAAGAAAACCCTGTCGCAGTCAAAAGAGTTCAAGACCCGGCGAGGCGGCTTTGTTTCCGAAGGTACCCCCAACAACCTCTCGGTAGTACGGTCACTGCGTAATGCCCACGCTCGTCGTATTGGCATGGGCGCAGGCAAACGCCGCCGGATTCGTGAACTGACCGCCACCATCGATGCCTTGCTGGCCGACGGCGCAGGCGACAGCAACGCCGACCAGATCAACGCCCTGCGAGAAGAAATTCTCTCGCTGGAGAAAAAACTCAAACGGCTGCCGTTTATCGACCAGCTCGACTTGCGCTATCGCAACCAGATCAAGGTGCCCACCCCCACCAGCAAGGCCGTTATGTTTTGCCTGATGGATGTTTCCGGCTCCATGACCCAGGACGTCAAGGATCTGGCCAAGCGTTTTTACCTGCTGCTGTATCTGTTTCTGGAAAAGAACTACGAACACATCGAGATTGTTTTTATTCGTCACCACACCAGCGCCAAGGAAGTCACCGAAGAAGAGTTTTTCTACTCCAGAGAAACCGGCGGCACCATTGTCTCCAGCGCACTGAAGCTGATGAATAATATCGTCCAGGAACGCTACCTCAGTGGCGGCTGGAATATCTACGGCGCCCAGGCATCCGACGGCGACAACTGGGATGATGACTCACCGCTGTGCGCCAGTATTCTTGCCGAACAGCTGTTACCCGCCATTCAGCACTTTGCCTATATCGAAATCACGCCCCATGAACACCAGGCACTCTGGTACGCCTATCAGAGCGTCGCCAAAGCCTATAGCCAACAGTTTGCAACAGCCCAGATCCGCAATCCCGGCGATATTTTTCCGGTCTTCCGGGAGCTGTTCGCCAAAGAGCGTTATAAGGAGGCGGTATGACCCCAAAACCAGCGACAGACCAGCGTGAGTACCTGTCGACCGATTCCGACTGGAGCTTTGCCCTGCTGGAAGACTACGATCGGGAAATCGCCCGCATTGCCAAAAGCTACGGTCTCGATACCTACCCCAACCAGATTGAAATCATCAGTGCCGAACAAATGATGGATGCCTATTCCTCGGTGGGTATGCCGATTGGCTACAACCACTGGTCTTACGGCAAACAGTTTCTCGCCACCCAGAAAAGCTATCAGCGCGGACAAATGGGTCTGGCCTACGAGATCGTTATCAACTCCGATCCTTGTATCGCCTACCTGATGGAAGAAAACACCATGCCGATGCAAGCGCTGGTGATTGCCCACGCCTGTTACGGTCACAACTCCTTTTTCAAGGGTAATTACCTGTTCCAGACCTGGACAGATGCCAGCTCCATTATTGACTACCTGATGTTTGCCAAGCACTACGTCCGCAAGTGTGAAGAACGTTACGGCAACGAAGAAGTCGAACGAGTGTTAGATGCCTGTCATTCCCTGCAAAACTACGGCGTCGATCGTTATCGTCGGCCACGGCCGATCTCCGCCGCCGAAGAAAAGTTGCGCCAGGAAGAACGGGAAGACCAGATGCAACGGCAAATCAACGACCTCTGGCGTACCTTGCCGACCCACAGCACTGATGAAGTCAAAAACAAACCGCGTAAATTCCCGGAAGAACCACAGGAAAACCTGCTGTATTTCCTCGAAAAAAACGCCCCTCTGCTCGCCCCCTGGCAGCGTGAGCTGGTGCGTATCGTACGCAAAATTTCGCAGTACTTTTACCCGCAACGCCAGACTCAGGTGATGAACGAAGGGTGGGCCACCTTCTGGCACTACACATTGCTGAATCACCTGTACGATGAAGGCAAGGTCACCGACGGCTTTATGATGGAAGTGCTGGCGTCACACGCCAATGTGGTGCATCAACCGAGCTTCGATTCTCCACACTATTCCGGCATCAATCCCTACGCCCTCGGCTTCAATATGTTCCGGGACATCAAGCGCATTTGCGAAAACCCCACCGCAGAAGATCGCGACTGGTTTCCGGATATCGCCGGTAAAGACTGGCTGGAAACCCTGCACTTTGCCATGCACAACTTCAAGGATGAAAGTTTTGTCCAGCAGTTCCTGTCGCCGCACTTGATGCGGGAGTTTCATCTCTTCAGTATTTACGACGACGATGAACGAGCCCACTACGAGGTTGAAGCCATTCATAACGACAGCGGCTATCGCAAGGTTCGGGAAATGCTGGCGCGGCAGTACGACTTGTCAGTCCGGGAACCCAATATCCAGGTCTGGGCAGTCGATTTGCAAGGGGATCGCTCGATGACATTACGCCACACCATGCAGGATGGCACCCCACTGTCTGAGGATGTACATGAAGTACTCAAACATCTGAATTATTTATGGGGATTTGATATTCACCTGGAAACCTACAAGGACGGCAAACAAGTCAACAAACAAAGTTGCCCAGCCATGACCGTGGCGCACTGATCCCCACAGCCACTCCACGGGCAGCGTCTCAGCAGAGGCGCTGCCCGCCTCCCGCCTCCGCACTCTTCTTTGAATAAGTGTCATTTACAAATCACATCTCCGTAATGGTAAATTCATCAAATTTACTTACGTTTCTATGCTTTCGACGACCCCTATATACTATTCAGAGGAAAAGGACATGAACCTGTTCAGATTATCCACGCTGGCATTGGCCATTTCATTGGCAGCCTGTGGTAGCGATGGCAGTGATGGCAAAGATGGTGTCGACGGTATCGATGGCACCAATGGTGTTAACGGCGTAGACGGCCAGGATGGTACTGATGGTGTTGACGGCCAGGACGGTACTGACGGCCAGGACGGTCAAGATGGTGCCGATGCATCAACTGCCAAAGCCATCGACCTGACCATTCTGCATATGAATGATCACCACTCACACATCGCCGCCGACACCTTTGACTTTGATGTCTCCGGCCTGACTCTGGACACCAGCCTGACAGACGGTTCGGACATTGCCGAAGTAGAGGTCACTTACGGCGGTTTCCCGATGATGGTGACCCTGTTCGACACCCTTGCCAGCCAAAGTGACAATGTCCTGAAGCTGCATGCTGGTGATGCCGTCACCGGAACACTTTACTACTCGCTGTTTAATGGTCTGGCCGATGCCGAAATGATGAACCAGGTGTGCTTCGACGCTTTCGCACTGGGTAATCACGAGTTCGACAATGGTGATGATGGCCTTGCAGTCTTTATCGATGCCTTGAACGCCTCTGCTTGCGAAACCCCGACGCTGGCAGCCAACGTCGTGCCTCACGATGACTCAGCCATCAAGGACAAGATCCAGCCCTACCAGATCTTTGAACGTGACGGCGAGCAAATTGGTGTTATCGGTATCGATATTGCCAATAAAACCAAAAACTCCTCATTCCCTGATGACGGCACCGAATTCCTCGACGAAACCACTACCGCACAGCAATATATTGATGAGCTGGAAGGTATGGGCGTTAACAAAATCGTGCTGATGACCCACTACCAGTACAACAACGACCTGACGCTGGCCGCAGCACTGACCGGTGTTGACGTGATTGTGGGTGGTGATTCCCACACCTTGCTCGGCGATGACACCTTTGCCAGCGTCGGAGTTGGCTCCTCGGTCGCTGAATACCCAACCGTCGTGACCAACGCCGACGGCGAAACTGTCTGTGTGGTACAAGCCTGGGAATACGCCCACCTGCTGGGCAAGCTGACGGTCAGCTTCGACGCCGATGGTGTGGTTAGCGCCTGTGAAGGCCAGCCATACATGCCGATTGCCAACAGCTACCAATACGAAGACAGCACTGGTGAAGATGCCACGCTGAGCGGCAACTCGGCCTTTGCCATCAGCCAGGCTTTGACCGCCCATGACGAAATCGTCCTGACTCAGGAAGACTCTGTTACCGCCGACCTGCTGGCCGTATACGACGAACAGACCTCAATACTGGAACAAACCGTTATCGGCACTATCGCTGAAGATATGTGTTTCGAGCGTATTCCTGGTCAAGGCCGCTCCAGCATCTGTGACGTCACAGCCACCAGCGCCCACGGTTCTGATATTACCGGTCAGGTCGCCAAGGGTTTTGTCACCGTCACACCAACCGCGGATATCGGCATTCAGAATGGCGGTGGTGTTCGTGATGATCTGGCTGCTGGCGACGCCACCATTGCCGATGCCTTTACCCTGATGCCTTTTGCCAACACATTGGTAACGCTGGATATGACCGGCCAACAAATTCAGGATGTACTGGAAGACGCGCTGGATTACACACTGGATACCGACGGTTCAACCGGTGCCTACCCTTACGCTTACGGCCTGCGTTTTGATGTCGACCTGACTCAGGAAAAAGGCAGCCGCTTCAGCAATATTGAAGTCAACTCCCGTGGCGCAGGCGACTGGAGCAGTATGGATCTGGCGACCACCTACACCGTCGTAACCAATAACTACATTGCGGCAGGCCAGGATGGCTACACCACATTTGGCACCATCACTGGTGACGCTTATGTGGATACTTTCACTGAGTATGCCCAGAGCTTCGTTGACTATATGACGCTTCTGACCGACAACGGTGAATCCCTGAGCAAGCTGCCAGTTACTGAGTACTCGACTCAAACCTTGATCGATACCAATGGCTGCAACCACAGCACAGAAACCTGTACTGGCTACTAATAAACCGGCCATCAGGCTTCACCGGGCAACGAACGTTGCCTGACTAAAACAAAACCGGCCAACCTGAACAGGTTGGCCGGTTTTTCTGTTTTTATCTTGCCGTCTTAACCGATCTCACTACTCTCGCTACTTGCGCGACCAGCAACCAAGCATAAACCACCCATTCCCCCCTATTTAACCCGGCAACTATTAACAAGCAGGCGGTAACCATAACCAACCGACTATTGGGACGGCGGATTATAGCCTTCAAGCTGCCGGGCCAGACTGGCGGCAAAGGTGTCGGTCATTCCGGAAATATAATCCAGCGTACGCATATAACTTTCATACAGGGTCCAGCCAGGCTTGGGGGCAGAACCGCCCATCAACGCCAGCAAGCGCGTATTCCGAAACGTGGCGGCCTGACCCAAGGCACATTCCCGCGCTGCACTGAGAAAGGATTCCAGCAGCACCCCCAATGTGGTGTACGAGCCGATTTCAATGGTCAACTTGCGGCCGTCGCGGAAAATACGCTGACGGGCCAGTTCCTTGGCATCCGCCACCACCTGGCGTACCGCTGGCGGGCAATAATCGATAATGCCGCCGGCCAGGTTCCCTTGCAGCAATTGTGCTTCATGGCGTGTAAAACTGGCACTGACAGCCTGCACCATCACCTCCATGGCGTAGCCGCGTAAAATCTGCAGCTTGCGGCGATCGCCGTCTTCATTGGCAATATCTTCCTTCACCTGCTCCCACTGATCCACCAGCAATGGACTGAGCAGGGCTTCAACCTCGTGGTACTGCAGCAGGCCAACTTCCACACCATCTTCCAGATCAATCAGCCCATAACAAATATCATCGGCGGCCTCGACCAGATACACCAGAGGGTGACGACACCAACGATCTTCACCACGCGGCAACAGCCCCAACGTCGCGGCGACTTCACGCAAGATCGGCAATTCTGACTGATAACAGCCAAATTTTTTCGCCCGCCCCTCGGTTACTTCCATCACACTCCAGGGGTATTTGAGAAACGTCCCCAGGGTGGCATAGGTCAGCCGCATCCCCCCCTTGAAACGGTTGTATTCCACCTGAGTGACCAGCCGCAGCCCCTGGGCGTTACCTTCAAACGTCATCAGGTCAGCCTGCTGCTGCGCCGTCAGGTCTTCCAGAAAATGTCGGTTCTGTGCATCCATAAACCAGTGCCGAATCGCTTCTTCTCCACTGTGGCCGTAAGGAGGGTTGCCGATATCGTGGGCAAGACATGCCGCCTGTACCAAGGCTCCCAGGTCTCCGGCATCCATAAATTCCGGCAGTTGATGCGCCATGGCATTTCCTACCATGCTGCCCAGCGAGCGCCCCACACACCCCACTTCCAATGAATGCGTCAGGCGACTGTGCAAGTGGTCGTTCTCAGTCAGGGGGTGCACCTGGGTTTTACGATTCAGGCGCCGAAACGCCGATGAAAAAATAATACGGTCATAATCCTTGTGAAAAGGCGTTCGACCGATATCCAGCGCCAGCCGGGCCTGGGTTTCGCCATAACGCAGCGGCAACAACAATTGCCGCCAGTTCATACTGCTGCCAGCCATTCCCTCAGTGCCACCATCCGCTTGTTTTGCCATCAATTATTCTCTCCTTGCGCCGGGCCAGGCCTCTGGCTGTTCGACGACACCATGCCGTTATGACTGAATTCTGGTCTTTTAACCGCAGCGGTCATCTTTCCTGTCTCTCCATGCCACCCACTGCAAGGTCGCCAGCGGTCACTTGCGACCATGGTATAGCCTTTTAAAAAATATATTTAACCGATTGATTTTATTGAAGTTTTCAAAAAACTTCCGATTTATCCCGAAGCTAATACCAAGGTCTATCTATTGCCCAATCGAACTTAACTGATAGGTTACAACTGACCTATAAAATAACAATTAGGAGGGGTTATGTCTTTCAAGTCTGAAGACGATAAAAAAGCCTACTGGCGCAGAAACATCAACTTGATGAAGGTGCTGCTGGTTATCTGGGCTGTCTGTTCATATGGATTCGGTATTTTGCTACGGCCATTACTCGACAATATCCCGGTGGGTGGTGTCGGCTTGGGGTTCTGGTTTGCACAGCAAGGTTCAATCTACGTGTTCCTAGCAATCGTATTTTATTACGCTAAAAAAATGCGTGATCTCGACCGTGAATTCGGCGTTGACGACTAATAAAAATAAATAGCTGAGGAATCAATAATGGATCTCACGACCTTAACCTACATTGTTGTAGGTCTTACGTTTGCCCTGTATATGGGTATTGCAGTTTGGGCCCGAGCGGGTACTACTGGCGAATTCTACTCTGCTGGCGGCGGTGTTCACCCGGTCGCTAACGGTATGGCAACCGGTGCTGACTGGATGTCTGCTGCTTCTTTTATCGGCATGGCCGGTCTGATTGCATTTAAAGGTTACGACGCGTCTATCTTTCTGATGGGCTGGACCGGTGGTTATGTACTGCTGGCTCTGTGCTTGGCACCTTACCTGCGCAAGTTCGGCAAGTTTACCGTGCCTGATTTTATTGGTGATCGTTACTACTCCAGAACAGCCCGTATCGTTGCGGTTGTCTGCCTGATCGTTGCTTCCCTGACCTATGTAATTGGTCAAATGAAAGGCATCGGCGTGGCTTTCTCCCGCTTCCTCGACGTTGATTATGCAACTGGCCTGTACTCCGGTATGGCGATTGTATTCTTCTACGCCGTACTCGGCGGTATGAAAGGCGTTACCTACACCCAGATCGCGCAATACTGTGTACTGATCTTTGCTTACACCGTACCTGCGGTCTTTATCTCCCTGAACCTGACTGGCAACCCAATCCCACAACTCGGTTTCATGGGTGATACTGCCGACGGCACTCCCCTGCTGATCAAGCTTGACCAGACCCTGGTTGACCTCGGCTTTGCGGAATACACCGCCCAGAAAGGCGGCACCTTCAATATGATGATGTACACCCTGTCACTGATGTTTGGTACAGCCGGTCTGCCTCACGTTATTATCCGCTTCTTCACGGTTCCTAAAGTATCTGATGCGCGTAAGTCTGCGGGCTGGGCATTGCTGTTTATTGCCATCCTGTACACCACGGCCCCTGCAGTTGGCTCTATGGCTCGTCTGAACCTGACCAACACCATCCAGAATCCTGAATTTGCCGTTGGTGATCCACAAGCCAACCTGGAATACTCCGAACGTCCTGACTGGTTCAAAAACTGGGAAACCACTGGTCTGCTGCAGTTTGAAGACAAAAACGGTGATGGCCGCATCCAGTACTACAACGATCAAAACCCTGAATTTGCTGCCAAAGCCGAATCTTATGGCTGGGAAGGCAATGAAATGGTGAAAGTTGACCGTGACATCATGGTACTGGCCAACCCTGAAATCGCTAACCTGCCTAACTGGGTAATCGCTCTGGTTGCTGCCGGTGGTCTGGCTGCAGCACTGTCTACAGCCGCTGGTTTGTTGCTGGCCATTTCCTCTGCTATCTCGCACGATTTGCTGAAAAGCACCTTCATGCCGAATATCACAGAGAAACAGGAACTGCTGGCCGCTCGTGTTGCCATGGCCGGTGCCATTATGGTCGCAGGCTACCTTGGCCTGAACCCTCCTGGCTTCGCCGCTCAGGTAGTTGCCCTGGCCTTTGGTCTGGCTGCCGCGTCTATCTTCCCGGCCTTGATGATGGGTATCTTCAGCAGCAAGATTAACAACACCGGTGCAGTAAGCGGTATGTTGGCAGGCCTGGTTTCAACACTGGTTTATATCTTCGTCTACAAAGGCTGGTTCTTTGTTGCCGGTACCGAGATGTTGCCAAACACTCCAGATAACTGGTTCCTGGGGGTATCCCCTGAGGCCTTCGGTGCTCTGGGTGCGTTGATCAACTTTGTGGTTGCTTTTGTTGTCACCAACATGACAGCACCAGTACCGAAACATATTGAAGAAATGGTTGAAAGCATCCGTGTTCCTAAAGGCGCCAGCGCCGCTCAGGATCACTAAGATGTGATAAACGAACTCTCGTTATAACCCGGCTTCGGCCGGGTTTTTTTATGGCTGTTGTTTGGTGTTGCAGATACAGGCTCAAGCAGCTTGAAAGGTCCCAGCCGCAACAGAGAAAGAGGAAAAGCTGTCGTGAAGGCGGCAATCTCCGCCAAGGTCAGGATAGCCTCGGTATTGTAAACCCTGATAAATTTACAGAGGCATTTACAGGGGCGTTTACAGGGACAGGTCTCTGGGCATTCAACCAGAACAGAGGTTGCGCGTTTTTTCAGTGGCTGCTAGCTTGAATAGCTGAATGATAAAGCATTGCCTTGGCGTACTGTCGTTTTACGTGTCAAGGCTACTTGAAAAATGCGCATTCGAAGAAACAAAACGGCTAAACAGAAAGGACAAGAAGAATGTCAGAAAACGATAGGTTGGCTGTACTCATTGATGCCGACAATGCCCAGGCTGCAATCTGCGAAGAACTATTGGCGGAAATATCAAAATTTGGTGTAGCCAGTGTGAAACGAGCATATGGAGATTGGACAACAACCAATCTGAAAAGCTGGAAGCCACACCTTCACAAGTACGCGATCCAACCAATACAGCAGTTCAGCTACACACAAGGTAAAAACTCCACGGATTCATCTCTG
Organism: Oceanobacter sp. 3_MG-2023; assembly: GCF_030688925.1. Classification (NCBI taxonomy): domain Bacteria; kingdom Pseudomonadati; phylum Pseudomonadota; class Gammaproteobacteria; order Oceanospirillales; family Oceanospirillaceae; genus Oceanobacter; species Oceanobacter sp. 3_MG-2023. The sequence goes on from NZ_JAUYVX010000005.1 coordinate 111,264, forward strand.
ATTATTGATGCAATGGATCTGTTACACGAGGGAAGGCTTGATGGTTTTTGCCTGATTTCTTCTGATAGTGATTTCACCAGGCTGGCGAACAGGATTCGCGAAAGTGGATTGGTTGTATATGGTTTTGGCGAAAAGAAAACACCAGAGCCATTTGTAGCCGCATGTGACAAATTTGTATATACAGAAGTGTTAAGAAAATCTGAACATCAAAATATCAAGGATGAATCCGGCAACCCGGAATTAAAAAGAATTATTATCGATGCAGTTAATGCTGTATCCAAAGATGATGGCTGGTCACCGTTATCAGCGGTTGGAGGATATATCAATAAGAAAACACCCTCGTTTGATCCAAGAAATTATGGTTTTGAAAAACTCGGAAAACTGGTTAGATCGTTGATTTACCTGGAGTTTCAAGAACGGAAATTTGGTGATGAATCCTCTAATGTACATATTTATGTTAGAGAAAAAACGGCGTAACAAGTACGGTAACGTCTATTTATTTCCAGAGGATATTTCAGGGTTTTTTTTGGCTACAACAAATATATCCTGAAACACTCTGAAACAACCACATCACAGCAAGGATTTCAGCTGCTGCAGTTTTTCTTGCTGTTGCTGACGCGCCAATGGCCGTTCGCTGGTTTCTGGCAGTGCTTTCTCAATGGTCAGCTGAATATCCTCGCCCTGTTGCAGCCGCTGCAATAGCAGGTCGTAGTTACGTTTGAATACCGGAAAGGCTTTGTATTCCGCATTATTGGCAAGAAAAAACCAGTCACTGGCCCGTCCGGCGAAATACACCACCGGGTGACTCCAGGCGAAGGTTTTTTTCGGCGAAGGCGCCCGGCAGGCTTCAATATACGCGGCATGAGCATCCGGTACGCCCAACTCCCCTGCCAGGTCACAGCGAGAAATCACTTCATGGACATTGGGCAAATAGCTGGATTCCTTAACGGCGCGCTCCGCGGCCGCCAGGATCGTACTGGCCGGGTAATCCACCAGCAGCCGGGACCACAAGCGCTTGGCGGTGATCAGGGTCGCAGCATCGGGAAAGGCTTTGAGAAACTGGTTGTGGTAGTTGAAGCGAAACAGCTCAAACATTTGGTTCAAGGCCGATTTCTGCTCGGTGTTGGCGGCTTTTTGCCCTTCACCAGCTGGTGTCCTTGAGTCGGCGCAAACTTGCTTCAACTGTTGTGTAGTCCGGTTCAGCAGTTGCTTGTCCATTCTTGCCTCCTGATGTTGTCGACGGGGTCGGTTGTGACAGCTGCCGCGCCCATTGCTGTTTGATGTATTGCAAGAAGCGGCTGTTCCAGCTGTTGTGTACCTGACGGGAATCACGCCAGTAAAGCACAAATTCGGCTACCCGTTCACGGGCAAATTGCGGGTTGATATGTGCCATGGAGAGAATATCGTAACAGTCGCTCGAGGGTTGCCAGTCGCTGGGAATCGGCAAGGGTACGGTCGAATGTTCCACCGCCGCCGAATAACGCGCCCATTGCTGACGAATGTGCTGGATAAACTTGCTGTTCCAGGTTTTTAGCGCATCGCCCCGCTCACGCCAGTACAGGATAAATTCTGCCACGGCATCATCAATAAACTGCTGTTCAATCCCGGAACGTTGTAATATCTGCAAGGCATCTTCACTGGGGCGCCACTGATGGCCAATGGGAGCGGCTTCGTCACTGGCAACACTGAAACCACTGCGGTTCAGCTGGCCTTCTTGCTGCAGCCGTTGACGTTCGGCGTCGTTCTGGGCGTATACCCACTGTTTTTTGACGAAGCGGAAAAAGCGGGTATTCCAGTCGTTCCGGTTAGCCCCTTGCTCTTGCCCTTGTAATAAAAAGACATCCCGCTGGGCCCAGATAAAACTGGCCGGAATACCATGCTGTTGCAGTCGGGTCAGTGTATCCGCACTGGGCTGCCAATCCTGGCCAATACTGTGGTGAGCATGGGCGGCTGGTATTCCCTGTGCCATCGGTACTGCGCTAGCACCACCCAGAGGTCGGGCCGGTGCTGCAGCGGCCGACTGGCTGTGTTCAAAACTCAGTACCAGTTCAACGCTTTCCGGGTACATCGGGCCATGCAAGCGAATAAGCCCCTTGTCTACCAAGCTTGCCAGCGTACGGCGAATCGTCACATCATCCCAAAAAGGCAGTTGCTGGCGCACGGTATCACGCGCCAGCCGGATACCCTGATGGTGGCTGTCGGGCTGTAATATCGCAGCCTGGTTGATAATCGTCAGTAAGACTGCATCTTCCAGCCCGATCGTGGCGGCCAGCGTCACAGACAAAGGGATGGAATAATCGTTGAACAGAGGGTGATTACTCATGATGCATTGCTTGAATTAACCTGAATCAAAAACGGAAGAATAAAACGAGAGCATTAACCGTAGCGGCTAGTGGCATTGCACCATGCTACCGTCATAGCGCCAGAGAGTCATACGATTCTGTGATGCCAGTGTTTGCTGTTCGGGGCCGGGCACGATAAAAGCGCATCCGGCTCCTTTACTGCGACATTGTGCCACCGCTCAAGAGCACCTGCGATCCACGCTCTCCATTAACCCTGAAAAAACCTGTCACCAGAGAAGCGTTTATCGTGTTTAAAATGCTTAAAAAAGCCGCTCAATCAAGCGGCTTGATTTTACCGGCAGGCAGGTGCCAGCATTCCGGAACGAATTACGCCAAACGCTTGTATTTCATACGTTTTGGCGCTGCGTCGGCACCCAGGCGTTTCTTCCGATCGGCTTCGTATTCAGTGTAGTTGCCTTCAAAAAAGCTGACTTTTGAATCACCTTCATACGCCATGATATGAGTGGCGATACGGTCGAGGAACCAGCGATCGTGGGATACCACCATCACGGCTCCGGGGAAGGCCAGTACGGCTTCTTCCAATGCGCGCAAGGTTTCTACATCGAGGTCGTTGGACGGTTCGTCCAGCAACAGAACGTTGGCTCCCTGTTTCAGGGTATGGGCCAGCTGCAGGCGGCCACGTTCACCACCGGAAAGGTCTCCAACCCGTTTTTGCTGGTCTCCACCCTTGAAGTTAAAGCGGCCAATGTAAGAACGACTGGGGTATTCCTTGCCATTGATGGTCAGCATGTCCAGACCGCCAGAGATGGCTTCCCAGACGCTTTTGCTGTCGTCCAGCTCGTCACGCAGCTGTTCTACAAAGGCCAGTTTGACGCTGTCGCCCATAACCACTTCGCCGCTATCGGGTTGCTCTGTCCCGGCAATCATACGGAACAGGGTGGATTTACCCGCTCCGTTACCCCCAACGATCCCGACGATCGCACCCGCGGGTACGGTAAAGCTGAGGTCATCAATCAGAACGCGATCACCGTAAGCCTTGGTCACATTATGGAATTCGATCACCTTGTCACCCAAACGTGGGCCAGGCGGGATGTAGATTTCGTTGGTTTCGTTGCGGGTCTGGAATTCGCGGGAGTTCATTTCCTCGAATCGGGCCAGACGTGCCTTGGATTTGGACTGACGCCCTTTGGCACCTTGTCGCACCCATTCCAGCTCGTGTTTGATGGCCTTGGCATGGGCATCTTCTTCTTTCTTTTCTTGCTCCAGGCGTTTCTCTTTGGCTTCCAGCCAGGTGGTGTAGTTACCTTCGTAAGGAATACCATGGCCGCGATCCAGCTCCAGAATCCATTCGGCACAATTGTCGAGGAAATAACGATCGTGGGTAATTGCTACCACGGTGCCAGGGTATTCTTCCAGGAATTTCTCCAGCCAGCCGACGGATTCTGCATCCAGGTGGTTGGTGGGTTCGTCCAGCAACAGCATGTCGGGTTTTGACATCAACAGACGGCACAGGGCAACACGACGACGCTCTCCCCCTGACAATTTGGTAACATCAGCATCCCAGGGTGGCAGTCGCAGCGCATCGGCGGCAATTTCCATCTGGCGGTCGCTGTCATGGCCGTCAGCCGCTTCGATCAGGGCTTCAAGCTGGCCCTGCTTTTTGGCCAGGGCGTCAAAGTCGGCATCCGGCTCGGCATAGGCGGCGTATACGGCATCCAGTTCGGCCTTGGCGTTCATCAGTTCGCTGAGGCCATCTTCAACATTGCCTCTGACGTCTTTGGCCGGGTCCAGTTCCGGCTCCTGGGGCAGGTAGCCAATATTCAGGTCGGGCTGTGGACGCGCTTCGCCAATAAAATCCTGGTCAATACCTGCCATGATTTTTAACAGGGTCGACTTACCGGAACCATTCAGGCCGAGCACACCAATTTTGGCACCCGGGAAAAAAGATAGTGAGATATCGCGCAGAATCTGACGCTTGGGCGGTACAATCTTGCCCAGACGGTTCATCGTAAATACATACTGTGCCATGGTGAAACCTTTAACTGAAAATGCTGCGCCAAACTACTGAAATCCACCGTGAATGGCAATCAGCGACAACACGATCCACACACCCAGTGACCGGGTGTGCAGAAACCGTTCCGGTTTCTTATCTGTCAGAATAATGAGCAGAGATCAGATTCATGCAGCATCATGACCCAGCAGGCCATTCCGTGCGACCAGCAACGCGCCTACATTATTTTTTTCTTCCCTCATTGATCATCATGGTGGCGATTGTTGTCTTCAATGTGTTCCAGCATATACACGCCGACCGTAAGCGATTACTCACCAATGCCACCACGCTGGTGCAGCAACAAGCCACGGTCATGCACTCGCTGTTGTTGGCATATACGCCGTTACAATGCAGTGTAAGTGGGCAGATATCTGCCACTCCTCCAACCTCAGCCAGTACCCACAAGACGCTCCCAAATCACAGCACTGACCTCGACCAGCTGACAGCATTAACGCCTTCGCTGGAAGCCATCGCCATGGTGACGACCACGCAGCCGCTGGTTTATGTGCAACAAATGGGGCCGCTACTGGATCACAATCATCTGCTGACATTGGCAGAACAGCCGGACTCGCCCTTGCTGACACAACCCTATCGAGTCGACCAGCAGCTTTATCTGCAGTCCTGGTGCCATCGTTCTGGACAGTCTTATCGGGTTATCAGCCGCCACTCGCTGGACCGTTTCCGTGGTCATATTTTACCCAGCGGCAACCCCGGCATTACGCTCCGGCTGATCGATACCCTGGCGCCGTACGCTGAAAGCCATCGCCAGATCAGCCATCCTCCGACCAGCCCATTGGTACAACAGGCGATTCCCGGCACGCATTGGTCTGTGGTGGCCTTCCCGTTACCGGAGGATCTGAAGCATCATCTGACCGGCTATTTGCTCGCCCCGCTATTGCTGATTTTGATACTGATTTCTTCGGTATGGGCGTTTCGTCGTTCGGTGCAGCAGGCGGAGCAGGCTGCGACCCAAGCCGATACTCAGCGCCAGCAAGCGGAAGAACGGGCCAATCGGGTGCTGCAGTCAATCGAAGATGCCCTGATTTCTACCGATGCCAACGGTGAAGTGAACTATGTCAATCACCGGGCCAGTGAGCTGCTGGCACAAAATGGTTATACCTTGCTTAAAGGCCACACTCTCGCGGCGATCTGGCCACACCCACAAGCCTTGTGGGCCCATGGGCTGAGTGTTCAGGAGCTGGCACACCTGCACGACAAAGGCCGTACCCTGACGGCTAGCCTTGATGGAGAATCACGCATCATGGAGCAGAGCCATTACCCGCTGTATCGCGATCAGCAGCTTGATGGCATCGTCTGGATACTGCGCGACATCAGCACCTCGGTACATACCCGGCGCGAACTGGAACGCAGCCGTCAGCGTTATATGTCACTGTTTGAGGAATCAGGTGTCGCGCATTGGTTGCTGGATATCGCGGAGTTTCACAACAGTATCGACAGCCTGAGCATTATCAATGTCAATCAAGCGGCCATTGCCCTGGCGGGTGCCAGCAGCCGCTCCCAGCTGCAACGGCAATTTCGCCAGCTGTTTACTGACGACCGTCACGCCTTTCTCGATGCCGTTCAACAAAGCCGCCAGGAACAATCCCGGTTTACCCATACCCAGGTTGCGATTACCCGTTTTGATGGCCAGCAACGGGAGCTGTCGATTCATTTCAGTCCGGGTTTCGAGCACAAGCTGATGGTTTCCCTGATTGATGTCACCGAAGAAAAACGAGCGGCGGAACGGGCAAGGGAACAGGAAAACTTCTGGGCGGCGGTCATGGCCGCCATGCCGGATACCGTTTTTGTCGCCGATCTGGACGATCAGCTGGAGCCTGCCATCATTTACCGCAACCGCTCCGGTTCGGAAACACTGGGGTATCCGGCGCTGGCCGATAACGATGGTTGTTGCGACTGGTTACTGTATGCCTCGGACGAAGAAAAACAACGCTGCCATCAGGCGCTGACTGTCCTCAGAACCCTGCCACCGGGCAAGGCGCATATCATCTGTTTACAATGCCGCCACCACGATGGCAGCACCCGGCTAATCCGCTTCGAGCTGACGCCATTCCGGTACGATCAGAACGGTAATGTAAACAGCTACATTGGCACCGCCCGAGATGTCACCGACGACCGCGCCAAACAGCAACAAACCATCGAAAGCGAAGCCCGCTATCGCATGGTGGCGGAAAACATGACCGACGTCATCTGGGCCACCGACAGCCATATGAAGCTCAATTTCGTCAGTACTTCCGTACACCGGCTGTTGGGGTATCAACCGGACGAATTGCTGAAGCTGGGAATCGACGTGATTTTCAGCCTCCGCGATATCCGCTCATTACAGCTCGATTTGCGCCAGGCCTTGCAAACAGCAACCAATAACCCCGACCTGCACCACAATCTGTTACAAAAGGATATTCAGGCGACAACCCGGGATGGCGAACGCCGCCTGTTGAATATACAGGCCAGCATGATTCGCAACCCGGACGGCAGCACACAGGGCATCACAGGGATTTGTCGCGACGTCACGGAAGAACGCCGTAACGAACAAGAACTGCTGCTGGCCGCCGATGTGTTTGAAAACACCAACGAAGCCATTATCGTCGCCGATGACAACTTCCGGGTAGTCAAGGTCAACCGGTCCTTTACCCAGATTACCGGCTTTCCGGCGCATGAAATTATCGGTAAAACCCCGGATCACCTGGTCGCTCCGGAGCATCGCAACAACCACTATATGCACGATATTATCGAAACGCTGGTGGTTGATAATTACTGGCAGGGCGAACTCAAATATCGCTGCATGAGTGGCGAAACACGCACTTCCTGGACCGGCATCAGCATCATTCGTGATCCACAACACGAGATCCAGAGTCTGACCATCATTATGTCGGACATCACCGAGCGTAAAGCCAACGAAGAGCGCATCCATCACCTCGCCTACTACGACCCTCTCACCGGCCTCGCCAATCGCGCCCAGATGCACGAGCGGCTGGAAGCACTGATGCACAAGACCAGCCATCACAACAGCCATCTGTCGCTGCTGTTTATTGACCTTGACCGATTCAAGCCGATCAATGATTCCCTTGGCCACCCAGCGGGAGACAAGGTCTTGATTGAGGTCGCCGAGCGGCTGCGCCAATGTGTCAAAAGTGGCGATATGGTGTGCCGGATGGGCGGTGACGAATTCACCATCGGACTGGCCTTTGATAATACCAATCACGACGTGGTCACCATTCCCCAGCGAGTGGCAGAGCGTATTCTCAAAGAACTCAACCAACCCTATTACATTGGCAAGCACCAGTTATTCCTCAGTGCCAGTATCGGTATCGCCACCTACCCGAACGATGGCGACAGTGTTATCGAACTGCTGAAAAACGCCGATATGGCCATGTACCATGCCAAGGACGCTGGCCGTAACAATCTGCAGTTTTATAATGCCGCCATGAACCGCCAGGCGGTGGAACGGATGGAGCTGGAAAATGATCTGCACCAGGTGCTGCAAAAACAGGAACTGTACTTGCTGTTTCAGCCACAGTACGACTCCCGGACCTTGCGCGCCGTGGGTGTCGAAGCCCTGCTGCGCTGGCATCACCCGGTTCGCGGCGAGGTTTTGCCACAGGAGTTTGTACCGATTCTGGAAGATACCGGGCTGATTGGCCCAGTTGGCTGCTGGGTGCTGGAGCAAGCCTGTCTGAAAATGGCGGGCTGGCTTGAGCTGGGGCTGTCGATTCAACTGATTGCGGTCAACGTCTCTGCACGTCAGTTCAAATACCCCGGCTTTGTCGACGAGGTCAAACAGGCACTGCAAAAATCCGGTATTTCTCCACACCATCTGGAGCTGGAGCTGACCGAATCCGCATTGATCGACGATATTGATTTCACCCTGTCGGTGTTGCACGAATTACGGGCGCTGGGCGTACGCATCTCGATTGATGATTTTGGGACTGGCTATTCGTCACTCAATTATCTGAAACAGTTTCCGGTTGATATTCTCAAGGTAGACCGCAGTTTTATCCAGAACCTGCCCACCAACCGTGATGATGCCCAGATTACCCGCACCATTATTGCCATGGCCCATAATCTGGGGCTGGGGGTGATTGCCGAAGGGATCGAGAACTGCGAACAACTGGCATTTTTGATCGAAGCACGTTGTGAAACCCTTCAAGGCTATCTGCTATCGGTTCCTGTCACCGCTGACGAGCTCGAAGCCCGTATGACCGACCAGCCGGTATGCAGCCTCAAAGCAATTGAGCGAGATTCAGTCTGATGGTGAATAACACTCACGTGCCAGAACGCCATAATTTAGGGTAGAATGCTCGCCCTTTTAAATTGCCCGGCGTAGCCACGACCGATGCACCCGCCCACACACCGAGGATCACCTGATGTTTAGCCGCGACATGAACATTGCCGACTTTGACCCGGATCTCTGGTCTGCCATGCAGGCTGAAGATCAGCGTCAGGAACACCATATCGAGCTGATTGCTTCCGAAAACTACACCAGCCCACGGGTGATGGAAGCCCAGGGCTCCCAGCTGACCAACAAATACGCGGAAGGTTATCCGGGCAAACGTTATTACGGCGGCTGTGAGCACGTTGACGTAATTGAACAACTGGCCATCGACCGCGCCAAGGCACTGTTTGGCGCACCTTATGCCAACGTTCAGCCACACTCTGGCTCCCAGGCCAATGCTGCGGTTTTCATGGCACTGGTCAAACCCGGCGATACCGTTCTGGGTATGAGCCTGGCACACGGTGGTCACTTGACCCACGGTGCATCGGTCTCTTTTTCTGGCCGTATCTACAATGCCATCCAGTACGGTCTGAACCCGGAAACCGGCGAAATCGATTACGCAGAAGTCGAGCGTCTGGCCAAAGAACATCAGCCCAAAATGATTATTGCCGGTTTCTCTGCCTATTCCCGAGTGGTTGACTGGCAGCGTTTCCGCGATATCGCCGATGCGGTGGGCGCTTACCTGTTTGTCGATATGGCTCACGTGGCGGGTTTGGTTGCTGCAGGCGTTTACCCGACACCGGTTGGTATTGCCGATGTCGTCACCACCACAACCCACAAAACCCTGCGAGGCCCTCGTGGTGGTCTGATTCTGGCAAAAGAAGACGAAGAGCTGAACAAAAAGCTCAACTTTGCCGTCTTCCCGGAATCCCAGGGTGGCCCACTGATGCACGTGATTGCCGCCAAGGCTGTGTGTTTCAAGGAAGCCATGTCGGATGAATACAAGGCGTATCAGGCCCAGGTGGTCAAAAACGCCCAGGCCATGGCCGCTACCTTTATTGCCCGTGGCATCAATATCGTCTCTGGCGGTACTGACGACCATCTGTTCCTGGTTGATCTGATTGGCAAGGAATACACCGGTAAAGATGCCGACGCCGCCCTCGGTCGCGCCAATATCACGGTGAACAAAAACTCCGTACCAAACGATCCACGTTCACCTTTCGTGACTTCTGGTCTGCGTATCGGTAGCCCAGCGATCACCAGCCGTGGGTTTGGTGAAGCGCAAGCAACAGAACTGGCTGGCTGGATCTGTGACGTACTGGACAGCCTGGAAAACGGCACTTCCGAGCAAGTGGAAGCCGAAGTGAAAGCCAAGGTCATCGCCTTGTGTGATCAGTTCCCGGTTTACCGCTAAGCCCTGCCTGACACCGTCGCCACAGCACATCGTGGCGACGGTGTTTCCAGACTCGACAGCTCGCCTTCACACTCCCCATATTTTCCCGTCTGTTTGCCATCTGACCTGTCCCTGGCCAGCCACCCTGGCGAATTCACATAGACTTTGATCGGATATGGCAATTTTTTATTGCAACCAGACCTCAACGTTCTAGAATCGCAGCGCTCGCGCAAGAAGTTCCGACCGTACTCTTTCGATACTCAGGATGCCTCTCATGACGACGTCGAACCTGCATGCCCACACCCAATGGTCTCCTATTTCCGAGTCCCGCTTACTCAATTTGATCCAGCACACTGAAGCCAGTATGGAGGCGCCGGTCAAAACGCTCTGGCAGCTGATGCGTTTGCCAACCGCCGAAATATGGCAACAGCACCCCTGGGCCGATGAAGGCTGTGGTTTCTGGGTACTGGCTACCTTTGGCCGCCATTGCCTGTACTTTAATGACGTGACTCAGGGGTTTGCCATCAGCCCGTTCCAGCGCTGGGGAAACATCGACCACTTTGATCCAACCCCAACCCCTCTCAATGAACTGATTCAGCGCCTGACCCATACTGTCCTGGCCAATCCCGACTGCGAACGTGCCTGAAAACGTGCCGGAACATGGTTTACCCGGTGATGGCCTGGCCGAAGTCCATGTGTGAAATCATTGCCTGATAATCACGGCAGGAGTACACTGGCGCGCTTTGGCCACCATGGCCGTATCGCTCTTTAGTCAGTTCCGCCTATGCATTGTCCATTCTGCTCACATCCGGAAACCAAGGTGGTCGACTCACGCTTGATGGCTGACGGTGCCCAGGTTCGTCGCCGTCGCGAATGCTCCGGCTGTGGTGAGCGTTTTACCACCTTCGAATGCGTCGAACTGACCTTCCCTCTTGTGATCAAGCAGAACGGTGTCCGGGAAACCTTTCGCGAAAGCAAACTCCGCAGTGGTATCCAACGGGCATTGGAAAAACGCCCGATTCCTGTCGACACGATGGACGCGGCTATCCACCGTATCCTGCAAACCATCCGCAACAAAAATGACCGGGAAATATCCAGCCGCCAGATTGGCGAATACGTGATGGCTGAATTACATCAACTGGATCAGGTTGCCTATGTTCGCTTTGCCTCGGTGTATCGCAGCTTCAAGGATCTCGACGAATTCCGCGCCGAAATTGAACGCCTGTCTGCCAGCGTCAGCGCCACGGTTATTACGGAAACCAACCCATGAAGACATATACGCCAACCCATAACCCAGAAGCCCATGGCGATGAGTACTGGATGGCCAGGGCTTTACGTCTGGCAGAGCAAGGACTCTATTCCACCAGCCCCAATCCCCGGGTTGGCTGCGTCATCGTCAAGGATAATGTGCTGGTGGGTGAAGGCTGGCACCAGCAGGCCGGAGGCCCCCACGCAGAAGTCCACGCCTTGCGCATGGCGGGCGATCAGGCTCAAGCGGCCACCGCTTATGTCACCCTCGAACCTTGCAGCCATTTTGGCCGCACGCCACCCTGCGCCCATGCTCTGGCCAACGCCGGTGTTGCCCGGGTTGTTGGTGCCTGTCGCGACCCTAATCCGCAAGTGGCTGGCCGGGGCTTTCAATATCTGCGTGATGCCGGTATCGAGGTGACGGAAACCTGCTTGCAAAATCAGGCTGAATCCCTCAACGCCGGATTTATCCAGCGTATGCGCAGTGGCCTGCCCTGGGTCAGAATCAAGCTGGCCCAAAGCCTCGACGGCCGCACCGCCATGGCCAGTGGCGAAAGCCAATGGATCACTGGCCCCGCGGCCCGCCGCGATGTACAGCGGTTACGAGCGCGCAGCTGCGCAGTGATTACCGGTGCCCGCTCAGTACTGATCGACAATCCTTCCATGACCGTACGGCCAGCCGAAACCGGTATCAAACAACCGGAACATCTCTGGCGTCAGCCTTTACGGGTAGTGATTGACGGCCAACAACGGCTCAGCGGCAGCGAAGCTGTTTTTGACCAGCCTGGTGATATTCTCCTGGCGGTTACCAATACCTCCCTGGTCACCGTGCAGCGAGCAGCAACCTTGGGGCAACTGACGCTCTGGCAAAGCCCGGCAACACAGACAGGCAAGGTTGATTTGCCAGCGCTACTACGGTTTTTGGCCGAACAGGGCCACAATGACATATTGGTCGAAAGTGGTGCCCGGCTGGCGGCGGCGTTTGTAGAAACCGGACTGGTGAATGAACTGGTGTTGTATTGCGCTCCAACCTTGCTGGGCAGTAATGCCCGGCCGTTGCTGGCATTGCCACTGGATAGCATGCAGCAGCAGATTCGCTGGCACTGGCAGGATATTCGTATGGTTGGGCAGGATTTACGCCTGACCTTGCAGCCGGAAGCCGCTCGGCCATAACCCGACCCATCGTCAACAGAGACAGATTGAGAAAGCCATGTTTACAGGAATTATCGAAGCAATCGGCACCGTCGCAAGTGTTACCAGCGTATCCGGTGACTTGCGCCTGACAATCCGCACCGGGGCGCTGGACCTGGCCGATGTCAAACTCGGTGACAGCATCGCCACCAATGGTGTGTGTCTGACCGTCGTGGCACTCCCCGGCGACGGCTTTGTTGCCGATGTGTCACGAGAATCCCTGGCCCATACCCGTATCGGCAGCTGGCAAGCAGGCACCCAAGTCAATCTGGAAAAGGCCCTGCTGCCCACCACTCGCCTTGGTGGCCATATGGTCAGCGGGCATGTGGATGGCGTTGGCCGTATCAGTCAGCGTCAGGCCGATGCCCGCTCGATTCGCTTGACCGTCGAAGCCCCTGCGGAACTGGCTCGTTATATTGCCGCCAAAGGCTCTATCACTGTCGATGGTGTCAGCCTGACAGTGAATACACTCAGTGATGCCGGGTTTACTCTGAATATTGTGCCCCATACCGCCGCAGAGACAACATTGATTTCCAGCCAGCCAGGTCAGCAGGTTCACCTGGAAGTTGATATGATTGCCCGTTATCTGGAACAACTGGTCAAAGCGCCAGACAATACAGAAAAAACGCCGATGGATGCGGCTTTTCTGGCACAGCATGGATTCTGGAAATAAACCGATTCATCGAGCGCCAGACAATCAGTAATACAACACATACTCACAGATTATTCTGAACAGGCTTATTATGGCACTGAACACCATCGAAGAAATTCTGGCCGACATCCGTGACGGTAAAATGGTCATTCTGATGGATGACGAAGACCGTGAAAACGAAGGCGATATTATTGTTGCCGCAGAAAAAGTAACGCCAGAAATCATCAATTTCATGGCCACCGAAGCCCGTGGCCTGATCTGTCTCCCCTTGTCAGCAGAACGTTGTGATTACCTCGGTTTACCCGCCATGGTAACCGCCAACGGCGCCAGGTTTTACACCCCGTTTACCGTCTCAATTGAAGCCGCAGAAGGTGTCACCACCGGTATTTCTGCCGCCGACCGTGCCGCTACTATCCTGGCGGCAGTCAACCCGATGGGTAAACCAGAAGACATTGTCCAGCCAGGTCACATCTTTCCGTTACGCGCCCGCCCCGGCGGTGTTTTGAGTCGTGCCGGTCATACCGAAGCAGGGAGCGACCTCGCCCGTATGGCAGGTCTGACCCCGGCAGCCGCCATTGTTGAGGTTCTGAACCCTGATGGCACCATGGCCCGACGTCCACAACTGGAAGTGTTTGCCGCCAAGCACGGCCTCAAGATCGGTACCATTGCCGACCTGATCCATTACCGCATGGCCAATGAAAAAACCGTTGAGCTGATCAGCAAGGACAAGATTGCCACCGAATATGGCGATTTTATGCTGCACACGTTCCGCGATACCATCCAGAACGAGACCCACCTGGCCTTGACGCTGGGCGACATTCAGCCGGATAGCCCTTGTGTTGTCCGGGTACAGACCAATAATTACCTGCGCGATGTCCTTGGCATAAAACCCAAGTCCGGTGCCAGCTGGTCATCATCCCATGCGCTACAGCGCATTGCCGCAGAGGGCGAAGGTGTACTCGTGCTGTTATCCGCCGGTCAGCACGATGCCATCGAAGACAGCCTCGACGACTTTTTTGGTCGCGCACGGCCGATTCCCAGCCCCAACACCGATAGCTCTGGTGCCTTTCTCACCATCGGCACCGGCTCCCAAATCTTGCGTGAGCTAGGCGTACAAAAAATGCGTCTGCTCAGCTCGGAAATGAAATACAGCGGCATCTCGGGTTTTGATCTCGAAATCACTGAATACTTGCCGTTTGACGCCTGACACCACCGATTACGAACTGGAAATACACATGAAACAGATCAGAACTATTGAAGGCAACCTCACCCCGAATGACGGCAAATACGCCATTGTGGTTGGCCGCTGGAATGCATTTGTTGTTGAAAGCCTGCTCGAAGGCGCAGTCGACAGCCTGTTGCGTCACGGCGTTGATGAAGAAAACATTACCATTATTCGTGCGCCCGGTGCGTTCGAGATTCCTCTGGTTGTGCAACGCATCGCATCATCCGAACGCTACGATGCCATTATCGCACTCGGTGCCGTGATTCGTGGTGGCACCCCACACTTTGAATACGTCGCGGGTGAATGCACCAAAGGGCTGTCCAGCGTCTCACTGGAATACAGTGTACCGGTGTCCTTCGGTGTCCTGACCGTCGATAGTATTGAGCAAGCAATTGAACGCTCAGGCACCAAGGCAGGTAACAAAGGGGAAGAAGCTGCGATGTCTGCCTTTGAAATGGTTTCCCTGCTGTCCGCCCTGGAGGCCTGATCCGCATGTCACGTGCTTCTGGCAACCATAAACCCAGTCCCGCTGCCCGCCGCAAAGCACGTGCTTTTGCTTTGCAGGCGCTGTACCAATGGCAAATCGCCGGGGCCAATCTGACCCAGATCGAGTCGGAATTTCGTGCCGATAACGATATGAGCAAGGTCGACCTGGAGTATTTCCACGACATACTCCACGGCGTCCCGCGTGAGCGCTCAGCCCTGGATGAGAAAATTGCGCCGCTGATGGATCGCCGCCTTGATGAGATGACGCCAGTTGAGCTGGCCATTCTGCGCCTTGGGGCTTTCGAAATGTGCCGCCGTCCGGATGTGCCCTACAAGGTCGTTATCAATGAATCGGTCGAGCTGGCCAAAGTCTTTGGCGCTACCGATGGCCACAAGTACATCAATGGCGTCCTCGACAAGCTGGCCCAGCGCGAACGGGGCGTTGAAATCCGAGGTGCCCGTGGTGGCGCCCAACGGCGAGACAACCAGGAGCAGTGAGCAGACAACAGCCCGGCAGTTCTGAATTTGAACTGATACAGCGCTGTTTTACTCAGGGGTATCCGACAGATGCGGCCACTCTGCTTGGTATAGGTGACGATGCCAGCGTCATTGCTCCGCCAGCCGATCAGCATCTGGCGCAAAGCCTGGATACCCAGGTTGCCGATGTTCACTTCCCCGCCAATGCCCCTGCTCATTTGATTGCCCAGCGCGCCTTGCGCTGTGCTGTCAGTGATCTGGCGGCGATGGGGGCCTCCCCGCAAGGTTTTTTACTCGGTCTTACCCTGCCCGACAACCAACCGGACTGGCTTGATGATTTTGCCCGTGGTTTACGGGATGCGGCCACTGCATGCGGTATCACCCTGCTCGGTGGTGATACCACACGCGGGCCAGCGCTGGTGATCAGCCTGCTGGTTCAAGGCTGGGTACCGACACTCTCATATCCCCGCGGGCTGACTCGTGGTGGGGCCCAGCCAGGGGACGATGTCTGGGTCAGTGGTTGTCTTGGGCAAGCGGCATTGGCATTACCCATGGTACTCGCCAATCCGGCCATCCACACCGGCTTGGCCGCCGCCTATTATTACCCAGCGCCACGGTTAACTCTGGGCCAGTCGCTATTAGGCATCGCGACAGCAGCACTGGATATTTCTGATGGGCTGTTACAAGATGCCCACCATATTGCTACCGCCTCAGCCGTTAACCTGGCATTGACCGGCGAACACATTCCAACAGCTGTTGCACTCGGTCATCCTGGCTGGCCCGACTGCCTGAGCGGTGGTGATGACTACGAATTGTTGTTCACGGCACCGGTGGATCAACAGACACGTATTGCGACACTGGCACAACAGCTGGACGTGCCCTTGACCCGTATCGGCCAGTGCCAGTCGAAGATCAATGATCAGCAGCCGACAGTTACCGTGTTACTACAGGACCAACCAGTGCAATTGACAACGTCCGGCTATCAGCACTTCTAGCTCATTACGGAGTCAGAGACACAGTAAATCTCCAGACGAACATCAAACGAAAAGGAACTCTTATGATACGCCTTACCCGCACCGCCCTGATGTTATGCTTGCCGCTGGCAGCTGTGTTATCCCAACCCGTCCTGGCCGGTGAACCTGCCTACGTCCAGGTGTCTGCCAGTGCTGATATTCAGGCAAATCCGGATTATTTGCTGCTCAATCTCTCAATCAGTGATATCCAGCCCACTCTGGCCGCCGCGAAACGGCAGGTCGATGACAGCTTTCATCAATTGATGGCGGTAACTCGCAAACTGGATATCGCCGAAGAGCATGTCCGTGCGGAACAAATCTCGAACTACCCCCAATACCAGTGGATTGATAAAAGCCGTACCTATACCGGCGAGCAGGTCACCCGCCGGATAGAAATTACCCTGCGCGATCTGGGCAACTACGGTGACCTGGTCCACCAATTGATGCAGAACCCGCTGGTGCAAATCAGCCAGAGCCAGTTCCGTTTTGACAATCGTGATGCTCTGGAAAACCAGGCATTACAAAACGCCTTGTTAAAAGCCAAAGACAAAGCTCACTTGATGGCCACTACGCTGAATAGTGAGCTGGGGGATGTACTGGCTATCAGCGAAAGCGGCTCACGTATCAATCAGCCCGTTTATGCCATGCGCGAAATGTCTGTCAGCAGCAAACAAAGCGCTCCTATGCTGGTACAGAAACAAACCATCAGCGCCAGTGTTGATGTCCGGTTTGAACTTGAATAAGGAAGGTAGACATGAGCCAAACGTCAACCGCGAACACAACGTCCCACAAGCCAATCCCGCCAGCCCCGGAACCATTACGTCCTGGGCGCTATCGTCATTACAAGGGTCAGGATTACGAGGTATTTGGGCTGGTTCGCCATAGCGAAACCAACGAATGGCTGGTGCATTACCGCACGCTTTACGGTGACTTCAGTCACTGGGTACGGCCGTACGAAATGTTTATGGAAACCGTCGAGGTCGCAGGGGAAATACTGGCTCGATTTGACTATCAGGGGCCAATGAAACAAGCAGACTCCACAACAACCAATACCTCGACACCATCAATGGCTCAAACAGAGGATGATTGACGTATGACCCCCGCTGTTAATGCGGCCAAAAAAGCCGCTGTCCGTTTTAGCTTGCATGAATATCAACACGACCCCAAAGCAGCATCCTGGGGTGAAGAAGCCGCTGCAGCTCTCGGCCTCGCCCCGTCACAGGTTTTCAAAACCTTGCTGGTCAGCCTTGGTGGTCACAAAAGTACCCTGGCGGTTGCCATTCTGCCGGTGAACAAAAAGCTGAATCTGAAAGCCATCGCAAAAGCACTGGGGGCCAAAAAAGCCGAGATGGCCGATCCGGCTATCGCAGAAAAAACAACCGGCTATGTCGTTGGAGGAATCAGCCCGTTAGGACAGAAAAAGAAACTGCCTACCGTACTCGACAGCTCCGCCGAGCCGCAAACAACAATCAACGTCAGTGCCGGTCGGCGTGGGCTGGAGATTGAGTTGGCTCCGGCTGATTTACTGGCATTAACTCAAGGAACGTTCGCCGCGATTAGTCACTGACGCGGTCGTATTGTCATTGTCATTATCCACACACAACCAGCACAGCTGACCCAAGGCCGGCGTGACAGTACACTCATCACCGTCAGGCGTTGTTCCATTTACGCTCCGGCCAAGGGCAATATGGCTCACTTGATCATCATAGTACTCATGAGCCATGGATATGGCTTTCCGAACTGGTAATAAATAGCTGCACGCCTCGCTGTCCAGCGTCGGTACATATATATCAGTCCAATCAATAGATGAAAGCTATTCCAGCAAGCAACAAGATTTCACTAATTTCCGAGTCGTTCCAATCTGTAATCTCCATTTAATACAGACGACCACCAGTCTTCATTTTCCAGGTACCACTGAACCGTTTTTCGGATTCCGCTTTCGAAGGTTTCCATCGGTTCCCAACCAAGCTCTTTTTGTATTTTAGTGGCATCAATCGCATAACGCTGATCATGTCCAGGCCGGTCTTTTACAAAAGTAATCAGGTCTCGGTAATATTGCACTTCTGCTGGTTTTTCAGGTGCCAGCTCTTCCAGCAAACTGCAGATTGTTTCCACTACAGTCAGATTGGATTTTTCGTTATGACCACCAATATTATAGGTTTCATTAATTTCCCCCTGGGTCGCAACGGTTATTAGAGCTCTCGCATGATCTTCCACATAAAGCCAATCTCTAATTTGAGCCCCTGTTCCATATACAGGCAATGATTTCCCTTGCAATGCATTTAAAATTACATGTGGAATTAATTTTTCAGGAAAATGAAAAGGTCCATAATTATTAGAGCAATTGGTGACAACTACTGGCAAGTTATAGGTACGGCCCCACGCTCTCACCAAATGATCAGATGATGCCTTACTGGCTGAGTATGGAGAGCTGGGAGAGTATGGTGTATTTTCGGTAAACAGGTCATCCGTACCTTCCAGGTCACCATATACTTCATCAGTGGATATGTGATGGAACCGGAACTGTTGCTGCCGTTCCTCTGGGAGTGTTGAATAAAGCTTTCGAGCGGCTTCAAGTAAGTTGAATGTTCCAATAACATTGGTTTGAATAAAGTCATCGGGGCTGTCGATTGAACGATCGACATGACTTTCAGCAGCCAGGTGCATGATGATGTCTGGCTGGTATTTTTCGAGTGTGTCTTTTACCGCGTCGGCATTTCTCAAGTCTACTTTTGTGAATGTGTAACGTTCATTCTGAGATATTGAATCCAGTGAATTCAGATTGCCAGCATAAGTGAGGCAGTCCAGATTAATGACAGTGTGGTCTGTTGCATTGATCAGGTGTCGGACGACGGCACTTCCGATAAAACCGGCTCCGCCAGTGACTAGAAATTTCATTGTGCTTGACTCAAGTTAGGTATATATTTTGCTGTTTTAAGGCGTTGTCTTTTTTGATCTTCTCTGCTTTCCATTATCCGAAAACAATCATACAAGTTAAAGATACTGCATCGGCTAGTCAATTTCATCTTGATTGGTCTGCCAATAAATGTAGCATACATGCTCATAAAATACATTTGGAGAGAAAATGAGTTCATATAAAGGCATTATCTTGGCTGGAGGTTCCGGGACACGATTGCACCCCATCACACGAGGTGTCTCCAAACAATTGTTACCAATCTATGACAAACCAATGATTTTTTACCCCATCTCTGTACTTATGTTGGCAGGTATCAGAGAGATTCTTATTATTTCCACCCCAGAAGATATGCCATCTTTCCAGCGCATGCTAGGGTCTGGTGAAGCATACGGAGTGCGTTTTAGCTACGCGGTGCAGCCATCCCCTGATGGATTGGCCCAGGCATTCCTGATCGGGGAAGAATTTCTGGCTGGAGCACCGGCTGCATTGGTGTTGGGCGACAACATTTTTTATGGTCAGCACTTTAGTGATAATCTTATCAATGCCGCCAAGCGTAAAGATGGAGCCACTGTTTTTGGCTACCACGTAAGTGATCCTGAGCGCTTTGGGGTGGTCGAGTTTGATAGTAATGGCAAGGCACTTTCCATTGAAGAAAAACCAATCAAGCCAAAGTCCAGCTATGCCGTTACCGGTTTGTATTTCTACGATAACAATATCGTCGATGTCGCCAAAGCCGTGAAACCTTCTCCTCGTGGTGAGCTTGAGATCACAGATATCAATAACATGTATCTGGAAGCCGGCAAGCTGAATGTTGAAGTATTGGGCCGAGGCTTTGCCTGGCTGGATACTGGTACTCATGACTCCTTGATTGAAGCTGGTATGTTTGTGAATACCATTGAACAGCGCCAAGGCTTCAAAATAGCATGCCTGGAAGAAATTGCATTTGATCATGGCTGGATCACCGCAGAACAACTGGAAGCCGAAGCTACTGCTTTGAAAAAAACAGGTTATGGTCAATACCTATTCAAAATTCTGAAGGAGGCACAAGCCTGATGAATGTGATTCAAACCTCGATTGACGGTGTTGTTGTGATTGAGCCTAAAGTTTTTGGGGATGAGAGAGGCTTTTTCCTGGAGACATTTCAGGACAATCGTTACCGTGATATGGCAGGTATCAATGCAACCTTTGTACAGGACAATCATTCCCGGTCCCGAAAAGGGGTATTACGAGGGCTTCATTTTCAGAAGTCAAAGCCTCAAGGCAAGCTCGTACGGGTTATTCGCGGATCAGTCTTCGATGTAGCCGTTGATATACGCCCAGGTTCTCCCACGTTTGGGCAGTGGGAAGGCGTTATTTTGAGCGAGGAAAACAAGCGCCAATTCTGGGTTCCACCTGGATTGGCTCATGGCTTTCTGGTGCTTTCAGACGCTGCAGACTTTGAATACAAATGCACCGACTACTATGATCCTGCCGATGAAGGCAGTCTTATATGGAACGACCCGGAGGTCGCTATTGAATGGCCTTTGAGCGAGCTGGGTGATGTAGAAGTCCAGCTGTCTGGTAAAGATGCAGTTGCCCCTACGCTGGCTCAGCTAGCAGCAACAAGGAGTGTTTGATGCGCTGGTTGATTACTGGAGCCAATGGTCAATTGGGGCAGAGTATGTCCCGCTTATTGACAAGCCATGGTGAAGAGTTTCATGCCTTGTCATCGTCAGAACTGGATATATCCGATGAGGCAGCTGTCAATAACGTACTAAGTGCTATAAAGCCCGATGTTGTTGTTAATGCCGCGGCCTATACCGCAGTTGATAAAGCAGAATCAGAACATGATTCAGCCTACAAGGTTAATGAAACCGGCCCTGCTTTATTGGCTTCCTGGTGTGCCGGCAATACTGCTCATTTTATACATGTGTCCACCGATTATGTGTTTTCTGGCGAAGGACGCATTGCATGGAAAGAGACTGACGCAGTCGACCCTCAGTCTGTCTATGGCGCATCCAAGCTAGCTGGTGAGCAGGCGGTGTTCAAGATTTGTCCGGAAGCGATCATTCTCAGAACAGCTTGGGTATTCAGTGAGTACAGAAATAACTTTGTCAAAACCATGGTCAAGTTAGCCCAGCAACGAGACCAATTGTCGGTGGTGGCAGATCAAATAGGTTGCCCTACCTATGCCGGTGATATAGCCCGGGCAATTTACTCACTGATGCAACAACGTGAGAAAAAAGGGAAGGTTGAAGTGAAAGGCCTTTATCATTTTGCCGGTGATATCGCAGTGTCATGGTGGGCATTTGCCAGAGAAATTCATCAACAGGCTTTGGCTGTCGGCTTGATTGAGCGATGCCCTACCTTGGGAGCGATTCCCTCTTCCGAATACCCGACTCCGGCGACCAGACCCGTATTTTCGGTACTTGATTGCTCTAAAGTGGTGGCAGCAGGCGTCGAGCCGTCAAACTGGAAAGCTGGGTTACAAGCAGTGCTTGAAAGTATTAAAGCGGAAGGGGTGAGATAACATCTTGTTACTCAAGCAGTACCGTTAGACCCAATTACTTTTTCGGCATCAGCGTACCCTACGTTTGAAACTCGCCGTATGCAGACCAAAGCTCAGGAGTCTTTAGCCTCTTTGCGGATCGGATCATAAAGCCTTTTATGATCCGTTCGGTCTCGCTCAGGAAGCATCAACAGCCAGCACAGCTGACCCAAGGCCGGAGTGACAGCACGCTCATCTAGAAAGCGACGCTGTGTACCCATTGCAGCTGCGTTCTTGGTAATGCCAAAGCATCCGCCAGCGGCACGTTATATTGCAAACGCAGCTTGCTGCCAGGCAAGGGCAGATGCCAGGCCACCAGCATATTCAGGTAACTTGGGCTACGGTCTTCGTGATTCAGAATCGAGTCTTCAAGGTCATCACTGGATAATTCGCTCAGCGCAACATCACTGCCTATCATCTGCCAACGCAGGCCCGCTTCCAATGTGCGTTGTTGCCATGACAAATCCAGATAGGCCCCCCAACTGCGTAAATCCAGCGCCGCACTGGCATCCGTGGTTTGTCCGTCAGCACTACTGAGATCACCTTCTTCCTGTCGCTGCTGATACTCGCCCTGCAACTGCCACACACCCAGGGTGTTTTTCCATTCACTGCTCCAGCCAAGAGCAATATGACTCACTTGACCATCAAAGTATTCGGTCGCCGTTGAGCCATGGGTATGGCTTTCCGAACTGGTGGCAAATAGCTGCATGCCTCGCTGACCAACCTCAGCACCATAGACATCCAGCTTGAACAGGTGTTGCCATTGGCCGTAACGCGTACCGACTTGAGCGGTGATCATGGCAGCACCACCATCATCGGTGGTAGCCATCTGGCTAGTACCCAACACACTGGCGGTAGTTCGCCACTGCCAATGCTCCGACCACTGCCCCTGATAAGCCAACCGGGCTTCGCCTTCTGACCACTCACCACCCCACAATGCCTGATACACCAGAGGTAATTCCGTAAAACGACGAGCATGACTGTGCTGTCGGTTCAACCAACCGATATCCACCAGCTGCTGCCCTGCCCGCATCTCCCAGTTACCAGCTTGATGACCAAGCCAGGCTTCATGCACCTCGGTACTGCTGCTGTGATATGACAACACTGCTCGCCCATACAGATGCTGATCCGGCAATTGGAAAGACCGACCAATATCCACATGCTGCAAGCTGACCCCAGCACTGAGATAATGTGTGTCATAGGGCAAAAAACCGGCAATGACTGGAGAAGACATATTCTGATAGCCCATCATCACATCCAGCTGCCACGGCGTAGCATTATCCCCGCTCTCGCTGGCAGCAGCATGTCCGTGCTGATGACCGCTGTCGGCGACTGCCGGGAGAACCACCAGGCCGGTAACTGCCATAACGCAGCAGATATTATTCAAACGGGTTGGAAAAACGCTCATCGCTAATAAATTCCTGGTCAGTCAGGCTGTGAAGAAAATTGATCAGATCTGTTTTGTCATCGTCCGACAGGTCAAATCCGCTGACAAAACTGCTTTTATACGGGTTATCACGTCCATCTCCGCTGTACTCACCAGAGGTGATATTACGTCCACCATCAGCATAAAATTCCAGAACTTCTTCCAGTGTTTCCATGGAACCGTCGTGCATATAAGGCGCTGTCAGCTCGATATTGCGTAGCGTCGGTGGCCGGAAAGCACCCATATCATTCCAGTCCCCGGTAACCTGATATTTGCCGGTATTGTCCTCAGGGTAACTGCCCTGATTATCGATATTGTACAAACCGGTATTAAAAAATGGTCGTTCCGGAAAGCGGGTATTGGTGGTAATGGTTGAACTGGAGAAATTGAAACCATTATGGCAGTGGAAACATTCCAGCTCTTCCGAGAAGAACAGGGTCTCTCCCCGACGAGCCGAATCGGACAGCTCATTATTGTCGTAAGGTGAGCGGTCAGACACCATCGTCCGGGTAAAAGAAGCCAATGCGTAGGTTATATTGGTCAGGGTAAAGGGGTCGCTTTCCGATGGAAAGGCATCGGCAAACAGGGTCTGGTAGTCTTCATCATTACGGAAGCGATCCAGCACTTCCGTCAGGTTGGCGTCGTTAATCCCCAACTCTTCCGGTGTATCACCCGTCAGAGGAATAGCCAGTTGCAGCTCGATACTGGTAAAAATCGAGTTCCACCAGGTGTAGGTGCCGTTGTACGCCACGTTCGTCAAGGTCTGGGAATTACGCACCAGATCATCACCGGTCGATCCGGTCGGTACGACCTTGCCATCCGTAAAGGCCAGTTCCTGAAAGTGACAGCTTTCACAACTCTGGGTCTGGTTGCCCGACAGTCGGGTATCGTAAAACAAATAACGTCCAAGGGTGATCTTGGCATCCGTCAGTGGGTTGTCATCCGGAATCGCGGGCAGCACAAAGCCACCCTCACTGCTGAGCTGCAGCAGGGTAACCCCTTCGGCTTCCTGCTCCAGCTGCAGATCAAAATCGGATGACTGGCAACCCACCAGAAGTAGCCCACAGGCTCCCAGCACCCCGGCATACCAATGACTCAGTGCCATTTATTCAACCGTAACCCAGGTTTGTGAATCACAGTCATCATCCAGGCATTGGCCCGTGGTGACATCCAGCCCCAGATTGGTGAAGATCTCGGCACACTCAGGGTCGGTAGCGCTCGACATACAGCCCGTTGCACCACCTTCATCGGTTGTGATATCCGAGTCAGCAACCAGCGCAGCATAATCAAAGTTGATGGTGCTGCTTGCCAGCGTCACATTCGAAAAGGTGTAGGTCGGGCGGTTGGGACGTGAGTCGGTACAATCCAGATTGTCGTTATTTTCATCCAGTGTGCACCCTGTGGTACCCAGGTGAATATTCCAGTCAACCACATCCAGGCGGGCATGTTTGTAGCCGCCAGCCCAACTCCAGTGCAGGCCGCTGATATTCAGTGGTGAAACCGCTGTGTCACTATCCAGGTGGTTCAAATCTTCTGGTACACCCACGGTAAAGCGCACCCGGCTATAGTCGGCTTCAGGAGCTGTCCCTGTGATCACACTGTTCATGGCAGTGGTGGATGAAGTACAGGTATCACTACCATCTTCAAAGTCCAGCAGAGCTACGTTTTCATACTGCCAGTCACTGCTATCCAGCGTCAGGCTGACAAACTCACCATCGTCAGTCGCGACTTGAACATCCGAGACATACAAACGGAAATCCTTGATTGAAGGCAGGCTGCCATTACCATCATCTGCGGTACCAACCAGAGTTGTATGCTCCCCACACGCCATCTCTTCAGCACCGACTGACGCCGAAAACTGCAAGCTGTAGCTGACGGTCTCGGCACTGGCGTCCGAGTCGCTATCACTGCTGCTGTCGCTACCGCAACTGGCCAGTAGTACGCTGGTAGCCATAACGCTTAGAGTGGTTAGAAGTCTGGTGCCAGGAGTTGTGGAGATAATGCGCATAAATGTGTCCTTACCGGATAAGATTTATAATTTGGTGCTGGTATGCTCCAGCTGGCAAGCGATAATGCCGGGAGCATCCAAGCAAATCCATACCGTGCGACACTGTGTCACAGCAAGGGAACTTGTGAGCCAAAATGGAATACAGCGCTTTTCACTCGCATAAAGCCATGGGTTATATTCACAATCTCCGGCGATATTGAAACATCATGACTTGATGATACCTATATCTCCTTCTACCCTTATTTACAGAGTCGTCAGCGGGCTGATCAATATCGTGCGCCTCTGCTTTGATATAAACTGTTTTGGTGGCTTTTGCTCGTATTCCAGATTCAATATTTTTTATTTATAAATCGATCAATATATCCGACACCTGGCATCGTACAAGATACAAGCAGCAAGAATTCTGTCGAGATAAAATCAAGCCGTATGTATCTTCGATCGGCAATGGCAAATTGATGCTGTTATCCAGCCTCCGGGCTCACACTGGATTATCAATATCGATAAATGTGACCTTGATACCCAACTCGGCTTCCAGCTGCTGCCCCAGCGCCAGCACACCATAACGCTCGGTGGCATGATGACCGGCACTGTAGAAATGGGTACCGGTTTCCCGTGCCAGATGCACCGCCGGTTCGTTGATTTCACCGGTAATATAAGCGTCAACACCGGCATCGATGGCCAGCTGCAAATACCCCTCGGCACCACCGGTACACCAGGCAACGGTTTCGATGATGTCTTCATCTTCGCCAATATGTAACGGTGTCCGATCCAGACATTCGCCAATCCACTGGGAAAATTCACTGGCAGCCATCGGCTTGGGTAGATGACCGATCAGACCCGGCGTGGCGGTATCCAGCGGATCAATAGGGCCAGTAATGGTCAGTTCCAGTATATCGGCCAGCTGAGTGTTATTACCCAGTTCCGGGTGAATATCCAGCGGCAAGTGATAAGCCAGCAGGTTGATATCATGGGCCAGCAAGGCTTTCAGTCGTTCGCGTTTGATACCGGTTATGCAGGCATTTTCGCCTTTCCAGAAGTAACCATGATGCACCAGCAAGGTATCTGCACCGAGTGCAATGGCCTCATCGATCAATGCCTGATTGGCCGTTACGCCGGTAACGATATGTCGGATACGATCCCGGCCTTCGACTTGCAGACCATTTGGGCAATAATCCCGAATGTGGCGGTTTTGCAACAATTGGTTCAGATACGTCAGCAGTTGCTGGCGTTCAATTACGCCATCGAACATGATGCACCTCACTTATTTCTGTTAAATTTGTTAGCCAGCAATAATAGCGCTGATTGTTTGAACCTGCGGCTTGCTCGCAACCCCGTGGAGACTTGCTTACATGCCTCGATATTCTTTTGTCCACACCATGCTGGTGCCATCACTGGTCGGCCTGTGTGTTGCCCTGATGATTCTGCTTTGGGCCCCACAATGGGTAACCAGTACAGCGCGTGAGTCAGGACAACCAGCCGCCGCCATTCAACACAGTGCCCAATCATCCACCGGCATGGCCACCAGTTATGCCGATGCCGTGGAGCGAGCAGCCCCCGCTGTCGTCAACATTTACACCAGCAAGGTAGTCAAACGCAAACAGCACCCTTTGTTTGATGATCCGCTGTTCCAGCGTTTTTTTAATACGACGCCGGAACCTGACGAACGCTTGCAGTCCAGCCTGGGTTCTGGCGTGATCATGACCACCGAGGGTCATATTCTCACCAATAATCATGTTATCAAGGACGCCGACCAGATTGTGGTCGCCCTGCACGATGGCCGCGAAGCCAGTGCCACCCTGATCGGCTCTGATCCAGAAGCCGATCTGGCGATTCTGAAAATCGACATGCCAGATTTACCGATTATCCCGGTCGCTCATGATGAACACCTGCGGGTCGGCGATGTGGTGCTCGCCATTGGTAATCCGTTTGGTGTCGGCCAGACCGTGACACTGGGCATTGTCTCGGCAACCGGTCGTAACCAGCTGGGGCTGAATACCTACGAAAACTATATCCAAACCGATGCCGCCATCAACCCGGGTAACTCCGGTGGTGCACTGATCAATGCCAAAGGTGAGCTGGTCGGTATCAATACCGCGATTTATTCCCAAAGCGGTGGCAGCGAAGGCATTGGTTTTGCAATCCCTGTTGCCGTTGCTCAGCGAGCACTGACGGATATCTCGCAGCACGGTATCGCGATTCGGGGCTGGCTCGGTATCGAAGTCCAGGAAGCAACACCGAAGCTGCTGGATGCCCTGGCATTACCGGAGGCGTTGGAAGGCTTGATAGTGACGGGGATCTATCAGGATGGCCCGGCGGATCTTTCCGGGCTGACGGTCGGCGAT
Organism: Oceanobacter sp. 3_MG-2023; assembly: GCF_030688925.1. NCBI lineage: Bacteria > Pseudomonadati > Pseudomonadota > Gammaproteobacteria > Oceanospirillales > Oceanospirillaceae > Oceanobacter > Oceanobacter sp. 3_MG-2023. Next base: position 138,753 of record NZ_JAUYVX010000005.1, read on the forward strand.
ATCATCGTCAAGATCAACCAGATGGATACCAAGGACGCCCGCAAGGCGATGAACCAGATTGCCATTCTGCACCCCGGGGACAAAATCCTGCTGGACTTTATTCGTGATGGCAAACTGGCTCAAACCGAAGCGATTGCCGGTCAGCGTGGTACCCAGAACAGCGACGCCATACCGGCTGCTGACTGAGTACCGACCACTGCAACGGCATCAATCCTTGATGCGGTATTCCGCTGAGCGGGCATGGGCAGTAAGAAACTCCCCACGCGCCAGGGTAGAAGCCACTTGACCCAATTCTGAAGCGCCGTCAGCTGAGCACATGATCAGCGAAGAGCGCTTCTGGAAGTCGTACACACCCAGTGGGGATGAAAAGCGCGCCGTGCCCGAAGTCGGCAAGACGTGGTTTGGCCCTGCGCAATAATCCCCCAGCGCTTCTGCGGTGTAACGACCCATAAAGATAGCCCCCGCATGCCGAACTGACGGCAGCCAGGCTTCCGGGTCAGCCACCGACAATTCCAGATGCTCTGGTGCAATGCGGTTGATAATGGCCACGGCATCGTCTTCGGAGCTGGCATGAATCAGTGCGCCACGGTTGGTCAGAGAGGTACGGATAATATCGGCCCGCTCCATGGTCGGCAGCAACGTGTTGATGCTGGCAGTCACCTGATCAAGGAAATCGCTATCGGTAGATACCAGAATCGATTGGGCATCTTCGTCGTGCTCTGCCTGCGAGAACAGATCCATGGCAATCCAGTCCGGATTGGTTCCACCATCACAGACCACCAGGATTTCTGACGGCCCGGCAATCATGTCGATACCGACCTGACCAAACACCATACGTTTGGCGGTGGCGACATAAATATTGCCCGGCCCAACAATCTTGTCCACGCCAGGGACGGTCTCGGTGCCATAGGCCAACGCAGCGACAGCCTGGGCGCCACCAATGGTAAAGACACGGGACACACCCGCCGCCGCCGCCGCCGCCAGCACCAGCTGGTTCAGTTCACCGTCGGGAGTTGGTACCACCATGATGATTTCCTGCACTTCCGCCACGTGGGCCGGAATCGCATTCATCAACACCGAGGACGGATAGGCCGCCTTGCCGCCGGGAACGTAGATACCAACACGATCCATCGGAGTGATTTTCTGACCCAGTACCGTGCCGTCGGTTTCGCTGTAACGCCAGGAATCCTGCTTCTGGTGTTCGTGGTAAGCCCGGACACGTTCCGCGGCGGCCAACAAGGCGCTGCGCTGGTCGTCGGGCAGGCCGTCCAGAGCGGTTTGCAACTGCTCCTGGCTCAATTCCAGATCGGCCATGGCGGTAACGTCCATGCGATCAAACTTGTTGGTGTATTCAATGACGGCGGCATCACCACGACGACGCACATCGTTAACGATGTCGGTAACAGCCTGCTGGACGCCGGTATCGGATACCGATTCCCACGACAACAGCGCATCCATCTGGCTGGCAAAATCGTCCTGCGCAGAGCTGAATCGACGAATAGATAAGGTCATGCGGTTCTCCCCGGTTATTTGGCTTGCTGCTGTTGACGCTCAACCGCTGCGCCAATCAAATCGATAATGGGTTGAATCTGGGCATGTTTTACTTTCATCGCCGCACGGCTGGCAACCAGTCGTGAACTGACCGGTGCAATCAGATCACGTGCTTCCAGACCATTGGCCTTGAGGGTGTTACCCGTATCAACAATATCCACAATCAGATCGGCCAGCCCCATAATCGGAGCCAGCTCCATACCACCATACAGCTTGATAATATCGACCTGGCGCCCTTGCTCAGCAAAATAACGCTTGGTGACATTAACAAATTTGGTCGCTACCTTGAGTCGCCCTTCGGGTAGCTCGGTTCCCTTGATGGCGGCGGTCATCAAGCGACAAGTCGCAATATTCAAATCCAGCGGCTCACACAGATTGTCGCTGTTGTATTCCATCAGCACATCCTTGCCGGAGACACCCAGATCCGCGGCACCGTATTCCACATAAGTCGGCACGTCCGTCGCACGAATAACCACCAGCTTGATATGCGGATGATTGGTATCAAAGATCAGCTTGCGGCTTTTTTGAATATCTTCCGCCGGATGAATACCTGCCTCGGCCAGCAATGGCAGAGTGTCATCCAGAATGCGTCCCTTGGAGAGTGCAATGGTAAGCGGTTGGGTCATGATGTCCTCAATCTAGTGTGATGTGCCTGTCAGCCGGAAATTCGACGGATATGGGCACCCAGCTGCTGAAATTTTTCTTCGATGCATTCGTAACCACGGTCGATGTGGTAGATGCTGTTGACGTCGGTGGTGCCGTGAGCGACCAGTGCCGCCAGTACCAGCGAGGCCGACGCCCGCAAGTCGGTGGCCATCACCGGAGCACCACTCAGGGTTTCACGACCGGTAATCGTTGCGGTATTGCCTTCGACATGAATGTCCGCCCCCATGCGCACCAGCTCCTGGGCATGCATAAAGCGGTTTTCAAAGACAGTTTCAACAACAGTGCCGACCCCTTCGGCCACGGCATTCAAAACCACAAACTGGGCTTGCATATCGGTGGGGAAAGCCGGGTGTGGTGCGGTACGGATATTCACCGCCTTGGGGCGACGGCCAGTCATATCCAGTTGGATCCAGTCCTCACCCGTAGTGATCTCGGCACCGGCTTCCTGCAGTTTCAGCAGCACCGCATCCAGTAATAACGGATCGGTATGGTGGGTTCTGACACAACCACCGGTAACCGCTGCCGCGACCAGATAGGTGCCGGTTTCGATACGGTCTGGCAAGACATCGAAGCTGCAGCCATGCAAGGTTTCTACACCATCGACGATCAATGTCTCACTGCCTGCTCCCTGAATCCTGGCCCCCATGGCAATCAGGCAGTTGGCCAGATCCACCACTTCCGGTTCCCGGGCCGCGTTTGTAATGACGGAGCGCCCGTCCGCCAACACTGCCGCCATCAGGATGTTTTCTGTGCCGGTAACGGTCGGCATATCCAGAAAAATATTCGCTCCGTGCAAGCGGCCACCGGGCACGTGGGCCTTGATGTAACCATCCATCACGTCCACGTGGGCGCCCATTGCTTCCATACCGCGCAAATGCAGGTCGACCGGGCGGCTGCCAATCGCACAGCCTCCGGGTAATGACACCTCGGCTTCCCCATAACGGGCCAGCAATGGCCCAAGTACCAGAATCGATGCTCGCATGGTACGCACCAGGTCGTAGGGAGCGACGCAGCTTTTGATATTGCGACAGTTGGTTTCTACCGACATGTCTTCGTTGATTGCGACCTCAACGCCCATGCAGCCCAATAGCTCCAGCATGGTCGTGATGTCGTGCAGATGAGGCAGGTTGCCAACCCGCATGACGCCTTCGGCTAACAGGGTAGCCGCCAGAATCGGCAGTGCGGAGTTCTTGGCTCCGGAAATCCGGACATCGCCAGACAGCCGATTACCGCCAACAATTTGCAATTTTTCCATGTATTTTCCAAAAATCAGCGCGCAGCATACTCAGCGCTGGTGAAAGTACGGATGGTCACTGCGTGCAGTGAGCCAGCGGCGATCAGAGGGTTCAACACCTGGTAAACCACTTGTTGGCGTTTGACTGCGTTAAGGCCTTCAAAATGATCACCGACTCCTTCAACCAGATATTGATAGCCATCGCCATCAACATGCCATTGAATATCGGGCAATTGGGTATTCAACAAGGTCAGAATCTCGGATATTGCAGACGGCGCCATAACACTCCACCAGTCAGGGAATTGGAAAGCGGGGAATGATAGCGGATTTAGAGGGCCAGAATAAGTGGAAGGGGGAACCTCCAGCGATATTCGGCCATAGTTAGTGTGCCGTGTTCACTATTTCTGGCGGACTTTGTAACCCAGCCCACCACTCCAGACACGTTCACCAGGATGCCGTCGTTATGCTTCGGCCACCAGAATCTCAGCAAACAGCCCTTCGAGATCACTGATTCGCAGAATCGGCAGTAAACGTTCCGGTACCGCACGGACAGTCATGCTGACATCCGCCTGCTGTGCCGTTCTCATCCAATCGAGCAATAACGCCACCGCGGCACTGGAAACCCGATCGACATCGGCCATATCCAGACACCACTCACCACCGCTACGGCGGATCATGTCACGCCCTGGCTCCATCAGCTCGACCACGGTGGAGGCTAGCAAGTCTCCACCAATACAGGCCAGGCTGGCTGATACTGCGTCAAGTCGGGTCATGATTGCGTACCATTTATCACGGCGCGTTTACGCAGCTCGCGGCCCTGTTCTTGTAAATCATCAATCCACTGTTCAATCGCGGCACCGATATTGCCGTTTTTATCGTCAACCAACTGGGTGAACTGCTCATTGAATAACTGGCCGATATTAATGCCATTCACAATCACGTTTTGCGCTTTCCAGGAGTAGGCGGAAAGGTCGTAATACATGCTTTGGGTAATCGGGAATATCCGACCACTGGGAGTGATTACTTCAAGATCGACCAGGGTGTTGGAAGAAGTATGTTCAAAATCCTTGCGCGGAGGCAACATACGCACTTCATAATCGGTAAATTCAATCAGCCCCGTCGCATAAGAACTCAGCAAACTGCGCTTGAAGGCACGGGCAAAACGCTGACGCTGCGCCTTGCTGGCATCGAAGTAATGCCGCCCCATAATCTTGCGAGTCAAACGACGAAAATCCACCATTGGACCCAGTACGTCTTCCAATTCCCAGTAGAACCTGGCGTTGTCACTTTCGTACAAGTCGCGATTGGTGTTGATATTTTCCATAACCCGGGTTGTTACTCTGCGTACCACTTCATGCGCGTGTTCACCCAGTGCTTCCGATTCCAGAGCCTGTACTCCAGACACCGGGGACAGCAAAACCATAGCCATTAATAGCCACCGAATCATGATATTTCCCTCTCTTCATGTAGTGCCAGTTTATTGTTATGTCATGACCTGAAAATGACAGCGACCATCAGATCAAAGCATTTGTCAGCCTTCTTCCGCCTTGCTGAACAGGAAACGTCCGATCAGCTCTTCAAGCACCAGAGCTGACTGGGTATCTTCTATCCAATCGTTTTCTTGCAGATAATCGTCTTCAGCCCCAACAGTCAGGCCAATATACTTCTCGCCCAGCAAACCCGCGGTCAGAATGGCTGCAGAAGTATCGCTGGTCAGGGTACTCATATCCTTGGTGATTTCCATTTCAACCACTGCAGAGTACCATTCCTTATCCAGATAAACCCGGGTAACCCGGCCAATGGTCACACCGGCCATGGATACCTTGGCTCGCTCATTCAGCCCGCCCAGATTTTCAAAACGGGCCTTGATGGTATAGGTATCTCCGGCATCGCTCATCGACAAGCCACTGACGCGGAGAGCCATCAGTACCAGCGCCAGAATACCAATCACCACAAAAGCCCCAACGGTGAGTTCTATAGAACGCTTTTGCATAATTAAACGCCTCCAAACATGACTGCTGTCAGTACAAAATCCAGTCCCAATACCGCCAGCGAGGAAATCACCACCGTCTGGGTTGTTGCCTTACCAATACCTTCAGACGTCGGCATTGATGCGTAGCCTTGATAGACTGCAATCCAGGTCACCACCCAGCCAAATGCAATTGACTTGATCACTCCCTTGATCACATCGTTATAAAATTCAACCGATGCCTGCATATTGCCCCAATAGGCACCTTCATCAATGCCCAGCATATCGATTGCGACAAACGCCCCGCCCCAGATGCCGACGGTGCTGAAAATCACCGCCAACAATGGCATAGAGATAATACCGGCCCACAAACGCGGTGTGATCACGCGTTTCAGCGGGTCAACCCCCATCATTTCCATCGCCGACAGCTGCTCGGTGGCTTTCATCAAGCCGATTTCCGCCGTCAGGGCAGAACCTGCTCGCCCGGCAAACAACAGAGCGGTCACTACCGGTCCCAGCTCGCGCAACAGGGTCAGCGATACCATCGTCCCCAGTGCGGCTTCGGAGCCGAAATCAACCAGAATGGTGTAACCCTGTAGCCCCAGCACCATGCCGACAAAAAAACCGGCCACGGCGATAATGCTCAGCGAGCGTACACCAACAGCAAAAAGCTGACGTATAAGATCGGAAAAATTAGCACTGCCCGGCCCACCCCAGGACAGGGAGTGCCATAACAGCAGCGAAGCGGAACCGAGGGCTTCAATTGAAGACAAGCCTTTGCGGCCCAACAACTGCAATCGCTCAAGCATGCTCAGTTACCTCCTGCCAAAATATCCTCACGATAATCATTTGCCGGATAATGAAACGGCACAGGCCCATCCGGGTCGCCGCTGAGAAACTGCCGAACTTCATCGGAGCCTTCATGTAACAGCTCATTTGGTGAACCGAAGCCAATTACTTTGCCTCCGGATACCAGGCAGAGGTAATCGGCAATGCCACAGCATTCCTCTACATCGTGAGAGACCAGCAAGCTGGTCAAGCCAAGGGCTTTGTTCAGTCCCCTGATCAATTTGACAATCATACCCATCGAAATAGGATCGAGGCCGGTAAAAGGCTCATCGTACATAATCAGTTCCGGATCCATGGCGATGGAACGGGCCAATGCCACACGACGCGCCATACCACCGGACAATTCAGCAGGATTCAAATTACGGGCACCGCGTAAACCAACGGCTTCCAATTTCATCAGTACCAGATCCCGAATCATGGATTCCGGCAAATCAGTGTGAACACGCAAAGGAAATGCGACGTTGTCGAAAACGTTCAGGTCGGTAAACAGAGCACCGGTCTGGAACAACATCCCCATCTTCTGTTTGCGTAATTCGAACAATTGCGGGCGCTTGAGCGTGGTGATTTCCTCCCCCGCCAGCACGATCGAGCCCTGGTCTGGGGTCAATTGTCCGCCGATCAAACGTAACAGGGTTGTTTTCCCGGTACCGCTCGGGCCCATAATAGCCGTCACCTTGCCACGGGGGAAATCAACAGACAGGCCGTCATAGATCAGCCGGTCGCCGCGTGTAAAGACCAGATCACGCACCGAAATGTAGGGTTGCTCAACCACCATGAAAGCGTCCTTTCCCGGGCCGGAAATACGGGATTTAAAGTGAGCGCTAGCATAGCGGATTGATCCTTCAGAACCAACGCCGCTTTTGTGATGTCTTTCACCTGCAACAAAACGCATTGTTCCAATTGCGCCTCTGCGCCCCTCCGGTACAATGCGGCCTCTTCTATCATCAAGTACGTCTGAGCAGAGTCTGTCTGCAGGAGCATCATGATCACAGCACTGGTTGCCGTCTTAATCGGCTTGGTTGTCCTGGTATGGAGTGCCGACAAATTTGTCCTTGGAGCTGCAGCAACAGCTCGCCGCCTTGGCATGTCACCGCTAATGGTGGGGCTGACGATTGTTTCCATTGGCACATCCGCTCCTGAATTGTTTGTCTCTGCCGTCGCAACTCTGGATGGTGTTGGCAACCTGGCTGTGGGTAATGCCCTCGGCTCCAACATCACCAACATTGGCCTGGTACTGGGGATTACGGCGCTGGTCAGCCCGATTCCGCTGAAAAAGAAATTACTGCGCAAAGAGCTGCCACTGTTGTTGCTGGTCAGCATTCTGGCGGGCTTGACACTGGCCGACCTGGAATTGAGTTATGTTGATTCCCTCCTTCTGCTGGCCGGTCTGGTCGCCACCATGTACATCCTGTTCCAGGAGTCCGATGAGAGTGGTGAACCCATTGTCGACGAAGATGAAGCCGCAGAAATTGAATCGCTGCCCACCAAAATGGCTGTTTTCTGGCTCGTCTCCGGACTGGTCTGCCTGATGGCCAGCTCCAAGGCTCTGGTCTGGGGCGCAACCATCATTGCCCATAACTTTGGGGTCAGTGACCTGGTGATTGGTCTGACCATCGTCGCCATTGGCACCAGCCTGCCAGAACTGGCGGCCTCTGTTGCCAGCGCATTGAAAGGACATCACGACATTGCCATCGGTAACGTGATTGGCTCCAACATTTTCAACCTGCTCGCGGTAATGCCAGTGCCTGGCCTGATCGCTACCGTAGCGGTCGAGCCGATGGCTCTGCATCGCGATCTGCCTGTTATGCTGTCATTGACGCTGGCATTGCTGGTGCTGTTTGTACTCAATCGCCGCAGTGGCGTGATGGGACGATTCAGTGGCAGCCTGCTAGGACTGAGTTACCTTGGCTACCTGGCCACTCTGTTTGTAATGACAAGTAATGGATAACAATGAACACTGAATTTGATTTCCTGTCGTCGGCACTACGTACCATAGAACTGGAACAACGTGCGATTCACAACCTGTCCGCCATGCTGGACAACAATTTCAAAACTGCTTGTCAGCTGATGCTGTCCTGCAAAGGCCGGGTTGTTGTGTCAGGCATGGGCAAATCCGGCCATATTGGTCGCAAAATTGCGGCTACACTGGCCAGTACAGGAACCCCGGCATTTTTTGTCCACCCTGGCGAAGCCAGCCATGGGGATATGGGGATGATCACATCCGTCGATGTGGTGATTGCCCTGAGTAACTCCGGCGAAACCGCCGAAGTAACCAGCTTGTTGCCTCTGTTGAAACGTCTGGCAGTGCCCCTGATCAGTATCACCGGTAACCCGCAATCCACCCTGGGCCTTGCCTCGGCTGCTCACCTGAACGCCAGTGTGGATTCTGAAGCCTGCCCGCTGGGCCTGGCGCCTACCTCATCAACCACCAGTGCTCTGGTATTGGGAGACGCCCTGGCAATTGCGTTACTGGAAGCCCGTGGGTTCACGGCAGAAGACTTCGCCTTTTCCCACCCCGGTGGCAGTCTGGGTCGACGCTTGTTATTAAAAGTCGAAGACATCATGCATAGCGGCCGGGAAATTCCGGTCGTCAGACCCGAATCCAGCCTGTCACGCTCCCTGTTGGAAATGACCACCAAGGGTCTCGGTATGACCACCGTACAAACGGCAGCGGGTGAATTGGTGGGTATTTTCACCGATGGCGACCTGCGCCGTACCATTGATCATGGTGTCGATATCCACTCCGCCCTGATTTCAGACCTGATGACCCGCCAGGCCAAAACCATCATCCCCGGTATGCTGGCTGCCGAAGCGTTAAAAATCATGGAAGACGGCAAGATCAATGCCCTGGTCGTTACCGACGGTCAGAATATTTGTGGTGTTGTCACCATGCACGACTTGCTGCGTGCTGGAGTTATCTGATGCGCAAGCGCTATGTGCTGCTGGTCTTGGCAGTGGCCGTTGGCCTCGCCTTGCTGGCGGTAGAGCGCTATACCACTGAGCTGGTCACGGCAGCAACGCCGGTGACCAGTCTTGAACCGGATTATTACGGCAAACAATTACAACACCGTCGTTACGATGCGGATGGCCAGCTACAACAGATGTTATCGGCCGATGGCTCTCGCCATATTCCGTCATTATCGGAAACCCGGCTGGAAAACCCGGTGATTACGACACAAACAGACCCGCAGCAACACTGGCAAGTCAGCGCTCAATCAGGCCGCATTATGGATACCGACAGCCAGGTTGAACTCAGCCAGCAGGTGGAAGTACGCTCTCTGGCCACGGCAGCAGAAAATGCTGATACATTCAGCATCACCACCAGCCTGTTGCTTTACCAGCCCGCATCAGCCACCGCTTCAACCTCTGAACCTGTCATCATTCGTCATGGCAATAACATCACCCATGCAACAGGTATGACGCTGGATATCAAACGCCAACATCTCGACCTTCAAGCACACGTGAGTACCCGGTATGTACAATAAACTGACCGCCCTGCTGTTCTTTGGCAGTGTCTTGGCGACCACGGTCGAGGCTTTGCCTGAAGACTGGCAACAAGAAATGATCATCGAATCCGACCGCGCCGAACTCGATCGCAAGACTGGTATGGTCGTCTACGAAGGCGATGTCGTACTAAAGCAAGGCACACTGACCATCGAGTCCGATCGTCTGACACTGATACTGGATGGCAAGGCGCTCAAACAAGCGATTGCCGAAGGTCAACCGGCTCGCTACCAGCAACAGGTCAGCAGCGACAAACCGATCACCAGAGCAACGGCCAAACGTATTGATTTTTACGCCGACCGCAAGGAAATTGCCTTCAAGGGAGACGCCGCCTTGCGTCAGGAAAACAACCTCTTCAGTGGCGAATTGATCCGTTATGACATTGAACAGGAAACCGTCTCAGCCAGTGGCGCAGAAACATCCGGCAGTGGCACTGGCGGCGCTGACGACAACCAGCGTATTCAAGTGATTATCCAACCCCAGCCCAACACGGACGTACAACCATGAAAACGCTCAAGGCTGAACATCTGGCCAAAAGCTATAACGGCCGCGAAGTCGTCAAGGACGTTTCCCTGGCGGTCAGCAGCGGACAAATTGTCGGCTTGCTGGGCCCTAACGGCGCAGGTAAAACCACTTGTTTCTATATGATTGTCAACTTGGTACAAGCCGACAAGGGGCGTGTCAGTATCGATGATGACGATATCAGCCATCTGCCCATGCACGGCCGCGCCCAGAAAGGCATTGGCTATTTGCCACAAGAAGCGTCGATCTTCCGCAAACTCAGCGTCGAAGACAATATCATGGCCATCATGGAAACCCGGTCAGACCTGAACAAACCCCAACGTCAGCAACAGCTGGAACAGCTACTGGATGAATTTCACATTCAGCACATTCGTACCAGCCTCGGCATGGCCCTGTCTGGTGGCGAGCGACGACGGGTCGAAATAGCCCGCGCCCTGGCCGCCGAACCCTCCTTTATTTTGCTGGATGAACCCTTTGCCGGTGTTGATCCGATCTCGGTCGCTGACATTATGGATATCATTCGTCAACTCAAGGCACGTGGCATCGGCGTACTGATTACTGACCACAACGTCCGCGAAACTCTCGCAATTTGTGAAAAAGCCTATATCGTAGGCGGTGGACACATAATTGCCGAAGGCAGCGCTGATGATGTACTCGCCAACGAACAGGTTCGGGCTATCTACCTTGGTCATGACTTCCATCTTTGAATCTTATCGGCTTGCAGGGCTATGATGCCCAGCGCTGTTTCATTCGCCACCATGAAAAGCATTCCCTGTCTCACAGGCTGGCGTATAATGCACAGACCATGCCGACAACCGATGAATAATAACGCTGTATGAAAGCATCGCTTCAGTTAAAAATGGGTCAGCAGCTGACCATGACCCCTCAGCTGCAACAGGCAATTCGACTGCTGCAATTGTCTACCCTCGATCTGCAACAGGAAATCCAGGAAGCCCTGGACTCCAACCCCATGCTGGAATTCGAAGAGTCCGAGCACGACGACTTCCCGGATGCACAGCAAACCAATGCAGATCAGGAAAGGGAAGTCACCGCAACAGCGGCCACGACCGATGCCGACACCCAGGAACTGGGTGAGCAATGGTCTGATGACAAGATGCCAGATGATCTGCCAGTCGATAGCAACTGGGATGATACGTTCCAGACCACGGCCGGGGTTTCCTCAGGCTCTGGCCCGGTTGGCGATGACGACTTTGATTATGACTCCCGTCATGCCACCACAGACGACCTGCAAGATCATCTTGAATGGCAGCTGAACCTGACTCCCATGAGTGACACCGATCGCGAGATCGCCACCATGCTGATCGACGGGGTTGATGACGATGGCTATCTGCACACCACCATCGACGACATACTCGGTTCAATTGACCCGGAACTGGGTGTTGAAGAAGATGAAATCCAGGCCGTCCTCAAACGCTTGCAACAGTTTGACCCCGCCGGTGTTTTTGCCCGCGACCTGCGTGAATGCCTGATTCTTCAGCTCAACCAGCTACCTGCCGAAACACCCTGGCTGGCAGAAGCCAAATTGGTGATCGGCGACTACATCGCCCTGCTGGGCAGTAAAGATTACCCCACCCTGATGCGCAAAACCCGGCTCAAGGAAGAAGACCTCAAAGCCGTCCTGCGTCTGGTTAAAGAACTCAACCCCAAGCCGGGCGCTGATATCAGCTCCGAGCAGTCAGAATACGTCGTACCGGACGTGATTGTTCGTAATATCCGTGATGAATGGCGTGTTGAGCTTAACCCGGATATCGCCCCCAAGCTGCGTGTCAACTCCGACTACGCCTCACTGGTGCGACGTTCCGACAGCAGTGCCGACAACGCCTTCCTCAAAGACCATTTGCAAGAAGCGCGCTGGTTTATCAAAAGCCTGCAAAGCCGCAACGAAACCCTGCTGAAAGTCGCCACCAAAATTGTCGAGTACCAAATCGACTTCTTTGAACAGGGCGAAGAAGCCATGAAACCTCTGGTATTGCATGATATTGCCGATGCCGTTGGTATGCATGAATCAACCATTTCACGGGTCACCACGCAAAAATTCATGCACACACCTCGTGGTATTTTCGAGCTGAAGTATTTCTTCTCCAGCCACGTCAGTACTGACGCCGGTGGCGAATGTTCATCCACCGCCATTCGCGCCATGATCAAAAAACTGATCAGCGAAGAAAATCCGCGTAAACCCCTGAGTGATAACAAAATTGCCATTGTGCTGGGCGACAAGGGCATTCAGGTTGCACGCCGCACGGTGGCCAAATACCGTGAAGCCATGATGATTCCGCCTTCCAATGAGCGGAAACAATTGATCTGACCGATAGCGTCGATCTCTGTTCGATACAAGCGAGCGATAAGGAGCCGTTTATGAGCATCAATATCAGTGGACACCATGTTGAAGTGACCGAAGCCATGGAAGCATACGTCAAGGAAAAACTGGTTCGTCTTGAGCGTCATGTCGACCCGATTACTTCTGGCCAGATCACACTGACCCTGGAAAAAGGCCGACAACAGGCAGAAGCCACCCTGCATGCCAGTGGTGCTGACTTTCACGCCACCTCAACTCACGACGATATGTATGCCGCCATTGATCTGCTGGCCGACAAACTGGACCGTCAACTCCTGAAACACAAAGAAAAACTGATTGCCCGACAGCACGGGCAAGGTTGACCTATGAGCATTGCGATTGCCGATATTCTACTGCCAGAATGCACCCGTACCGACGTCGCCATTACCAGCAAAAAAAAATTGCTGGAGTTTCTTGCCGGACTGATTGCCGAAAAAGTTGACGGCAGCAGTTCGGACGAAGTGTTTGAACGCCTGCTTGGACGTGAACGTCTGGGCAGTACTGGCATTGGTGAAGGCATCGCAATCCCCCATTGTCGTTTACGGCAATGCGAACAAGCCGTCGGCGTGTTACTTCACTTGCAAGAGGCCATCGATTTTGATGCCATTGACCATCAACCGGTTGACCTCGTATTTGCTTTATTAGTCCCTGAAGAAGCAACGGACGATCATCTGCAAATTCTCGCCACACTGGCGCAAAATTTCAGTCAGAATGATTACCGTCAGCAATTGCGTAGTGCCAGCAGCGATCAGGAACTGTACCAACGAGCGTTGGCCAACCACTAACCAGACCAATACGGAGACCGCATCATGCGCCTGGTTGTGATCAGTGGCCGCTCTGGCTCAGGCAAGTCCAGCGCTTTGGCCGTGCTCGAAGATCTCGGTTTTTATTGCATCGACAACCTGCCGGTTGATCTGTTGCCCGCACTGGCGGATTTACCCTACAGCGCCGAAAAACGCGCCAATGTCGCTGTCAGTGTCGATGTGCGTAATTTGCCCGACGCCATGGAACAGCTGACCCAGGTACTGACCTGCTTACCCGGACAGTATCGCCAGGTCGATATTGTATTTCTGGATGCCACCGAAGAAGTCCTGCTACAACGCTTCAGCTCCACCCGTCGCAAACACCCCCTCACCAATGACAATATCTCATTGGCAGAAGCCATCGAGCGCGAAACCGAATTGCTCGAACCTGTTGCCAACCTGGCTGACTTGACGCTGGATACCACCCGCATGTCAGTCCATGAGCTGCGCAGCCTGATCAAGATGCGAGTAGCCGAGAAAGTCACCCCGGATATGGCCATTCTGTTCCAGTCCTTTGGCTTCAAGCAGGGGATTCCTCTGGATGCCGATTTTGTATTTGATGTCCGCAACCTGCCCAACCCCTACTGGCAACATGAATTACGTCCCCTGACCGGACAGGATCAGGCGATTATCGATTTTTTATCCAGCCAGCCGGAAGTCACCGAACTGTTTGATGACATCCGTACTTACCTGTTGCGCTGGTTACCCCGTTTTGCCGAAAATAACCGCAGCTACCTGACCATTGCCATTGGCTGTACTGGCGGTCAACATCGCTCAGTGTATTTATCAGAACGCCTGACCGCAGCCTTCAAACAAGAATTTGGCAATGTACAGGTACGTCACCGCGAGCTCAGGTCTGCTGCCCATCACAGCCACTGATGCTTATTACCCACAATCCAATCGTTTCGGGAGCCTGGATGGTTAACACGCAAATCACCATCATCAACAAGCTGGGTTTACACGCACGGGCAGCCGCCAAACTGGTATCAACCGCGGCCAGCTACGGCGCAACCATCAAGGTGGGTTATCCAAACCGCATGGTCGATGCCAAAAGTATCATGGCCGTGATGATGCTCGCCGCCAGCAAGGGTACCGATCTTTATATCGAAGCAGAGGGCCAGGATGCCCAGGCAGCACTGGACGCACTCTGCGACCTGATCAATCGTCGCTTTGATGAGGGTGAATAAAAACACCTGACAGCCGTTCGATAGCCGACCTGTTCTTGCCTCCAACAACGGCGGTCAACGACCGCCATATTCCCCAGAACACTTCCTCCAACAATCAAAGTTTCCTATAAAATCAAATCACTAGCGATATCAATGCGAGTAGTTTCAGTATTCCCCGGATAGCCACACTCGGTGATTCAGGCTAGAATCAATCATTCACTCCGTACCGGGGCTTCCATGGCAGAACTCAGCGAAAAGGCCAGATCCAAACTCAACAGCCTGAACGAAGCGCTCGAGTCCGGTGCCATGGCACGCGTACGCCGGATCATCAACTCCGGCCTGGCCCCTGTTGATGTCGCCCACCTGATCGAATCCTCCCCGCCCAAAGCCCGGAAAGTCATCTGGGAGCTGGTCGACAAAGGCATCGAAGGTGAGGTACTGCAATACCTGTCGATCGATATCCAGAGTCAGTTCCTCAGCGACATGAGCGCAGAGCAGGTGGTCGATGCCACCGCTGACCTCGATTCCGATGACATCGCCGATATGCTCCAGCAACTTCCTGAGCAAGTGACCCAGGAAATTCTGAGCTCGATGGACCACCAGGATCGCGCCCGGGTTGAAGCCATTCTGGGCTACCCGGAAGACAGCGCCGGTGGTCTGATGAACACCGACACCATCACGATTCGTCCGGATATTACTCTGGATGTTGTGCTGCGCTATCTGCGTCGTCACCAGTCACTGCCAGACATGACCGACAACCTTCTGGTGGTGAACCGGCAAAACGAATTTATCGGTGCCTTGCCCATCCGCAAACTGTTGGTGAGTGACCCCCAACAAACCGTGCGCGAAGTGATGTCTACCGGCAGGATCATGGTGATCCAGGCAACCCAGCATGAAACGGAAGTCGCCAAGCTGTTTGAACGCCATGATCTGGTATCGGCCCCGGTGGTGGATGCCAATGGCATGCTGCTTGGCCGTATCACCATTGATGACGTGGTGGATGTGATCCGGGAAACCGCCGACCACTCATTAATGAGCATGGCCGGTCTCGACGATGATGAAGACACCTTCGCCCCGGTGCTCAAAACCGCCCGCCGGCGCGCGGTCTGGCTGGGCATCAATCTGATTACCGCCTTTATTGCTTCTGCGGTTATCGGTCTGTTTGACAAGGCCATTGAAGCCGTTGTTGCTTTGGCGGTACTGATGCCGATTGTCGCCAGCATGGGCGGTATTGCCGGCAGCCAGGTACTGACACTGGTGATTCGCGGCCAGGCACTCGGGCATCTCAGTGGTGCCAACTTCCGCTGGCTTTTTCATCGTGAATTATTGGTCGCAGCCCTCAACGGCGGGTTGTGGGCCATCATTATTGCGATTATGGCCTGGGTATGGTTCAACGACATCAAGCTGTCACTGATCATGTCCGCCGCGATTATTATCAATCTGATGGCTGCTGCTGTGGTGGGTGCCGCATTGCCGCAAATTCTCAAGGCCCGTGGTATTGATCCCGCCTTGGCCGGTGGTGTTATCCTGACGACAGTCACCGATGTGGTTGGCTTTATGTCATTCCTCGGACTGGCTACTCTGATTTATATCTAGATGTGCCGGGTATCCTTATGGATCATCCCTTGCACACCATTTTAGCGACTACGGTCGGAACCATAATGAGCAACCTTGTATGAGCGACTTTGACTCCCAGCCAGATGAAGAATACGAGCTGGTCAGCAAATCTGAAATGAAACGGGAAGCCGAGCGCTGGCAAGCACTCGGAGAACGACTGACCGAACTGAACCCATCACTATGGAACGATATGCCCATCAGTGATGTGCTGCATGCCGCTCTGGAAGAAAGCCGCCGCATCAAACAACATGGTGCCAAACGCCGTCACTTGCAGTACATCGGCCGCGTGATGCGAGATGAAGACATCGCCGGCATCCAGGAAAAAATCGACCTGATGGATCCATCCAGCGATGCCTACGGCCGACGCCAGCGCCAGTATGAAATGTGGCGTACCCGGCTACTGCAAGACAACAGCGGCCTGAATGACTTTATCGATCAGTACCCGCAGATTGATCGCCAGCAACTGCGTAACCTGGTGCGTAATGCCCAAAAGGAGATGGCTGGAGACAATGCCCAGCCCGGCAAGGCCTATAAAAGCCTGTTCCAATTTATCAAAACCGAAACGGAATAGCCCTCTCTGATCAGAACCGCCGGTGCTCTGCCACTGGCATGTTCTGACGCAAGCACCGCAATTCCTCCAGATCAATCGTCTGACAGACAACGCCCGGCTCTTCCTCAAGCACCGCTAACGGCGTACCCCACGGATCAACAATCTGACTGTGCCCCCAGGTCTGGCGCTTGCGATCGTGCCAGCCACACTGATTGGCGGCAATCAGATAACATTGCTGCTCAATCGCACGAGCGCGTAGCAAGACATCCCAATGAGCCGCTCCGGTTTTCCATGTAAAGGCTGCTGGTACTGCCAGCAACTCTGCCCCTTGTTCCCGTAACAGCCGGTATAACTCGGCAAACCGCAGGTCATAGCAGATACTCAGCCCCAAACGGCCTGCTGGTGTATCCACCACCACCACCGCGTCGCCGGGGCAAAAGCGTTCAGATTCTCGATACTGGCCCTGAGAGTCACCCACCGCCACATCAAACAAATGCACTTTGTCGTAACGAGCGACCAGCTCTCCCTGATCGTCAAATACCAGACAGGCAGAGCGGAGCCGAGGCTCCGCAGGATCAGGTGCCGGTTGCGGGATGGCACCAGCCACCAGCCACAGCCCTAGATCACGCGCCACGTCACCCAGCCGATCCACCCAGCTCAGCTCCCGAGCCAGATCCTGATAACATTTACCGTCCATACTGAGAAACATTTCTGGCAGTAATGCCAGCACTGCTCCTTCTTCTTTGGCTTGCCTCAACAGAGTCACGGCTTGTTGAAAATTATCTTCTGGTGCTGCCAGACTGTTCATCTGGATTGCTGCCACTTTCGTCATCGGGATTCCTCCAGTCCAAAAATACTCAGGAAACGCTGTTTGAAACTGCGACTTTTTTTGCCGTCCACATCATTGTCAAAGGCCTGACGGATTTTCATTTTCGGGGTGCTCCAGCGCCCGGTAATGTCGTAGCTGGCACTGGTGAATTTTTCCAATTCGTCACCAATCAGTTTTTCCGTGACATAAATCGCCCCGGCAATTTGAGGCGCAAACCCAGCCAACACCGCCACCAGCGGCAAGGAGCCGGTCACCGGGAAGGTGACGGCCAATTTCATATCCAGAGTCTCTGTCACCAGATTGGTATTGCCCGATACAAGAAACTTGGCTCCAGGGCCATCCACCACCAATGGCTCAGAGAAGGTCAAGGTGCCATCCACGATATCAGCCTTGGCTTTCATCACATCAAACGCCATACCGGACTGATACAAATCGGAAAAATCCAGTTGCAAGCGGCGGGAAATGGAATTGAAGTTCAGAATACCAAATGCTTTTAATGCGCCGGTTCCTTCGGTTTTCCAGACGCCATCATTAATACGCAAGCTCACCAACCCCTGCAGACTCACCGGGTTAAACGCCAGTGGCGATCCTCGCCATTCCAGGCTGGCTGAGGCCGTCAACTCCTTGCCATCAATGATGGGCTCTTGCCGGAAGGCTTGCTGCACCTTGCCAATATCCTTGCCGCGCACTTTAAGCATATCGACATAAGTACGGTGGCCATCCTTTTCCTGCAGCCAACGAATATCTCCATTGAATTTCAGACCTTTCATATCGCTATCATTGATCGTCAATGCCAGCCCTTTTTCAATGGGACGACTGCTCAGAGACCAGCGGCCCAAATTACGGCTCCCGATAATCATCTCGGCAATCTGGATATCCATTGGTAACAAGTCTGCCGGTACCATATCCAGCAAGGTATCGTCGGCCAATACCGCTGTCAGCTGCTGATCAAGCGGTACTTCACCCAGCAGTGAACCCCGC
This sequence comes from Oceanobacter sp. 3_MG-2023, assembly GCF_030688925.1. NCBI lineage: Bacteria > Pseudomonadati > Pseudomonadota > Gammaproteobacteria > Oceanospirillales > Oceanospirillaceae > Oceanobacter > Oceanobacter sp. 3_MG-2023. Next base: position 157,350 of record NZ_JAUYVX010000005.1, read on the forward strand.
TGGCCAGGCTCTTTCACCACGTCATCCGTTTGTGGCATATGCAGATATTCCAGTGTCATCTGCACAGGATCACTCCCGGCACTCAGCACCACATCACCGGCCATCAGTTCACTATCGATACGGGTTTGCCATTCCCCCCAGTTCTGCTGGGCAATAACATGAGTTGGGCCGGGTGCCATATCCCAGACATCCAACCGGGTAAAGATCAAATCCACCAGCCGTAACGGATTCTCCGAGGTGCTGCTGCGTGTACCGGCGTTGGTATCACTGCCTGGTTGCTCTGCTGCCGGACCAGAACCCGCGGCCGCTGTACTGCTTGCTGCTTCTTCGGCCAGTGCCAATGGCTCCAGCCGCAGCCACATATCCCACCAATCTTCGGCATTGACCGGCGTATCCAGCTGTCCACGAATTTCAACCCCACTGTCACTGGGCAAAAACGGTTCGCTCTTGCCCAGATACACCTGTCCCCGATTAAGCCCCTGATCGTCGAGTGCAAACACCCCCCGGATACGATCATCGTAATTCATACTGATACGGGTTTCGCGACCGGGTCGAACGGTAACATGCAAGGGATGCGAGGCATCGGCAGCCGCTTTGCCCAGTGGCGCCGGATAGTCGATGAGAGTGCCATCCAGATTGGTATCCAGGGCAAAACGTACATCACCAGAGGTGGTATTCAGATCCAGCGTGGCCTGATAGCCCAGATCACCCGTTACCGGGTCCAGTAAAAACATTGGCAGCCACTGCTTAAAGGCCGCCATGGTCGCTCGACCATCGGCGCGAAGCTGGGTGGAAAATCCATTGGGCAGCGGTTTGGAGGTCATTTTTGCCACCATATCTCCCCCCATTACATGCCCTTCCATACGAGGCGAAGACAGGCCGGCAATCGAATCATAAACCAGCGCACCGGTCAGTCCGGTAATCTCCAGATTCAGGTCATCCAGACGCAGTTGGTTATCGTCGAGTTGAGCCTCGATACGCATTTCCGGATCGCCGCTATCGTCCCCCAGAGCCATATCCATCGCCATGACCGCCTGCAGGCTCCCTTGTCCTTGCCAGTGATCAAAGGCGTGTCCCACCACCTCTTGTAGTGGTGTGTCGGTAAAATAGCGCAGTGCGGCACCGCTATCCCCTTTCAGGCGACCATTGAGCAACAGCCGGGTTGAATGATCGGCACCACTGCGCAAACGGATATGCGCACCTTTCTCGATATGCCCTCCCAGCGTATCGGCACCATCAACCCAGGCATCTACTGACGGTGTATCCAGCAAGACCCGCCCGGTCACGTTACCAACCACCGGCCAGCCTTCGAGATATTTCAGCTCGCCGCGCTGGACGTCCATATAGAGCTGGGTTGTCAGGCTGTTATCCGGACGCTCTTCGTCCAGTACGCCATCCAGCAAAAAAGCCCCGTTGGAAAGCTTGCCACTCAGGAGTGCGGTATCCAGCCAGTGTCGCACTTCAGGGTCAAGCAAATCGGGTAACAGGCGGCTGCGGTCTGTCATGGTGGCTCGGGGCATTCCCAACAGCAGACTGAAACGACTGTCGCGCCCGGAAGCACGGGATGGCAGAGTCATCGACAACTCACTGCGGAGTTGCAAATGTTGCCAGCGAGCCTGTAACCCTGTCAGCCAGATACGGGACTCCTCTGGCTGGATACGCCAGTGAAACGCACCGGAAAGTCCACTCAGAGACCATGGTTCATCGTATACGCCTTGCAAATCAATCGTGGCGGTCTGGTCCTTGAAGTCGATACGGCCAACCCTGGGCTGTAAATGCACATGGCCGTTCAGCCCTTTCATGCCCGGAATGCCCTGATAGGCGCTGCCGTGGATATTCTGCAACTGCGCCCGGACATCGATAGCGTCATTGGTCTCGGCCTCCGGCAAAAAGGAAATCCGCACATCCTGCGCCTGGCCACCAGGCTGGATATTACCCAGATAACGATCGAAAGGATCTGGCAGCAGACCATGCTCCATCAAATAGCCTATCGCCTGACTGATTTCCAGCTGCGCCAGCCCCAGCTGCCAGCCCCGCGACTGTTCCGGCAAGCTGATCGCACTGATGGTGAAATCATGCACCGGCACGGCATCGCCCAGGTCGGGCATGATGCGCATATGCCAGTCATCGCCATGATGCTCCCCACCCAGCTGAATCCGGCCTTCACTCAGGCTCAGTGGCTGTTCACGGGTGGTCAGCTCCAGTTGCTCAATATTGAGATCAGCATAGACCTGGGACAATTCGCCATTATGGATTTTTAACCAGACATCCGCTCCGGCGTCCAGCTGGTTGAACACCAGCTCCATCGGCAGGTCATTCGGAATCCAGCGCGTCCAGCTTTGAGGTTCAACATAGGCGAACACTTCGCCGTTCTGTTCACGCCAAGGCCAGACCTGGCCATCCAGCACCGCATTCAGGGTAATATCAGCCAGCTGCTCTCGTCCCCAGGACAGCTTGCCCAGTATCGACTGGCTGCCGCCCTGGTGACGCCACAGCAGCTGTTCGATCTGTAGCTGATCGACTTTGCCATTGGCATTCTGGAGCTGGATATGGGAGTCAGTAATTTCCATCCGCTGCTGTAATTCCAGCAACCGCGCCCACAAAGGACGCTGTTCTGGCTGGCGAGGGCCAAGCGATTGGGAAGTTCCGGAAGCGGCTGGAGAAGCTGCCGTAGAGTCGGTGCCGGTGTTACTGGGCTGCTGCCACGACAACGCCCAGTTCTGACCAATAAACCATTGTTGCGGAGCGCGTCGCAGCGGCAGCTCCAGCCCTTCGACTTCGATCCTCTTGAACACCGGCAGCTGGTAAAATGCGCTGGCACTGACGTCCAGTTCCAGCTCCACGCGCCGCAGTGAAACCTGATCCGGTGCGACGCCGACGACAATGTCACGCAGCCGGACAATCGGTGACAAATAACGCCAGTCGCCTTCTACCTTGCCTATCACAACCGGCTGCCCCAGTTGCTGGGTCAGTTGCTGCTCGATATCCGGATGCCAGCTTTCTACCAGCGGGATCAACTGACGCCCGGCACTGGTATACAGTGCCGTCATCACCAGTCCAACCACCAGTGTTATCCATAGTTGCGTCCAGCAGGCACCGAGAAACCTCATGCCGATTCCTATTGCAAGATGATGTCGTAATAATCCTGTGCGTACAGGGATTCAACTTGCAGTTTAATGGTTTTGCCAATAAATGCTTCCAAATCTGCCAGGCCGTCACTATCTTCGTCTTGCAAACGGTCCAACACCGGTTGGCTGGCCAGCACCAGATAAGTATCAGCGCCATAGGCGCGATCTTCGCGCAGGATTTCCCGGAAAATTTCGTAGCAGACGGTCTCGGGGGTTTTCACAGAACCCCGGCCATCACAGGCCTTGCACGGCTCCATCAGCATCTGTTCGAGGCTTTCCCGGGTACGCTTGCGAGTCATTTCCACCAGCCCCAGCTCTGAGACACCACTGATTTTGGTTTTAGCGTGGTCTTTTTCCAGCACTTTTTCCAGCATCCGTAACACCTGACGCTGATGCTCCGGTTCGGTCATATCGATAAAGTCGAGGATGATAATACCGCCGAGATTACGCAGCCGCAGCTGGCGGCCGATTGCATTGGCGGCTTCCAGATTGGTTTTGTAGATGGTTTCTTCAAGATTGCGGCGGCCAACAAAACCACCGGTATTAACATCAATAGTGGTCATGGCTTCGGTCTGGTCAATGACCAGATAACCGCCACTTTTCAGCGGTACTTTACGTTCCAGCGCTCGCTGGATCTCGTCTTCCACGCTATACAGCTCAAACACCGGCCGCGGGCCATGGTAATAATTCAGGTGGTCTTCTATTTCTGGAACGTACTGCTGGGAGAATTGCAGGATTTTTTCAAAAGTCTCACGGGAGTCCACCAGAATCTTGTCGACTTCCGGGCGGGCGTAATCCCGCAGGGTACGTAAATACAGGGGCAGCTCATCATATACCACCGCAGGGGATGAGAATTCATTGATCCGCTCTTCCAGCTTGCGCCACAAACGTCGCAAATAACGGGTATCGGCGAGGATTTCTTCTTCTCCGACGCCTTCTGCCGCCGTGCGTAGAATAAATCCTGCTTCTCCAGTGAGGCCTTCGGCGTCCATGCAGTCCTGCACCATATGCTTGAGACGGTCACGCTCACCTCCGTCATCGATACGCTGGGAAACCCCTACGTGATCTGCACCCGGCATATACACCAGGTAGCGGGAAGGAATCGTCAACTGGGTCGTCAATCGTGCACCCTTGGTACCGATCGGATCCTTGGTCACTTGCACCACCAGCGACTGGCCTTCATGCAACAGCTGGTTAATCGGCGTCTGGCTATCAGGGTGGCCCAATTCAGCGGCATGAATAAAAGCCGCTCGTTCCAGGCCGATATTCACAAAAGCGGCCTGCATGCCGGGTAATACCCGCACCACCTTGCCTTTATAAATATTGCCAACCAGGCCACGATGATTGGTGCGCTCAATGACTATTTCTTGCAATACACCGTTTTCTACCACGGCAACCCGCGTCTCGGTTGGTGTAATATTCATCAAGATTTCTGCGTTCATTACCAGATCCTTTTATTGTTTTGACGGGTCAATAATGGCGCAGCAAAACCAGAAACTATCTGGATGCAGGACAGTCACTCCAGGGGACAGGACGCCCCCATCATGTCTGCCAATATGAAATGCCATGTTGTTCGAGCAAGACGGCTGTTTCTGCCAGCGGCAAGCCAACCACATTACTGTAGCTGCCATGAATATCTGCAACCAAGACAGCCCCTTTCCCCTGAATACCGTAGCCGCCCGCCTTGTCTTTCCCTTCACCACATTCAAGATAGCGCTTGATCAGTACCTCATCCAGCTGGCGAAAGGTCACATGGGTGGTCACCAGCCGGGTATCACAGCGATCTCCGGTCACAACAGCGATGGCCGACAGCACTTGCTGGGTATTGCCCGACAGTTGTTCCAGCATTGCTCGGTGGTGCTCAGGCGACTCTGGTTTGCCCAGAATCTGCCCGTTCAGAATCACACTGGTATCTGCGGCCAGCACCGTGGCCGGTATCCTCAGTGATGACGCCACCACCAGCCCCTTGCTCCGTGCCATTCTGACGACATAATCCTCAGGATGTTCATTCGCAGCGGGGGTTTCATCAATATCAGCCGGCTGAACGGTATGCGGCACCCCGATCTGGGTTAACAATTCGCGGCGACGTGGTGACGCCGAAGCCAGAATAATCATACCGACATCCGCCGCAGGGTCAGACGCGTCAGGGCAAACACCCACGGCCAGACAAACATCGAGCTGAACGCCGGCCCCCACATTTCAACCGGATGCGGAAGGTCCAGCATTACTTGCGCCAGCCAGAAACTCAGCAACTGATGCAGCAAGGCCAGCACCAGCACCAGCGCCATTTGCTGGAACAGGTTAAAGACTTCAATACGCCGGAAAAAATACTGCACCAGAAAGATATGCACCGACAGCGTGAAAACATGGGTTCCCAACAATGTCCCTTGTTCCGCATCCATCATCAAACCGGCAGGAATCGCCAGCCACAACCCGAACGTTTGTGGCGACTGGAATACCAACAAGGTAATCACCACCAAAATCCATAACGGCTGGAACCAGATCAATAACTCTGGCAGCGGCAAGTGTTCAAAGACAAACCCAACAAACAGCGACAGCATACCGATAACAAACGACTGTACAGAGGTCATCGATTTTTCCTCCACAGTTCATCCGATGGTACTTTGCCGGCCCCCTGGCTGAATACCAGCAGCAATAACCGACTGCGGTCCATCAGGGCACTGGGGCGCGCCGTCACACTGGCAAACAATTCACCGGCCTGATGTTCGACCTTTTCGACCGTCGCCACGGGATAACCACGGGGATAACGGCCCCCAAGCCCGGAGCTGACCAGCAAGTCGCCCTCCTGAATATCTGCCGTGTTCGGCACATAAATCAGCTCCAGCCGATCCAGCGCCCCGGTACCGGTGGCAATCGCCCGGACACCGTTACGATTGATCTGTACCGGAATGGCATGATTGGAATCAGCAATCATCATGACATGGGAAATATGCGGCAAGACATCCACCACCTGGCCCAGCAAACCATGGGCATCCAGCACTGGCTGACCGACAAACACACCGTCATCGCCGCCTTTGTTGATCAGGATCTGCTTGGTATAAGGATCGGGATCAACCGCAATCACCGTCGTTACCAGCACCTTGTCGTCGACCTGCTCAGAAGCACTGAGCAGCTCACGCAGCTCAATATTTTCCGCTTCCAGTGAAGCCAGCCGCTGGGCTTTTAACTCCAGGACCAGATTACGGGCCGACAACTGCTTGTTCTGATCAAGCAGATCCCGCCGAGAGGTAGTGGATTCATCCATCCAGTTAGCTAAAGAAGAAGGCAAGACAGCCAGTTGCTGTGCCGGATACAAAACGTATCCGGCAATATTGCGCAACGACTGAAACGCCGGGTAGCGTTGATCCGCCCACATCAGCGCAAGCGCTATCAGGCAGACCAGCAGAGTACGCTGGCCCTGATACGGGGGGATCTGAAATTGCAGTCTGATAACCCGACTCCCGAACGACTAGGCAAGCTGCCAAAGTAATAAAAAGGACAAACGACACCGCCGCCCAAACAGGCGGCAATGTCATCCATTAACCTGAATTATTCCTGAGACAGTATATCCAGCGCTTGTTCCGATGCGGTTTCAAGGAAACGACCGCCCCCTCGCGCCACACAGGTCAGCGGATCATCGGCAACCAGCACCGGCAGGCCGGTTTCTTCGCTCAGCAGTTTATCCAGATCGCGCAACAGGGCACCACCACCGGTCAGCACCATGCCGCGTTCGGCCACGTCAGAAGCCAGCTCAGGAGGAGCCTGTTCCAATGCACTTTTGACCGCCTGGACAATCGCGGCCAGTGATTCTTGCAGGGCTTCCAGAATCTCGTTGGAATTCAGCGTAAAGCTGCGTGGAATCCCTTCGGCCAGGTTTCGGCCCCGCACATCAATTTCGCGAATTTCAGCGCCGGGGTAAGCCGTGCCGATTTCTTCCTTGATTCGTTCGGCGGTTGCTTCACCGATCAGGCTGCCATAGTGACGACGCACGTAAGCCACGATCGATTCATCAAAGCGGTCGCCGCCTATTTTCACGGATTCAGCGTAGACCACGCCACTCAGTGAAATAATGGCAATTTCAGTTGTACCACCACCGACATCAACCACCATCGAACCACGAGCCTCATCGACGGGCAAACCGGCACCGATCGCAGCGGCCATCGGCTCATGTATCAGATAAGCCTTGCTGGCACCGGCATTCAGTACCGATTCGCGAATCGCCCGACGCTCAACCTTGGTGGCCTGATACGGCACACACACCACAACCCGTGGGCTGGGCGGCATAAAACTGGACTCATGCACCCGTTTGATAAAATACTGCAGCATTTTTTCAGTAACTTCGAAGTCGGCAATCACACCGTCCTTCATCGGCCGAATGGCCTGAATATTGGCCGGAGTACGCCCAAGCATTTGCTTGGCTTCCATCCCAACCGCAGCGACACTTTTCTGGTGTCCCTGAAGACGAATGGCAACGACTGATGGTTCGTTAAGAACAATACCCTTGTCGCGCATGTAAATTAGGGTATTTGCGGTTCCCAGGTCGATCGACAGATCGCTGGAGAACATGCCTCTAAGAGCTTTGAACATCCCGCCGTTTCCTGTTTGCATCTGGCATAAAAAAGTGCGCTAACTCTAGCAATGGCAGGGATTTAGAGCAAGGCGCATTTGTGCTAGTCTCGAGCGCTTTCACAGACAGAGATACTGGAGAAGCTGTATGGCTCTGGAACAAGATCAGGTGCGCAATATTGCCGAATTGTGCCGTCTGCAAATCGATGACGCCCAAATTGCCGCATACCAGAACAACCTCAGCAACATACTGGAGCTGGTGGATCAGCTATCCGCGGTCGACACCAGCGATGTTGCGCCCATGGCTCACCCTCTCGATGCCGTGCAGCGTTTACGTGCTGATCAGGTCACCGAAAGCAACCAGCGGGAGCACTTCCAGCAAATTGCTCCGGCAACGGAACGCGGACACTACCTCGTCCCTCGCGTCGTAGAATAAACCGTGGTCGCATAAACACAGCAGATCATCCCGTCCGGCCGTTTCAGCTTGCCGGATTATTTCAGGCACCTTCCGAATTCGGGATCAGCTTCACAGGACAGAGACCCCATGCACAACAAAACCATCGCCCAGATAGCCCGCGACCTGGCCGCGGGCGAATATTCCAGCGTTGAAGTGACCCAGTCGTACCTGGATCGCATCCAACAACTGGATCATAACTACAACAGCTTTATTACCGTGACAGCCGAACAAGCACTGGCACAGGCCGCCGCCGCCGATGCCATGCGGGCAGCGGGCAACGCTACCCCCTGGACAGGCGTTCCCATGGCCCACAAGGATATTTTTTGTACCAACGGCGTACTGACCAGCTGCGGCTCCAGAATGCTCAGCAACTTTGTCGCTCCTTACGATGCCACCGTGGTCGCCAACTTCAACAACGCCGGTGCCGTCAGCCTGGGCAAACTCAATATGGATGAGTTTGCCATGGGGTCATCCAACGAAAGCTCCTTCTACGGCGCAGTGCACAATCCCTGGCAGCTGGATCACGTTCCCGGTGGTTCTTCCGGTGGTTCTGCAGCCGCGGTTGCGGCGCGTCTGGTGCCCGGCGCCACGGCCACCGATACCGGCGGTTCGATTCGCCAACCTGCTGCGTTTTGTGGCGTCACCGGGATCAAGCCAACCTATGGCCGGGTTTCCCGCTGGGGCATGATTGCCTTTGCCTCCAGCCTCGACCAGGGCGGCACCATTACCCGCACCGCAGAAGATTCCGCCATGATGCTCAATGTGATGGCCGGATTCGACCCCAAAGATTCCACCTCGATGCAGCAGGATGTACCGGACTACACCGCCAACCTGAACGACAGCATTGCCGGTCTGACCATTGGTTTACCCAAAGAATATTTCCGCGATGACCTCAGCAGCGACATGCAACAGCAAGTCCGTAACGCCATTGCCGAATACGAAAAACTGGGTGCTACGGTCAAAGAAATCAGTCTCCCCAACACACATTTGGCGATTCCGGTGTACTACGTGATTGCACCCTCTGAGTGCTCCGCCAACCTGTCTCGCATGGACGGTGTACGCTTTGGCCATCGCTGTGATGACCCACAGGACGTCAATGATCTGTTCAAGCGGTCTCGGGGCGAAGGCTTTGGTGAAGAAGTCAAACGCCGCATCATGGTGGGTACCTACGCACTGTCGGCCGGTTTCTACGATGCTTATTACAAAAAAGCCCAGCAGGTACGCCGCCTGATCAAAAATGACTTTGTCGAAGCCTTCAAACAGGTCGATGTCATCATGAGCCCGACCACCCCCAGCCCGGCGTTCAAGGCCGGTGAAAAAACCAGCGACCCGGTGGCCATGTACCTGGAAGATATTTTCACCATTGCCATCAACCTGGCCGGTTTGCCAGCCATGTCGATTCCTTGTGGCCAGGTCGACAACCTGCCCGTCGGCCTGCAGCTGATTGGCAACTACTTTGATGAAAGCCGCCTGCTCAACCTTGGCCATCAATTCCAACAAGTCACCGACTGGCATCAGCAAACGCCAGCGGATCTGGTATAAGGAGCCTGATTATGGAATGGGAAGTTGTTATCGGCCTTGAGATTCACGCTCAGCTGGCCACCAAATCAAAGATTTTCTCCGGTGCCTCCACCGCTTACGGTGCCGACGCCAATACCCAGGCTTGCGCAGTTGACCTCGGATTACCCGGTGTTTTGCCCGTATTCAACGAAGAAGCCCTGCGCATGGCGGTGAAGTTTGGCCTTGCCATCGACGCCGAAATTGGCAAACGCTCGGTCTTCGACCGCAAGAACTACTTTTACCCGGATTCACCCAAGGGGTATCAGACTACCCAGCTGCACCACCCCATCGTCGGCATGGGTCATATTGATATCGAACTCGACAACGGCAGCAGCAAACGCATTAACGTCACCCGCGCCCACCTTGAAGAAGACGCCGGTAAATCCGTGCACGAAGGTTTTGGCGGCATGTCCGGCATCGACCTCAACCGGGCAGGAACACCGCTGGTCGAAATCGTCTCCGAACCGGAATTACGCAGCGCCAAAGAAGCATCGGCCTACTTCCGCAAAATGCACAGCATCGTCACATATCTGGGCATTTGCGATGGCGATTTGTCCCAGGGCTCCATGCGCTGCGACTGTAACGTTTCCTTGCGCCCCAAGGGCCAACAGGAATTTGGCACCCGTACCGAAATCAAAAACGTCAACTCCTTCCGTAACGTCGAACGGGCGATCGATGTCGAAATCGAACGTCAGATGGACGTATTGGAAGACGGCGGTACCATCACTCAGGAAACCCGCCTCTACGACGCCGACAAAAACGAAACCCGCTCCATGCGCTCCAAGGAAGTGGAAAATGACTACCGCTACTTCCCCTGCCCCGACCTGTTACCCATCATTATTGATGATGACTACATCGAAGCCGTACGCAGCACTCTGCCCGAACTGCCCGACGCCAAGCGCAAGCGTTTTATCGAAAGCCACCAGCTGTCAGCCAACGACGCAGCGGTTCTGGCTTCCAGTCGTACACTGGCCGATTATTTTGAAATCGCAGCACAAGCAGCCAACGACTACCAACTCGCCGCCAACTGGGTGCAAGGTGATGTCTCCGCCACCCTCAACCGGCTGGAAATCGACATCAGCGAACTGCCTGTCAACGCCGAGCAACTGGGCCGTATCCTGCAACTGATCAAGGACAACACCCTCAACAACGGCGGCGCCAAAGAAGTATTCAACGCACTGGTGGCACTCGGAGAAGCAGGCAAAGCCGACAGCACAGTGGAAAAAGTCGACGCGCTGGTTGACTCCATGGGCCTGAAACAGGTGTCCGATACCGGTGCCATTGAAGCCATCGTTGCCGATGTACTGGCCAACAACCCGAAACTGGTGGAAGGCTACCTCAATACCCCGGTGGAAAAACGTGGCAAGGCCATGGGACCCTTTATTGGCCTGACCCGTAAAGCTGCCAAGGGGGTCAACCCGCAAGTGGTGATGGAAGTACTGAAGAAAAAGCTGGAAGAGTTGGGGTAACGTTTTGGTGCACCAGACGTTCGGATACGGACGTCTGGGCTGTTTGAATAACAGAGCAACCTTAGATATCAGAAAGAATATCAACAAATTAAGTGAATCAATTCAGACCCCATCTGGCAGTGCTCATTAAAAAGGAGCGAGTTGCCGGTTGAGATTAAAGGCGACCAAACCTTTGATCGACACCAACAAGGTAACTCGCATGATCCATCGTAACGAACAAATCATTCGACACAAAGTCGGCTTGCTTACCCTGGCCACAGAACTCGGCAACGTCACCGAAGCTTACCAAACAACCATGGACGTATCCCGGGATTACGGCACTGGAAGGGCTACCGACGGGTCTGGACGAATGATGGTATCAGCCCTCTCGCAGCAGAAGAAAAACTTAGAACCGTGTCCGGAATCAGTTGGCCACTACACGGCCTCAACCTTCAAACCATCGCAGCCACCAGAGTATTTCACGTTACATGGTCCCGGTTTCGGCTTCACCCACAACGCACTGTCTTTCAAATCCGAACAATCCAGACCATCCAATTGATATACAATTCGTATATGTTTTGTAGTGTCAGAGGCTGATCTCAATTTTCGGCCAGGAGGATGTCAACGTTATGGGTATCGTTAAAATATCGGAAGAACTGCACGAGGAAATCCGTGAGACCAGTGCTGTGATGGCGCGGTCGATCAATTCGCAGGCGGAGTACTGGATCAAGATAGGGATGCTGGCGGAATTTTACCCCGATCTCACTTACGCCCAGTTAACCCGCAAGTTATTGACCACAAATGAGTTGCCGTTGGCGACTCTGAAATCTGAATGCAAGGCCGACATCCAGCGTCAGCAAGAGGCCTGCTAATGAACGCCATGGTAAAAACCCCGGCAGAAATCGGGCTGATGCGTGAGTCCGGCCACTTGCTGGCACAGGTGTTTGCAATGCTGGATACCTTTGTGGTGGCTGGCATCAGCACCATGGATATCAATCTGAAGGTCGAGTCCTTTATTGAGAACGAGTTGAACGCTCGTCCAGCCAGCCGGGGGCAATATGATTTCCCCTACTGCCTGAATACGTCGATCAATCATGTGGTGTGCCACGGGGTACCGAAGGCCAGCCAGATTTTACGTAACGGCGATATCATCAACTGCGATATTACACTGGAGAAAAATGGCTTTATCGCTGACTCCAGCAAGATGTATTGCATTGGCAAGATTACGCCAATGGCGCGTCGTCTGGTTGAGACAACTTACGAAGCAATGTGGGCCGGTATTCGAACCGTAAAACCCGGGGTGACGCTAGGCGATATTGGCCATGCGGTTCAGCAAGTGGCTGAAAAAGCCGGTTACAGTGTGGTGCGGGAATATTGTGGTCACGGCATTGGCCGCGAGATGCACGAAGAGCCTCAGGTCACACATTATGGCAAGCCCGGCATGGGAATGGCGCTGGCCGCCGGGATGGCCTTCACCATTGAGCCGATGATCAATCAGGGTAGTCATAAACTGAAGCATATGAAAGACGGCTGGACGGTAATTACCCGCGACAAGAAGCTGTCGGCCCAGTGGGAGCATACCATTGCCGTGACTGCCGATGGTTACGAAGTACTGACGCTGAGGGAAGAAGAAAAAACACTTCATACCACAGAATAGCTGGAATACCCGCTGGCCCTATCATCAGCCACCCATAAAAAAACCGCCCGAAGGCGGTTTTTTTATGCATCCGATGTTTCACTTCAAGCATCTCGAACACGCGTCAGGTCACTTCACTACTTTTAGCGAAGGACGGCCAGCACCGGCTTTTTTCTCTGGCTCGACTTGCTTCGGTTTGGGCGGCTCTGGTGGATTATTCGGATCAGGAGCACCCGCTTCTGAACCAAATACCATACCTTGACCGTTTTCCTTGGCGTATATCGCCAGAATGGCCACGGTGGGCACGTATACCGACATGGGTACACCGCCAAAGCGGGCATTAAAGGACAATCCCTGATCATCGATCAACAGGTTCTGAACTGCCGTCATACTGATATTCAGTACGATTTGGCCTTTATTCACATAATCCTGAGGCACCTGAACCCCAGCCAGTGAGGCATCTACCAATACATAGGGTGTGCACTGATTATCGAGGATCCACTCGTTCAGGGCGCGTACCAGGTAAGGTCGGCTTGGGGTCATTGTTTCCATTATTCGTGCATTTCCCGTTCGGCTTCGGTCAGGCTGGCCTGGAACGATTCACGATCGAACAGGCGTTCCATGTATTGCAGCAGTGGCTTGCACTGACGCTCTGGCAGTTCTATGCCCAACACCGGCAAACGCCACAGGATAGGGGCAACGCAGCAATCCACAATGGAGAAGTCGTCACTCATGAAATATGACATTTCGGCAAAAATGGGGGCCGTGCTGACCAGGCTTTCGGTCAATGCCTTGCGCGCTTCTTCAACGCCATCGCCTCCAGCCAGGATCGTGCCGACCAGGCCACACCAATCTTTCTCGATGCGTTTGATCCACAACCGGCTTTCTGCACGTGCGACGGGGTAAACAGGCAACAGTGGAGGATGAGGAAAACGCTCGTCGAGGTATTCCATCATGATGTTCGGGTCTTCGTAGAGAGTCAGCTCCCGATCCACCAGAGTTGGCAGGGTGTTGTAAGGATTCAGGGATGTCAGATCTTCGGGCAGGTTGTCCGGGTCCACATCCATAATTTCGACGGCGACACCTTTTTCAGCCAGTACGATACGTACACGATGGCTGAAATGATCCTTGGCATCGGAATAAAACGTCATGGTAGAGCGTTTCGCTACAACCCCCATAATTTCCTCACTCGCTAAAAAATTCAATTACCTAAAAACAAAGATAGCCCGGCCGCATAAACGGCCAGGCTAGCGTCAAAATACCGGGCGATTAATGCACGTCGCGCCAGTATTCCTTGTTCAACATGTACACAGGTACAAAGAAGATTGCCAGGAACAACAGTACCCACCAACCCAGTCTTTCACGCTCAACCGCAATCGGCTCAGCGGAGTAAGTCATGAAGTTCACCAGATCAAAGATCAGATCATCATACTCAGCAACACTCAGAGTGCCTGGCTCTGCCAGATATAACACATCTTCGTGCTCTTCGGTGATTTCCTGACCCGTCAATGTGTCATAACCCACAGCAACCGGAGCAGTACCTTTGTGCTGGAGACCTTGCAGATCAGCCAGCACATGAGGCATACCCACATCTTTGAAGACCGTGTTATTCACACCCCATGGACGGCTTGGGTCGACATAAAAGCTGCGTAAGTAGGTATACAGCCAATCTGGACGACGTACCCGAGCGACCAGAGTCAGATCCGGTGGCGCTGCACCAAACCAGACTTTGGAATCTTCCGTACGCATGGCGATAGTCGCCAGCGCACCGAATTTCTTGTCGGTATCAAATACCAGGTTTTCCATCATCAGCTCTTCTGGAATATCCAGGTCACTGGCTATGCGGTTAAACCGGGCATGTTCCATCGAGTGACAACCCATGCAGTAGTTCATGAAGGTCTGGGCACCACGTTGAAGTGATGCCTTGTCCGTCAGATCGGTCAGGTGCTTGTCCAGATGCACACCTTCACTGGACGCCATTGCAACTGCAGGAAGCAGTGCAGCAATTAATGCAAATAACGTTTTCATTAGTGGCCTCCTGTTACGCGTTCTGGCACTGGTTTGGTTTTTTCCATACGAGTATAGAAAGGCATCAACAAGAAGAAACCGAAGTAGATAAACGATGAAGCACGAGCCAGGAAGGTATTCAGTTCATTGGTTGGTTGAGTACCCAGCCAGGTCAACAGAATAAAGGCGACGGCAAACACCAGAATAAAGGTTCTGCTCATCCAGCCTTTATAGCGCCAGCTGCGCACAGGACTGCGATCCAGCCACGGCAGTACAAACAGTACTGCAATGGCAGCACCCATCGCGGCAACACCCAGCAGCTTGTCGGGTACAGCACGCAAAATCGCGTAGAAGGCACCAAAGTACCAGACAGGAGCAATATGCTCCGGTGTTTTCAGACCGTTAGCCGGTTCAAAGTTGGCATACTCCAACATGAAACCGCCGCCTTCCGGGAAGAAGAACATGACCGTACAGAACACCATCAGGAAGACCACAATACCGACCAGGTCGTGTACTGAGTAATAAGGGTGGAATGGCACGCCATCCAGAGGAACCCCGTTTTCGTCTTTCAGTTTTTTGATATCGATGCCGTCAGGGTTGTTGGAACCCACTTCGTGCAGGGCCAGCAAGTGCATCACCACCAGACCAACAATCACCAGTGGCACAGCCACTACGTGCAAGGCAAAGAAACGGTTCAGCGTTGCACCAGAGATCAGGAAGTCACCACGAATCCATTCAGTCAGTTCGTTACCGTAAGGCAGAACAGAGAACAGCGAGATAATGACCTGAGCACCCCAGTAAGACATTTGTCCCCATGGCAGTACATAACCCATAAAGGCTTCTGCCATCAGAGCCAGATAGATGGCCATACCGAAGATCCAGATCAATTCACGTGGTTTCTGGTAGGAACCATACAGAATCGCCCGCATCATATGCAGATACACCGCGATAAAGAAGAAAGTTGCACCGGTCGAATGCATATAACGAATCAGCCAACCCCACTCGACATCACGCATGATGTATTCAACCGAGGCGAATGCGGCATCGGCACTTGGGGTGAAGTTCATGGTCAGCCAGACACCGGTCAGAATCTGGTTAACCAGCATCAGCATCGACAGTACGCCGAAGAAATACCAGAAGTTGAAGTTCTTCGGAGCATAGTACTTCGACATATGCTTTTCATAGGTGCTGGTAACCGGCAAGCGGTCATCAACCCAACCCATCAGGGTGTTTTGCTTGTTACTCATCAGGCGTTCTCCTCATCCACACCGACTACAACCACATTGGCACTTTCATAGCTGTGCGGTGGAATTTCCAGGTTGGACGCAGCCGGAGATCCCTGAAAAACACGACCAGACAGATCAAAACGAGAACCGTGACATGGGCAGAACCAACCGCCAGGCCAGTTTGCATCAAACTGTTGGGGTTGAACTTCGCCAAAGTACTTGGGAGCACACCCCAAGTGGGTACAAACACCCAGCACAACCAGTACTTCCGGTTTGCGTGAGCGATTGATGTTATCAGCGTAGGCTGGTTGCTGAGCCTTGTTGCTGTTATCCGGATCTTTCAGTCGGTCATTGTGCTCTGGAAGATTTTCCAGCATGTCGTCTGTACGACGCACAACGTATACCGGCTTACCACGCCATTCGGCTGTCAGCATCGAACCTGGTTCGATCTTGCTGACATCGATCTTGGCCGGAGCGCCTGCCGCTTTCGCCTTTTCACTTGGAACCCAAGATTTGACGAAGGGTACAGCGACGAAGCCAGCACCAACCGCGCCGACAGCAGAAGTCACGCCCACCAGCAGGGTGCGCCGACCTTTATTAACGCCGTCTTGACTCATTACCATCTTCTCCCATCATTAAAATTCTTTTCTGCCGCGAGGTCGTTTGCCTGAGAGGGACTACGGTCGGCAGACCCGGCGTAGAATGCAGAGCGGCGCACATAGTAAAGAAATTGAGGATTTGAAACAACCGGGAAGACATACCCACTGTAGGGATATAAAAACAAAAAAAGCGTCCATTGACATAAGCCAAGGGACGCTTTTTTTTGTAAGCAATAAATCGCTTAACGTTTGGAGAACTGCGGCTTCTTACGTGCTTTACGCAGGCCGACTTTCTTACGTTCAACCTCACGAGCATCACGAGTAACGTAACCCGCGGCACGAAGTGATGGACGTAGCGTTTCGTCGTATTGCATCAGGGCACGAGTAATGCCGTGACGGATAGCACCCGCCTGACCATTACCACCACCGCCATTAACATTCACGACAATGTCAAACTTCTCCAGACTTTCAGTCAATTCCAGAGGCTGACGGACAACCATACGAGCAGTTTCACGACCGAAGTATTCTTCCAGTGTGCGCTTGTTGATTACGATAGAGCCAGTACCTGGACGCAAGAAAACGCGAGCAGTAGACGTCTTGCGACGACCGGTACCGTAGTATTGAGTTACGGCCATATTATTCTCCCAGCTTCAGTTCTTGAGGCTGCTGAGCGGTGTGTGGATGCTCGCTACCTGCGTAAACTTTCATTTTCTTGAACATGGCGCGTCCAAGAGGATTCTTGGGCAGCATGCCTTTAACTGCCAGTTCGATTACGTCCTGAGGCTTGTAGTCGATCAGCTTTTCAAAAGAGATCGATTTCAGACCACCAGGATAACCGGTGTGGCGGTAATACATTTTATCGCTGGTTTTTTTACCAGTGACTTTTACTTTTTCAGCATTGATCACGACGATATAATCGCCGGTATCAACGTGTGGTGTGTATTCTGGCTTGTGCTTGCCTCTCAAACGGCGAGCAACCTCGGTGGCCAGGCGACCCAGCGTCTGATCAGCTGCATCAACAACAAACCATTCACGTTTTACGGCTTCGGGTTTTGCGCTGTAAGTTTTCATCAAATTCTCGCCTTCAAGGGCATGTTGATCAGAAAAGAGGGCGGCATTCTACAGGACGGTTATTACCCACGCAACCACCTGTGTATTTTTAACACAGTCAATCGCGGATCAGCCGTCACGACACGAGTGCCAGAATGAGCCGTCTTTTCATAAAGGGGCGCGGATTGTATCTTTGGTGCAGAAAATAGTCCACTTAAAAATGGATTATCTACGGATTTCTATTGTCCACAGCACAGATTGGCTTCGTCCATACAAGACCGGCATGGCCTTGTCTATCCATCGCCCAAGAACCGACTCCGTGCCGTTATGAGCGGCGACGGAGAACATGGGCGGTTACAGAGGGCATCCCTGCGCACAATGAATTAATGCTCACGGGTTGAGCGGAATTCAACATCGGGCCAGCGATCCTGAATAAGACTTAGGTTCACCCGTGTCGGAGCGATATACGTCAGATAGCCGCCACCATCAATAGCCAGATTATCGACAGCCTTGCGTTTAAAGTCTTCCAGCATCTTACTGTCGTTGCAGTACACCCAGCGGGCGGTATTCACACTGACCGGCTCGTAAATACATTCAACCTTGTATTCGTCCCGCAAGCGCTGCTGTACAACATCAAACTGCAGCACCCCGACAGCCCCCAGAATCAGGTCATTGTTGTTGATTGGCATAAACAGCTGGGTCGCCCCTTCTTCTGATAACTGCTGCAGGCCTTTTTGCAGCTGCTTCATCTTCAGAGGGTCTTTCAGTCGTACGCGCTTGAACAACTCCGGAGCAAAATGCGGGATACCGGTAAACCGCATGTCATGGCCTTGCGTAAAGGTATCACCAATCTGGATGGTGCCATGATTGTGCAGACCGATAATATCGCCAGAAATAGCCTCTTCGACCTGGCTGCGGTCCCCGGCCAGGAAGGTGACCGCATCCGCGACCTTGATGTCCTTGCCGATGCGGGTATGGCGCATCTTCATGCCTTTGCTGTAAGTCCCGGAGCACACTCGCATAAAAGCAATGCGGTCACGGTGTTTCGGGTCCATATTCGCCTGGATTTTGAAAATAAAGCCGGAAAAGGCTTCTTCTGTTGGCTCGACAGTGCGCTCGTTGGTTTCCCGTGCAATCGGGGCCGGTGCCCACTCAACAAAATAGTTGAGCATTTCCCGCACGCCGAAGTTTGACAGCGCCGTACCAAAAAACACCGGTGTCATTTTGCCTTCGCGGTATTCATCCAGATCAAATTCATAACTGGCACCCCGCACCAGCTCGATTTCATCAATCAGCTCCGTTACCAGTTCTTCACCCAACAAGGCCAGCGCTTCAGCCGACTCAATCCCCTGAATCCGGGTATCATCCGGGACAATGCTCGCTTGCCCTGGCTGGAACACATGAATGGTATCGGTGACCAGGTTGTACACCCCCTTGAACGCCTTACCCATGCCGATTGGCCAGGTAACGGGGGCACACTTGATCTTCAGAATGGTTTCGATTTCGTCCAGCACTTCAATGTGATCGCGAACTTCGCGATCCATTTTATTGATAAAGGTAAAAATCGGGGTATCCCGCAAACGGCATACTTCCATCAGCTTGATGGTCCGATCCTCAACACCTTTCGCGCCGTCGATCACCATTAAGACTGAATCCACGGCGGTCAGGGTACGGTAGGTATCTTCCGAGAAATCTTCGTGCCCTGGAGTATCCAGCAGGTTGACCATGCAGTCCCGATAAGGAAACTGCATCACCGACGTGGTGATCGAGATGCCCCGGTCTTGCTCCATCTGCATCCAGTCCGATGTGGCCATACGGCCCGTCTTTTTGCCTTTTACAGTACCGGCCAACTGAATGGCGTTTCCGAACAGCAACAGCTTTTCAGTAATCGTGGTTTTACCCGCATCCGGGTGGGAGATGATGCCAAAAGTTCTACGCTGTTGAACTTGTTGAAGAAATTCATATGACACTATATTTTTACCAGTTTTGTGTACGCATGGGTGTACACAGTTAGTGAGACACCCTATTTCATGTTGAGTGTCAGTTTACGACACTCAGCTATGGATCAACAAACAGGCTAAATTACCTGCTCTGCACTGAGGTTCACATCATCACCCCAGATATCGACTGCCGCCACTCGCCAGTAGTACGTTGGCGCTACTCCGCCCACCTTATCCACGATAACCTGTCCTTGGCTTGCTGAGCCTTCATAAACCAGCGTACCGCCCCCGGGCGTGAATCCACTCGTGTCACTTGCCCATACTCGATAAACATCGATATCAACGTCTGAGGATGCAGTCCAGCCAACGGTGTGCGTGACCGCATCAGTTGTATCAGTGAACACTTCTGAATAGATGCCTGACAACGTTGCCGGAACCGGATTCTGAACGTCTAGCACCGTTGCAGTTTCAGATTCACCGTTGGCATTAACGCCCACTACCTCAAACCGCAAGCTGCGGCTGGGTGATCCGTCTTCCCGCGCATTTTCGATGCTGTACGTGTACGACAGGCCACTCACATCAACAGTCCGCATTAATGTCACGCCAGCGTCCCGATACACCCGGACCCGATACGACGTCGCGTTAACGACACTCGTCCACTGGACCTTGCAGAATGTGCCCACGAACGGTGTTTGCAGTTGCAGGCCGATAACATCGTTTGGAGCACCAACAGTAACACCCACTTCGCCCTCCCACGTTGACCATGGTCCAGCGCCCACATTGACGCCTGCTACCCGCAAATACAGATAACCCTTGATGATAGGCAGGGTGTACGTCGTGCCAGTCAGTTGCTCAACCAGTGTCCATGCAATGCCATCAGTACTCTGCTGCAGGACGTATGACGTTGCACCCAGCGCCGGTGACCAGCTGACCTGAACCATGGTCAGGGTGTCCGGCAACTGGCTCACACTCAGGCCGCTGACAGTCGGCAGTGCCGGTACGCTCGGCGGGCTGGCTGAGCTGTCCAGATCTGGAGCAGTCAGCGAATCGAATGAATGCACAATCGATTCATAGCTTTCTGCTGTGATTTCGACGCTATCAGATTCACTGGGCTTGATGCTGACCACTTTGCCCAGCTTTGACCAAGCATCAGCCGCTCCGAACATAAACATGGGCGGCTCGGTGGCAGAGCTGAAAAACAGCTCATCTTCCAAGTCTGTCGTCAGCACCAGCTGCTGATCGTGATCGCCAGCCGTCACCAGATACGTGCCAGTGGCGCTGCCGTCCTTTTTGCGGAACACCAGGTAATGGTTACCGGTGGTAAATGAGACTGGCTCTGACACATCAACCGCTCGCCCAGTGATCGACTCAACAAATCCACCAGCACCCCACCGCGGCAAGTCGTGCGTGATGGCAATCAGGTCACCAAACGTCGGTATGTGTCCCTCCATTCCCGTCTGGAATGTGAACGTCTCACGGATGTAACGATCTCGGGCAGCAATGTACATGCCCTCATGGTAGGCATGACTCCGGTCTGTGCAGCCTGGCAGCTGGATGGACTGCGGATAATCCCCAGCACGGTCCGGCATAACACATTGCACTGTCTCTTGAGTCCAACCCGATGGATCTGTGTACTCGATTTCCACCGAGTCGTAATCGCTGTCGTCGATCAGTGTGATATCCCACGAAAACGACCCGGAGACGATATTCTCATGAGTGAACATGGCCACCGGCAGCGTTGCAGGCTCATCACGCACCAGAGTGATGACTGATCCGGAGATGATGGGTACCGCCCGGCCAACCCGGGCAATGGTTTTTGCTGCCTCCCAAACCGTGACTTTTGAATCAAAAATCCAGTCAAAATACTCGCCACGGCTGGAGTATGTCAGGTCAAGATCATACAGGTGATCCAGATCCAGCATGCTGTCATCCATGCGTCCGCCATACGCCGACCGAAACACATCGCAGAAGGCCCATACAATCGAGCGTGTTGGCTGGGGTGCAGACCAGGTGCGAGTGGTTTTGTCCCATATGGGTAGCATACGCGTGCCGACCGCGTTGATACGGTTTGACGACTGGTCATTCAGGTTGTTTGTTGCTCTGGCAGCTACCGCCAGCATGGTCACATCGCCATAATCTTTTGTGGATGGCATGAACGCCCGCAGCGACGACCACAACAGAGTGTCGCCAACTCTGTGACTGTCGCTGGCATCATTTGTGCGACGAGCACGGACCGCATAACGCCCACTCGGAACTGTTTTAGTCAGAGTGAAACGCTGTGGCGTTACGGTTTTCAGGGTTTTGCTGAAGCTGGCCAGACTGGCCCAGGTGCCAACGGCATTGCCGTTGTCATCAATCTGGCGATACTCCCACTCAGCCGTAATGGTGCGTTCATTCAGACCGCCATCATCATTTGCGTAATACAGGCCAGTCGATATCGTCGCGTCCACTTCCAACCGTGTTGTTCTTGTGCCTGAGCTGTTGGCGACAAACTCGCGCCAAGACTCATAACTGGATTCGTTCGGGCCGTAAAGCTCTAGCCCTGCAACCTCGGTTGATGTCTCGACGTTGTCCGGGAACAGGGTGACCGTTTCTCCCGGCTGAGCAATATCCGTTTCGACGTCTTGGAACGACTCAACCACCGTATCCTCAATGTAAATAGTCTCGATCTGAAACTGACCCTGCGTGACGCAAAAGAGCTGATACTGGTACTGGTCGTTATCGCGATATGAGTTGTAAGAGCGGGCAGCATAAGACGGCCAGGCGCGAACGCGGCCATAAGCCACTTCGATTGGCTGCATCAGCCGGATCTGATTGCGTTGACCGGTTAACGCATAAACCGGATCTGCCTCCGGGATTGCCCCGGGCGTGCTCGGGTCGGGAATCATCGACATGGCAATCGCGGCTACTGCCGCCCCGACGACAACCGCGACTAATATTGTTGTTGTCACCGGATCACCCGGCACCGCCACCAGATTGACGATATCGCCGTCATTTAATGGCTGATCCCAATCGGCACGCAAAACCGGATCACCGTTGATGATGCAGATGGTTGGCCGGTCGAACTCAACAAACCCTGGGTACTGCTGTTGCAACCACCCGCGAACCGACACACCAGCGGGCATGGTGTGCCTGGCGGTGTCTTTAAAGGGCTCGAACGGATTGCTGATCTCGATGATGTGGACGGTCATGACAGTGCTCGATGCCGGTAAAACTGGATTGTGCGCCAGCCAGACGCGGGCAATTGATGAACGGGTTGTGCAATAAGCCCTTTGCCATCACAGGCATGGACGACAACGCCGCGATCGATGGCCAGATACAGGCCGACGTGATGGATGATCTTTGATTGCGACAGCGCCACGGCGCAGAAATCGACTGGGGCCGTGGTTGCAATCCAGTCTGACCCGGGTTCCGTGCTGTCGAGCATGATGCCTGACACTCTCCGCTTGTCTTTCGGGTCGACACCAGCCCAGACCGGCAGATCGATGCCGTGATGCTGTCGATAACACCAGACCAGCCAGCCCCAACAGTCGAATGCGTTCGGGCCTCTGGCGCCAGCCAACCACGGTTTGCCCAGGTGATCCATAACCCAATGGTGCATCAGCTACCAATACCAGGGAACCGGGCACGAGTGTAGAGCTCGCATGGGAACGGCATATTCAGCACATCGCCAAACGTTGCGTTAGCCTGCACTTCAACGACGGTCGCGGTGATGCTGGTCAGCTTGAGTGACAGCGGTGGGTCCATTTGCGGCCGGGTCAGATCGTTGCTCAGATATGGACGGTAAATACAGCGAATCGGCTCAGAGTAGGATTTTGCCGCATTGACGAAATCCGACACACGGCGATCGATGTTGTCGATTGCCAGCGTCAGATCCTGACGCCCATTCTCGCCAGCGGCGGGCAAACTGAACCGGAACGGCACTGCATCAAACTCGACGGTGACGCCGGTTTCCAGCGTTGCTGTTACACTCGATCGCTGCTGTACCAGATACAGACTGTCACCACCGGATGGGTTTGTCAGCTCAATTGTATCGAGCGTGACAATGTTTGATGGAGCCACGGCGTAGGCCTCTTTGATTGCGGCGGAGTAGCTACTCGTCATGTTGAGCCAACATCAAATATTGAGGTAAAATAACTGTATTGAGCTGTATCAACGTCTGAATATGAATTACCGCTGACTGTAAGATCCTCACAGTAAATTTGATATAGAATACTACTTCTAGCACTGTTCAATGAGGGTCCCCCCATTGATCTATATCCGCCCCATACAAATGCTGCAATTAGGTCATCTATCTCCTCCGGAACACTCCCTCGGAATGCGCTGGCACCAACACTGACATATTTTGGACCTGTCGTTGACTCTGATGGCCACCGTCTTTGCCCTAGAACAGTGTCCTGAGTACCATATGGACGAGCAAGTCCGTGTTGAAGCATCACGAGGTGACTGGAAGTAGCTCCTGAGTTATTGTAAATGCCGGCCTCGATAGGTTGAGTCCCGCTCTCGTAAATCGCAACATTCGAGATATTCTCAATCACACCCAAGTAATAGGAATGATTTGGATTTTCCAGAATGTATTCACGCAACGCGAGTGGGAAAGTAATGATAGAATATCGCCCCAAACTATCAGTTATCTGGCTAACAACCGCAGCTAGACCACCATCCTCAGTACGTGTTAATACCATGTCCGTACTCTCAGCATTGGTATTAAAAATGGCCTGAGCATCCGAGCTATTACTGCTCGTCAGCTCCATTAATTGTGGCGCTGCGATATTAGTTATAGAGTCACCGTCCACAGGTACGCCGTCTAATTCATTCATGCTGTGCATCATATCAACCAACAACAACGATCCTGAATTTATCAAAGCTGAATTGGCAACCAACGGCATTGAATCGTCTTCAGAGTCAATGGCTTCTACCATAATATTAATTCCCATGCTTAATAGCCCCACTCGTTGATTTTTTCGACAATTGCTGCACTTAAATGAGCATTACCATCCCCATGCGATAAATGAACTACTCCAGAACCCGCCGTTGTGTATTCGACCCAAGTACCGGATTCGTTGACAATAATATGTCCAACGTCGTCCGTATTATTGTCAATACCCCCCTCTCCAGTCCTAATATAGTATTCCAAATCACTACCACCTGTAGGTAACGCCGTATCGTTCCACGTACCAATATACGTCAGATCATTTGGGGACCACGAGACAGAGCTATAATTGAAATAATATGACAGGGGCACTACACCATACGTTGTGGCTACTTCAGATTCAGTCATGCCAGGGTATGTCGGGTCAATCAGAGTGCTAATAGTGCGATCACATAACTCTGCGCGGCAGTCGATGTAACGATCCCCGAACATTTCCCGAATAGCGTGGTTCAACAAAACCAGATCAGCTCCATCGCCGGTTGAATCGTTATTAAATTGTGATTCCTGCCAGTAACATACCAATCTGGAGCCATCCCAGGTCATCTGGCGACGGCCTAATACGGTGATTGGTACGTATCGTTTTGAATTGGCTGTTAGCAGCTCGCGCATCTCAGCGTGGACATACGCTCCTGTCTCCCAGTGCTCCCCGTTCTGCTCCAGCCACGATAAGTGTAACTGTCCACTGAATCGATTTCCGGTCCGAATGTCGTGTCGCATTAGATCCAATATTTCTTGTGACCCTGCGCTGTTGTTGCCCTCGCTGTCATCCAGAGATGCGCCAATATCCGCCGTATAAAATGGGCGAGCTCCAAATGCAGCTGCCAGATCGGTTTTTATATAGTCGGTCATCGAATCCCCATACAGGACAACACTATCTGTATAGTCGGACTGATCATCCAACCTAACGGGCGTTTTGGCACTAAAATATACCTGACCGGTCTTTTCTGGCCGACGTGCTTCCCATTCGTTCGCGTTTGCATAGCAGTTTAATACCCAAGGCTGACCCGATGGAAACGTCAGGACAGGTTCGGTTTTGACCACACCAAATGTCCCACCCATGTAGATCAACCAATCATCCAGCTCTAGTTCGATACCACCTATTGTGCCTGGGCTGGAAACTTGCCAGCAGGATTCCTCCAACGGGCTAGATGGTGCGACCCCCACGCTGGCATCTATCTCTCCCCAGTTGATCCAATCACCAGGCATCCGCTTAGCGAACTCCTTGTAATATGAGCCACCAAATGAAAGGATTACATCGTCAACATCGTAGTACACACAACTGAACCAACCCGCGGCAGACACCCGCCACCAAGAACCATAGGCTTGTATTTGAGACGCGCCATCTGTTGTTGGGGCGTATTGTGGTATCCAGTCAACGCCATCTGAAACTAACAGATCCCCCTGTTGTAAAACTCCAATCGTACCCCCGAAATCACGACTCCCTCCACCTCGACGCCGGAAAACCATATAATCACCAGCGTTGTAATCACTCGCATCGGGCAAATTATCATCGTGATCGATTCGTCGAATCAGCTCCCCAGATGATTGAACCAATCCCGGCGACCAAGTGCCGACATATCTGTTCGCAACCGGTCTCAATGTGCGACGTCGAAACTGATGCGAAAAATCGTCAACCCCTGAAATCATATACGTTTCATAGCTGGCAAATGGCACCCATGCAAATGCCACATCTGACCGATGCGTTTTAACTCCGGTACTAACGGATACGGATCGACTTTCGTGTGCAGGAACAGTTATTGGAGCACGACTGTTAGCAAACAATTCCTCTACCAGCGATTCGCTCAGTGATGAGCCATCAACCTGAAATTTTCCAATAATTTTGCCGTCGGACTTTCGTATAGCCAAGAGGGCTCGCTTTGTTGTTTTATCGGTGATTGCAAACACATAACCCGACTCCGGTGCTAACTCCTCTGACTCCAATCCAGCGGTGCGATTATCGACATCGTCAAAAATACCATCGGTCCTTGCATTAATATCGTCAACAAGAAGACTGAGATCCCCAACCGGGTCATAATCTGACCGAACCCAGGCGCTACCGTCATAGAAATATAAACCGTTATCTTCACCATCATCAAAAACCCTGGCGAGTGGATAATTGCCATTTTCGTCTACAGCAGGCTCCCCAAAAAGAACCAGGTCTGCAAGATATCTGTATGGGAGTTGACCTTCGACCATGGCTTTAATTTCGTCATACGCATCCGCAATCGACTTCCTCACGCTGGGAACACTCTCCCCATCCAATATGACAGAGTCATTCTCTCCGCCCTGAATGATCGTATTGAGATTGTTAATGGCTGTCTGCAGGTCTTCCAGCGCCTGAAACGCGTTCGTCGCCATGTTATCCCCCGTATTCGTTGATCGTTGCGACAACCTGATTGCTCAGGTCTGTAATTGATATGCCGTTCAAACTCGTGAAAATAGCGTCGTCTGTCATGCGATTGGTTTTCTCAACATCCAACCCTGCCGTCACAGTCCAGCCTCCGTCTCGATTGAGCGCCGCTTGCAGTGACCCTGACTGAATCCGCACCTGGTGCGTTGTCACGCCGCCACCAGACACCACCGGGCATTCAAACCAGCTGGTCGCGCCGTCCAGGGCGTGAAACGTCCAGCTTTCGAACAGCTGGAATTCGGCGTCTGTGAATAACCATTTCACCGAAATCGTGTTTTCGGAGTCGAGAAATCGACGGCGCTGGCGATAGCGGCCGGATTCCATTTGCGTGCGAATGGCGCTGTTGTTGATGGTCAACGAATAGTCGCGGGTTGGAGCTGGCAGTGTTGCTGGATAGCTGATCATCAGGCCACCCCTCGCCGCCAGTTGTAGCGAGCCTCACCGGCCCGGCTCACCGCACCGCCACCGTCATAAATGTCTTTAGCAACGGCTTGCTGCGCTTTCTGGATGATCACGTCAACGTAGCGGTCGAGACCGTTGGTGGTTTCGGTTGTGGTTGCTTCAGTGCCGGCGGCGTTGTTATGAACCGTGACGTAGGTGTTGCCAGTGCCACCTTGCTGAACCTGATCCAGTGTTGCATCCAGTTTGGCGGAAGTTTTGGCTGTGGTGACCCTCTCCCCCTCTTCCAGTATCCACGAGCCTGTCTTGGGCACTTCGTCGAGCCCATCATGAGCCATACCAACCGCGCTAATTGCACGCACGTTGGTCATACCCATGGTGATTGCCGCTCCAGCCGCGGCAATCCCTAGTCCAGGTCCAACGATAGGGATCGGTGCTAATGCCGCATAGGCGCTGGTCGCCCCTTCGTAGGTTTTTACCAGTGCGTTGGCCGTCGCCATGGTCTTAAACAGCTTACTTTGCTGGCCATACCCGGCTTCTGCCATCGTGGCCATATTGCCAAAAAAATCCGATGAATCGGCCAGTGTCATATCGTTGTTGGATTTTTTCAGAGCCGCGAGTGCGGCCTCATGCTCTGCAGTATTTCGCTGGCTGAGTTGTTGGTATTTCTGCTCAGTGATCAGTTCGTTTTGTAGCGCATCCTCGATAATCGCTTGGCGGCTAGCGTAGGTTTCTTGTATCTGCTCTCGCTGCGTTTGCAGTTCAGATTCAACGCTTTGCAGGTCTGTTATCAGCTGATCATTAATGCCAGATGTTTTCAGAGACGCGAGTGCTGCCTGATGCTCTGCCTCACTGCGCTGGCTGAGCTGCTGGTACTTCTGTTCGCTGATCAGGCCGCTTTGCAGTGAGCTTTCAATGATCGACTGGCGGCTGGCGTACGCTTCTTCAATGCGCTCTTGCTGCGTCTTCATTTCATTGCTGACACGCTCAAGATCAGCAATCAGTTTGTCGCTGATGGTTGTTCCAGATTTTTCTGAGCCTCCAGTGGCCAATAGAGTTGCCGTTTTGGCAACTTCTTCGCCGGCTCTTTCAGCCTCTTCGGTGACTCGCTGATACCAGTCTGATATTTTTTCAGACGGTGGTGGGGCCATTGCAGCTGCATTCAGTTCTTTTGTAAGTTCTGCAACCTGGTCACTGGAGACTTTGGCCCAGAGCGCCAAGCCGCTATTCCTATCTGCTTGTACATCAATACCCGGAATGATGTTGATCAGATCCAGTACGCCATCGCGTACCGTCAGTAGATTTTGCACGGCGGTGGCTACAAATGTCGCCACCAGCAACTCTGCCCCCTTCCAAACAACCTCTAGTCCATTCACTACATCGGCAACCGCCCCCACGGCCATCACGGCCAGCTGCATCCCCTGGTCTACCGTGTCTTTAAATCCGTCGGACGCCTTGGCTGACTCCACAAAGTCAGTTTTAATGGCAGTCAGCACCGGAGAAATAGCTACCGCAAGCGTGTTGCCCAGGCCATCAAAGACTTTTGCCGCTCGGTCACCCGCATCGTTAGCGGCTTCAATTTTTGCCGCATCAACACGAGATACTGCCAGACCAAGCTGTTCGGCCTCTTCAGCTGCGGCGGCCAGCGCTTCTGGACCACCACGCATGGCGTTAACAAGACCGACACCGCCAGAATCAAACAGCTTGAATGCCAGTCTGACTTTGTCCGATTGAGTATCTACGTCGCCCATGGCTGCAGCAATTCGCGAGAACTGCTCATCTGGCGATAGGTTGTTCAACTCTTTAGCTGACAACCCCAGTTCATCCAGTGCCGATACCGCTTCCCCTGTTCCTTGCGCCGCTTCAGCTACACGGCGCACCATGCGCTGAAGACCCATATCAAGATTGTTCTGGCTGACGCCATTGAGTTCTGCTTGGTGTCGAAGTCCCGCCAGTGCCTCCGTGGTTATGCCAATTTTGTCGGCATGTTTGGCCATGGCGTCCACATTAGCCATTGATTCAACCGTGAGCGCCGTCAGCGCAGCCGCTCCTGCAGCAGCACTGGCCGCAATCGCAGCCGCTCCAATTTTTGCGGATTTTTTGACGTCTTCAGCCCAGTCGTGCGTATTGCTCTGGCTCTTTTTCAGCTCGCTGTTGAACGTGGCTGAATTGGCACTCAGCTCAACCACCAGGCTAGCAATTTTGGCTTTGATGCTCATGAGAAAACTCAGTCAGGTTTTTTGAACGCGGCTTTGAGTGCCATTGCTAATGCTCGTGATTCGCTGGCGCTAACAGGCATTGGATTGGCGTCTGCTTCGAGTGATTCCGGTGTTGCAAACAGATCGGTCGCGGTTAATCGGTGCTCTGGTTTTAACCGAGCCAGAAAATTAACCAGGGTCGCGGTGGCATGACCCAATCGCTGGTTTTCAACATGGAATCCAGCCGGTTCCAGGGCAAAAAATTGACGCCAGTGGCGAACATCGATGGCTGGCAGTTGCATCAACTCGTGGTGCGAATGAATGCCCAGCTGGTGCATGAGTCGGTAATCTGCCAGCAGCTCCGGACTGCCGGCTAGTCCTTTTTTTCGGACTCGTCCGTGTTCGTCACGTCCAAACCACCCAGCCGCATGATTTCGGTGTAAATGCGCTGCACAACGGCCTGTGATTGTTGCACCAGAGCATCCGAATCACCGGACTCAAACACTGGCTGACCGGTTTCATCCATGACGGCTAACTCCAGCGCCTTGCCCATACTGGCAATGGCCCCGGATTCGCGGTAGACCTCATTTACCTGTGCCGATTCGAAGGCCTTGAGCTCACGGATCGGCAGGGCATCAATGCCCCACTCGGGCACTGCAACCGTGCCGGAGCGTAATTTGCTGGCGAGGATTAATTCGCGATTAATTTTCATGGTCAGCCCACCGCGTTGATGTTGAGAGTGAAGGTGACGAAGGTTTCGTCTTTGAGGCTTGGGCCTTTTTTCACATTCGACACCCAGGCGGTGAGCGTCAGGGTTTCGGTAGTCTCACTTTCAGTTTCTTCCGATGGAATGACGTATTCCCACTGGTTTTCGTCACCAGAATTAAAATCCGTCAGGATGCCAGCCAATCCTGCTGAATCTGTCTTGATTTTGAACGCCAGTGCAGACGCGGATTTGATACCAGCGCGAGTTCGTCCCCAGGTGCTGTCGGTACGGGTGTCGTCATTCTCTTCGCGCTTCAAATCGAGTTCCGGCAGCGGATCATACAACGTGCCGACATCGACAAATTCGGGAGTACCCAATGTTCCATCCCAGCGACGCAGGACGGTATTGCCAGCGCCAATTTTAGTATTTGTGCTCATGAGTTACTCCAGAGAATAGTGATATCGAGCGTGTGGTTATGATGTTCTGTGCCGGACTCCCATCCGGGACGAATGTTGGTGACTGCAATCAGTTGAATCACGGTGGTGTCGTGTGTTGCCTGGTAGCCGTCGAGCAGTTCGGCGATGTCGTCGGCCAGTTGTTTGGCGGCCAGATACGTTCTGGCGTACACATCGAGCTGAAAGGTGCTGGTTTTGGTGGTGTGCTGAGTGCCATCGCTGCGGCGCTCTGCCATCGGGTTGCTGATATTGGCCAGCCGAATAGCAGGGTATCGACAACGCTCTGGCAGCACACCAGGATGCACACGATCGGCCACGGCATTGGCAATTGCAGCCGGGGCCGAGCTGGTCAGCATGTCGATCAGAATGGCTTCGAGCATGGCTACTGTTCCGAGTTAATTGCCAGCGGCTTTTTTGGCTGCTTCACGGGCCTGTTTTCTTTCCAGGTTTTTGAATCGTTTGGCGAGAATGGTGCCGAAGTCAGTAGCGACCTGCTGCCACAGGTCGTCTGCAGCTCGGCGCATCCACCCCATAGGCGCCACGCGTTTTGTGCCGAACTCGAGTAAACCAGCGTACCAATGACGCTTCATGCGGTAGCCGATATTGACGGTGGCGCTGGCTTCATCATTGGCCTTTTCAGACCAGCGCTTGGTGCCTTCTTTGAGACTGCTCTTTTGCTTCTTTTTGCGGTTGCTGCCAAGGTACACCGGGTCTGTCGATTCCGGGGCCGTTTCAGCCATTCGCTCTTGCATCGGTTTGGATGCCCGCATCAGCGCGCCACGCAATATCCGCTGACCAGTGATTACATCGATTTCCTTGAATTTGGCGTCCAGCTCATCCAGCCCAGTAACTTCAATCTGCTCGTTTGCCATAACTGGTGTACTCCACTTGCAAAACGGTTTTGGCCCGGAATGGATGATCAACTGCGGTGATGTTGTACAGGGTACCGTCGATGTTCAGGCGCATTTCCTGAGTCACATCGGGCGTGTAATGCGTTGTAACGGTGTAGCCGGCAGTCACGGTTTGGGTGTCGTTGCTACTGCCCTCGCCTGACGCACCGGCCTGCAAACGACACCAGACGGGTTCCAGCTCTTGCCAGATGGTTTCGTTTTCGTTCAGTTCGTTGCGTGTCTGAACCGGCTGCTCAATTGTTGCGTAGGTGTCGAGGATACCGATCACTGCTGTGCCCCTATGCGATTCGGTAAATCTTGTACGGTTGCCATAGGTATTCGATAGCCTTTGGAACTGGCGCATCAATGTCACGAGTGACGTACAGGTGCCCCACCAGCAATAAACAGCCACTGGTGATGGATTCATTCAGAGTGACGGAGTCGTCCATACGCTGCTGACGGTAGTCGATGGCGGCCTGCTGGCTGGCAATGTCGTCCGAGTCTGCGTCTGGCAATGCAGCGGCAACGTCCAGCGCCGTCTGTGCGTTATCGATCAGCGTCTGGGCTGCGTCCTGACTGGCTTTATCGGCGTACAGGTCGCGGTCAGTCAGGTGCGTGAATTGCTGTTCAGCGGCGGTAATCAGAGACTGAATCAGTGCGTCTTCACGAGAGTGCAGCACGCGCAGATGCTGCTTCGCCAGAGCGAGGTCGATCATGTGTCAGGCCTCAAGCGTCGTCTTCAGTGAAGGTGTCTTCCGCCTTTGCCTTCGGCTTCAGGCTCTGTTCGCCAGCCAGCACTTTTTTGTGATCCAGCACGGCGGCGTTCAGTTCGGTCTTGCAGTAGTTAACGTCGGCTGTCTTGTCGGACAGCATGCCGCGCTCTTGCAGTGCCTTGGCCTGGTCATCTGGCAGGTTCTGCACCAGCATGTTGGGCTGGTATTTGATTCCTTCAACGGAAGCAATGGACAGCACTCGGAATACGGTGGTTTTGGTCGCCATGGTTTTGATCTCGTGGTGTGATTGGTTGGCAACCTGTAAGCCTGGCTTACAGGTTGCTGATCATGTTCCTGGTGTCAGGAAAATGATCAGGAGGCAGCACACTGCAGTGTCTTGACTGCACCACCAACATCCAGCAGATTGCCGTCGGCCCGTTGGAAGCCAACAAAGCCAACCTGACCTTTCAGCGTGAAGGCGCTGTCGGTCATACGGAACATCATCAACGCCATCACGTCGCGGATGGTGTAGTGGCTGAGATCACCGAAGGCGACCGGCTTGGCGCTAGCGGCCACATCGGCCATCTGTTGGTTTATCTGGTAGCCATAGCCAAGAATGCGATCCGGCTCGGTTTCGCTGATGGACGGAAGCCAGATTGGACGGCCGGTGGTGTCTTTCTTGTCTTTCAGGTCGCGCAGAGTCAGGTCATTAAACATGAATTTGCAGGCACCTGATTCGCGGTAAGCGGGGTCAACGCTGTGCACCAGATGGTTCAGTTCGTCGAAGGTGATGGCGGTGGCGCTGGCAGATGTCTTGCCAACAGACGCTGCTGTGACCACGCCCTTGGGCTGGCCGGTGCCGGTGCCGATGGTGAAGTGCTTGTTCTGGATGCGAGCCAGACGCATAGCCAGACGTTTAATGACATGTGCTTCAATGTCGATACCAGAGTCTTGCAGCAGCTCAAATGGTAAGGCGATGGATTTGGAACTGTACTTAAAGGCGCCCATAGACAGGGTGCCAAACTCGATGTCGCCAGAGCTTGCGGTGGTATTTTCACCAACAATTTCACCTTCTTCACTGGTGGCGTCGGTGGTAGGCATATCCATCGGGTTGCCAGTGTCGGTTGGCAGGATGGTCGCCACTGCGCGCATGCCGCCGAAGGCTTTCATAGCTTCCAACAGGCGGGCGACAAACTCACGATGCACCAATGCAGCACCATTATTGGCTTCCTGTGTACCCATGGCCGCGTTCACGCGGCGAACTTCGCTCTGCATGAAGGTACGTTGGTCGCTGGTCAGAGCTTCAACGCCACCACGCATCCAGGCATTGGTGCAGGCTTTCAGCTTCAGGTTGCGGGCAGTTGCTTCATCATTGCTGATATTCAGTTGTTCGGCCACGTTATTAACGTGGTTTTGCTGGTCACTGGTCAGATTCAGTATTTCTTCCTTGCGCTTGATCTGGTTGTCGATGCCTTCAATCGCGGCTTTGTGGTCGTCGTAGGATTTCTGGTCATCGACAGTCCACGACTGATCTTCTGGCTTTTCGACCAGTGCGGTCATTTTGGCTGCGATCTGAGAGCGTTCTTCCCGCAGTTCTTGAATAGATTTGGCCATCTTGGGGTCTCCGTTTGGCGTTTTTAGGTACAAAAAAACCCGCACTTGGCGGGTTGGATGTGGTGGCGGGAAGCCGCTACCGGGTTGTGATTTCGTTAAATGGCGAGAGCCAGAGCTTCCACCTGACGTTTCAGGCGGGCACGGTGTTCAGATTCTTCGATTTCTGGTTCTGGTTCGTTGCTGGCTGCCAGTGCTGCCGGGGTGTTGGCGTAGGCCGACAGATTCCAGCGAGTGCGGTTGTTGGTTGAGTCGGTTTTTTCATCGTCAAGGATGCTGTCGATAAATCCGTGATTTTTGGCTTCGGATGCGCTGAACCAGGTCTCTTCTTCCATCCAGATGTTGAGCTGGTCGCGCTCAAGCCCGGTTTTCTTCTGGTAATCGTTCAGAATCGCATCATCGACTTTGGCTAGCAGTGCACGGGTCTTATCCATGTCGCGTTTGTTGCCGATCGCCAGCGTCCAGCCTTCGTGGATCATGTAGAAACCACCATCGGCCATGGTAACACTGTTGCAGGCGGCGCTGACGTAGGTGGCAGCACTGGCGCACAGGCCGTCGATCTGGGCGGTGATGTTGGCTGGATGCTGCTTGATGGCGGTGGCAATGGCGCGACCGTCGAACACGTCTCCACCGGGACTGTTGATATGCAGCATGATGTTGGCGGTGTCGATGGCCATCAATTCTTTAACGAAGGTTTCGGCCTCTACGCCCCACCAGCCGCCAATCGCGTCATACAGGTAGACGTGGGTGGTGTCGGCGCCCGCTTCGGCGTTGATGGTGACCTTTTGGCCACGTTCAGCGTTGTTCTGCAGAAGGTTCAGCAGTCGGTTCATGTTCATTCGGTATCACCTGTTGGCTGTGGCGCGGGTGTTGGTTCGGGGTTGGATCACGGGGACTGGCAATGTCACCAAGTTGGCCGTGGCGCGGGTGTTGGTTCGGTTTCTGTGGTGCCGTCTGAGCTGGTTTGTCCTGTTGAGCTGCTATCGCCTGCCGTTACCGGCTTATACAGCACATCGCCACCATCAACCGGTGCCATGTCTTCCAGTTCGCGCACTTCGTTAATAGTGAAAAAGCCCGGCATCTGGTTACCACCAAGTGCGGTTTTGTAGGCTTCGTAGCGGGTTTTTATGTCGCCACGTAGAAGGCCATCGATGTTGAAGCGGAAGAAGTAGCGGTCAGATCGGATGACTTTGCGATTCACTTCCTGTTCGATTTTGTAAAGCAAAACGCGAACGGTGTAAATCAGCAGACCAAGGTTCTGCTGCTCGATGCCTGAGCCCCAGCTGGTCGACTTTTCAATGTGGCCCACCAGGTGCGGCGGTACGCCGAAAATTCGGGCGATATCAGCCACCTGAAACGAGCGGGTTTGCAGCAGCTGTGCATCTTCCGCGCTCATTGTGATTTCTTTGAACTCGCCACCTTGCGGAATGAATGCAGGTAGGTGGCGCTTGTCCGGGTTCTGATGATGATCGAACCAGTATTTGCGAATGACTTCTGCCTGGGATTCTTTCAGCGGCTGATCGAATCGGATATACCCCCTCGGGGTCGCGTCGTTGGCGAAGAAGCTGGCGCTGTAGCGGTCGGCTGCCAGAGCACCACCAACGCTGTTGAGCATGACGGAACGCAGTGCCGACAGGCCTTTTTTGCCGTTCCAGCCGATATTCGGAATGTGCAGGATATCGTCCTGGTCGAATACCTGGTAACTGCCATCATCAAATACGACGGCGTACTGCAGACGGCCGTTCACGTCGTCTGGCTCTACGCGCCATGGTGCCAATGGGATTAGCTCCAATACCTGGCCGTTACGATTGCGTCGAATCAGGCTGTAGTGATTGCCATCCAGCAGCATGTGGTTCAGCACGCACTCCCAAAACACCACGCTGGTGATCATGGCGTTGGGTTCGTCGTGCAGCAGCTTCTGAGCCGGGTGATTCTTTGCCAGGTCTTTGTTCTGGCCGTTACGCTCGTAAACATGCCCCGGCAGGCTGGCAATAGTGCCAGACAGCAGGCGCACGCAAGCGTAAACGGTGCTGACTTTCATGGCGGAGTCACGAGTAACCGGTTCACCGCTGGCGCTACCACTGACTTGGAACATATCCATCATGGACTCAACATCGCCACTGGTGACAGTGACCGCATTCTGAATGTCGGCCAGCTGGGCCTGAGTGGCCTGTAACTGCTGTTCAAGATGAGCGGTTTTGGATTTGAATGGCCACATGTGGCGGATCACCAGTTGATAAAGTCGAGGTTAATACTGTCGTCTTCCGGCTCATACATCGCCCGGCCAACGCCCATGATTGACGTCACGATGCCGTCGATTTTGTTTTCGCTGGATTCTTTGTCTGGGAAGTAATTTTCTTTTTTGTCGACCTTGTTGGTCGTATTGCTGGCCATCCAGTTGAGGATCGGATCGTCTGGATGGTGGAAACGGCCTGCCATGATTGCGGCTTCCATTTCTTTCATCGCCAGCGTCATGTTCTGGACGGTGTTGCGGTATTCGACGGTTACGGCACCGTCCTCGGTTTCGAACTGCTTGGCCATCTGCGCTGCACGCCATGGGTCGTAGACAATTTCGTTGATGTTGAAGCCTTCACAGTCGGCCGTGCCTTCTTCCTTGATCAGGTTGAAGTCGATTTCATACCCAGGCATGGCCATCAGGTGGCCAGAGGCAACCCAGCGCTGATAGGCGTTTTGGTTTGCCTTCTCTTTGGTGTTATTGATCGTTTCTTCCGGCAGATAGAACTTTGGGAATGCGTAGTAATGCAGCTGACCGTCAATCTCACGGCGGAACAGGCGCATGGTGGCGCACATGTCGATCTTGGCCGCCAGGTCGATGATCAGATAGCCCTCATCATTGCGGAAATCTTCAATATCGAGCGCTGGGTTACCACAGGCGCGCCACTTCACCATGTTCAGCCATTGCGCCTTGGCACCACACCAGATGTTCAGGTGCTTGGTCTTGAAAATGACCTGCCTGGACGGGTTGTTGATGGCGTTGCGCTGCTGACTGAGTAGGTAGTCTTCACCCACTGAAACGCCCATGTTCGGGTTTGCCATGCGCAGTGCTTCGGGCTTTTGCCAGTCGTCATCATTGTCAATGGTGTAGATGATGGCGAACAACTCATCATTCGGCACCGTGCCTTCGAGCATCTTTTGTGCTTCGAGGCGTTTGTCGTAACACGGGCCGGCTAAATTGGTACCAGCCGTGGTGATGATGAACACCAGAGGGTTATCACGGGCACCCATACCAGTGACCATGGTCTCGTACAGGTCTGGCGTCTTGTGCTCGTGGAATTCGTCAATGATGGCGCCGTGAGGTGATGAGCCGTCGCCGGGGTTGCCAACGATCGGCTCAAATCGACTGCCGTCGTCGGGTCGGTTCATGTTCGAGGCGTTCACCTCGATACCGAAGGCTGACAGTAGCTCGGGCGTTTTTCTGACCATGATCTGGGCTGGCCGGAAAACCTCCCAGGCTTGCTTCTCTGTGGTCGCGCCACAGTAGACTTCAGCACCGTATTCACCGTCGAGTGTGAACATGTAGTTGCCAGCACCTGCAGCCAGCACCGACTTGCCTTGCTTTCGGGGTAATTCGCCGTAAAACTCCCTAAATCGACGAGCTTTGTCTTTTTTGCGCTTCCAGCCGAACAGCACGCAGAATATGAACTTCTGCCACGGCTCCAGCTTAATCAACTCACGTTTGCTGGCCCATTTGCCCTTGGTGTGCGGCAGGAGCTGGACGAACATGCAAACCGCTTCGGCCGCAACACGGTCAAACCGATACGGATAGGCCTTGGTTTTCTCTTTTTTCAGGTCATCGAGGTGACGCTGAGCGGCTTTAATCACCCACTTGCATGCGAGAATGCGGCCAGAAACAACGTCTCTGGCGTACTTGTTCGCCGCGTTGACGTTGTGGAATGTTGCCATTTTTCATCATTTTCCGGCCAAAAGCCCCGCCAATTCTGCGAATGGATTGCTCTGATCTTTCTGTTTGGGTACCACCAGCCTGGTTCTGTTGGCCGGATCGAGGCCGAGCACAGCACCGAGCGACATCATCTGGCGCAGCGCTTCGTTGGCTGCGGACAGTGCCGGGTTTTTCTTTTCGGTGCCGTTGTCCTGGGTGATCGTAATGCCCTGCTGTTGAGCCTGCAGCTTTGATTCACGCCACGTGGAATACGCCATGCAGAAGGCTTCGAGGTTCCAAAGATCGGTTACTTTCAGGACGCCAATTTTACAGAGCTCCGGACAGTGAGTTTCCCAGCACTCAACCGCGTGCGGGTAATTATGCAGGTGCTCTGGCGGATCGACGTCGAGAAGCTGAGTGAACTCAGGTTCGTTTGTGTTCAGCGCTCTCTTGCCGGGGTTGCCAGCGGCCTGCTTGGCTGCGGTCGGCTTCGGTTTTCTGCCTTTGCCTCCAGCCATAATTGATTCTCATTGCAAGTCCGAAAAATTTTCAATTTCGCGGGCGTAAAAATTCGACTGAGGCCGACGGTCTGTAGCGGCAGGACTGTAGAGATTTGACCCACCCCCCCTTCGTCGGACTGACGGGTCAACGACCAAAACCCCCATCTTCAGTGGCGGTCTTGCGGTCGTGGTGCTTTTTACAGAGCGGTTGCCAGTTGTCACGATTCCAGAACAGCGTCTTGTCGCCCTTATGTGGCACGATGTGGTCGACAACTGTGGCTTCCATGATCACTCCTTCTTGCTGGCAGTGGACACAAAGCGGATGGCTTTGAAGAAAGCCTGCTCGAGCCTTCTGCCAGCGACTCGTGTAGCCTCGTTGATGAGCTGACTCTCGCCCCTCATTGGCCTGTTTTGCTTTTGCTTTCCTGTGTTTGTCACAATACGTCTGGCCACTGGGCAGCAGCTTGCCACACCCAGCCGCAGCGCATGGTTTGAATCCCATTTACGGCCGCTTAATCAAGCTGTACACCTCACCAGCGGTATCAAGCACAGACATTGCCTGATCTACCTTCGACCTATCTTTCTGCGCCAGCGCCTTGGCTTTCCCTGTCTCTACAACGTGCTTGATAGTGTCGTGAGTTGATCGATCCGACACCGCATACTGCGCAGCATCACCAATTGCATCCACAACATCGGCCGCGCTTTCACTCAGATCTCGCTGTCGAGCCCTGCCGATCACCAACCCCAGCGGCTCGATCAGCCCTCGGTATATCTTGGCATACAGACCTGATCCCTCCGGCCGATCAGTGACAGCAGTAAAGAGACTGGCGGCTACTGACAGTCCCATGATGACTTGCCCCCACACGGGTATGCCTGCACTCGATGCAGCAGCCAGCGCGGCCACAGCATCAACCAGGTCGGCGTCAGCGGCCATAACTACCAGCGGGTAGACCAGCGCGGCTATGACCGCGATCCATATCGATACGGTTTCGAGTTTCATCATTATTAGATTCTCTTTTTTCAGTAGCCGATAATGGCTGGTTTTGCGCTGGATGCGCGAGGATGCAACGTTGTGTACACACCGCCGCGGCGCTCCCAGATCACCAGATCACCAGGTCGGCAGTCCAGGTGCAGCATCAGACGGGTTTTCCCACCCATCTGAGTATCGTAATAGATGCCAATACCAGTGAATCCGCACTGGATAGCAGTCGTCATTGCATACATGGGCGAGCAATCCACAACGACATCACCGGCATCAGATAGACGTATAGGATCATCAGCAGGACCGACAAAGTGCCGACTAGTCTCACTGCCATCATGCCGCCACCAACCACCAGCCAGCGGGCTGGGCGTTACAGGCACGCCCAGTGCGGACCGGAACTCGTCCAGCTGGGCAAAAAAATACGGGTCGCAAAACTCGGAAACGCCCGCCGGAAACTCGTGTGTATCAAAATAATTTAGAGAGCCAAAATCAATCATCGCTAACCTCAACCTCTTGTTTGTACTTCACGATCGCGAGATCCCGATCATGTCGGCTCAATATCTTTTGATGCTCATCGATACGAGTTTGATGCCGAATATGCTGACCGTCATGACCATCCAGCCGGGTGCTGATCTGACCAAAAATTTTCGAGAATCCCGCCACCTGGACAATCACTGTCACCAGCAACGCTAATGCCGGTATCGCAATTTGCAGGTCGATGAAATCCATAAAAAAACCGGGAATCAGAAACGAAAAAGCCCCGCGAATGCGAGGCCTTAAAATACCGCTGGCGTAAAATTACCAGCTTGGGAAATTATCAGTAAAACCGCGTCATGAGTCAAACATTAATCTACTTGATCAAACAGTTTGGCTGTTTCATGCAAAACATCACAAAGCTTCGATTTTTCCCCCGTCGAAAGCCATGCATATTTCTCATTGCCAATAACCCTGACAGCGGCCAAATCCGTCAGTTCTTTAATATTAACACCAGCGGCAACGGCTTCCGCCGCCAAAGCTTCAAGCGCCTGTTTATAAACGTCTTCCATTTTCATCTCCATTGAATAAGTAACTATCAGCGATCCAAATTATTCCAACACACCAGTGATGATCAATCAATCTCCCATATTCCTGCCTTGGCCATATCCGCGATTGCCATCACCGACCGGGGTGGCGGTTTTTTTCAACATTCTGTTGTAACTGGCCAATCGATCCACCCGTACACGCAAAAACAAAACCGCCTCCTCCAACGATAACGGCACTCCGTCCGGCGGTACCCATCCAATACCGTTGCAGTGAATACACGCACAGTCGGGGTTATTAGCCAACATCGACGATTTGATACCACTACCACAACACACATCACAACGCCGCCATGTATCCCGGCAAAACTGCTGACGCTGCAGCGCCCTGGTTTGATATGTTGTCGCCCCCATGCTATGCAGCCCCACGGAACTGACGGACACTGCGCAGAGCATCCGCCACCGTCGGCAGGGTCACTGAGTCCAGCCAACCACAAGCGCTGTCCACATTTCCAGGCAGTACACCAAAATCCCGGTGGTAGTTTCGCAAATCCAACCCGATTTCCCCGCCACTGAGCCGACGGACGGCCTTATCAAGATGCGCGGGTTTTCTGTACTTTTTATGCCCGGATAGTGCCAGTGCCCGATAATTATCCATATGTACATACAATAATAGCTGAGCGCGAACAGCAACAGCGTGGCGGTGCTTGCCCATCTCTTGGGCCACATCAAAGCCGGCAGTATTCAGCGCATCCACCAGCGCAGCAATCGCACCTTCTTGTATACTACGCATGACAGCCATTGTGGGGGGGCCGTAGCACCACAGCAGCCAGTCCTTCATTGGCTCCGGCTGATCCTCTACTGCCGCAATGATTTTGCCAGCTTCATACTGGCTCGCAATCCGATGCGTACTACTGACCGCCGGCCGACTACCACACTCAACAAATCCTGATGATTGTTGGTTAATGCTATACGCCTGCAAAATTGCAGTACGCGCTGAATACATGCTCGTGATCATATCCACCCCTAAGCCGATATTGCCTTGTCTTTTGGTACCCCATACAACGCCAACAACGCCGCATCACGAGTATCCGAATTGCTCCGGCCAGACCAGCCAGTTAACCGATTGAAAAACACGGCGTCCGTCTTGGCTTGGCGCTTGGCAGGCCCCTTCAGCGGCGCCACCTGCACTACACGAAAACCACGATGCTGCAAACACTCCACCAGGACCCGTGCAACACCCTTCACTTGACCGACGTTCTGAGCAATGCGTGCATGCTGGCGAGCATTGGTTTTAGCGCGGTGATAGGTCGTTTTGTCGGTCTCGACATCCTCCACCACGAACAACACATGTTCAGTATCCAGCCCCACGGCGTATTCCAACAGATCCGGAAACGAGCGCTTATTCAGGCTCAGTAGCTCCCCACCACGCACTTCAGCGACACCGCTTTGCACCAGATCTGGGTCAATACCCACCACCAGCTGTCCGGACACCACAACCGGGAGGGGTAACTTACGTTCAATGGCCACCAGCCGCTCACGAGCCGCAGCCCTGGTATCAATCATTGGTTTCATAATCCACCCTCATCGCTAAAACGGAATGTCGTCGTCAAAATCGTCAAAATTGTTTGCTGGATGCTGATACCCGCCTTGAGATGGCTGGTCATGCAAGTACGCGCCCTGGGGCTGATTGGCAGGAGGAGGCGTAGCGACTGGGTTATATGGCGGCCGCTGGGGCTGTTGTGCTGACTGACGGGGTTGTTGTGGCTGCTGACCATACCCATTCTGGCCACCCGACTGCGGCTGATCGGTACGGGGCGTCAGCATCATCATGTCGTTACAGATGATTTCCGTGGTGTAGCGTTTGACGCCGTCTTTTTCCCATTCGCGGGTTCTCAAACGACCTTCAAAGTAGGCTCTGGAACCTTTTTTCAGATACTGCTGGCAGATTTCTGCCAATTTGCCGTACACGGTCAAACGGTGCCATTCGGTTTGTTCTACCTTTTGGCCGGTTTGTTTGTCGTTATAGCTTTCATCGGTCGCCATCGTCATGTTGGCAACGGCATTGCCATTCGGCATGTAGCGTACTTCCGGGTCTCGGCCCAGAGTACCAATCAGTGTCACTTTGTTAACGCTGCGACCCATTATCGCCCCTCTTTTCTGTATTTTGTTGCCAGCTTCTCTATGGCCAACGTCAATGACTTGGCGCGAACCATTACGATCTCTTCGCCATCGTCCGTGACGATTTTTAATCGGTGCCACCGGCCAAACAGCGATACCAGAATCCACCCTGTAGCCCGGTATGAAAGCCAGCCAATAACCAGACAAGTAGAAAAATAGGTGGCCACACCGAGACCCATACAAAACAAATCAGAACTCATACCACCCCCTGACCGATTTCACGACGTAGCCCCCGGTTCGAAAGTCCAAGCTGTTGACCGAAGTTGGATCTGATTTCGGATCGTTTACAGAGTCAGTCATTGGTTAATCACTCCTGATGACGGCTCAAACCGCTTCACAAGCCACTCGTAACGAATATTAATCCAGCCCGCCAACATGGCATCTTCCGCCACCATGCCGAACGTCACCGACGCATCGTCAGCGGCATCGGCCAGCGTCTGGGCCACCGAATCCACCAGCTCCTGAGTCACCACCTTGCACGCCGCCCGACGAACCTGTAGCCAGTGGCGGACGTGATCCGGATTGAAATCACCCTGAGCGCTCCAGCTCGACCAGTCGAAATCCTCGATCTGCCACTTCGGCGCTCTGGCCTCTGCGCCCTTCTGGCTCTGAGCCTTCACCCATTGGCTGCGGGCGTGTTTCAGTAAACTCAGATCCCAGCTGCCAGACCGAGGTAGATCGGGAGCCAACAGCCAGAACACCCGAAACTCAGGCACCAGCGCCAACGTGAAATCTTGAGGAACACCAGCCTGCTGAATTCTGGCCAGCGTGTCTGGACTCGGTTGCCAGTCATCCGTCATCGCAACCCCGGAACGATCACGCCGAACCGCCGCAATATCGTTGTTGTGCTGATAATTGGTTAACGGATAAATATTGGTAGGCTGATTGGCGGGAAATTTTTCCCGGGGGGGTGGGGAAATTTTTCCCGGGGGGGCGGGATTATTATCCCGGCCTAAATCAGTCTCTGGGGAAATTTTTCCCGACTG
This sequence comes from Oceanobacter sp. 3_MG-2023, assembly GCF_030688925.1. Lineage (NCBI taxonomy): Bacteria > Pseudomonadati > Pseudomonadota > Gammaproteobacteria > Oceanospirillales > Oceanospirillaceae > Oceanobacter > Oceanobacter sp. 3_MG-2023. The sequence goes on from NZ_JAUYVX010000005.1 coordinate 200,851, forward strand.
AACCGAATCAGATTCAAGGGCGGGATTATTTTCCCTATCGGTATTTTTTTCCCTGTCTGAACAATTATCCACACACAATTCAGATGCCTCATGATCATCCAGCCGGTTCCAGCCCTTGGCCTTCTCCGTCAAACGAAACAGAGGGATCGAATCCTTACCACGAAACAACGTCTTGCGAACAATCAGGCCTGCGGCCTCCAGGGCTTTCATGTGGCGCTTGATGGTATCGGGTTTATCCGTCAGCAACGGCAATTCATCCATTACCTTATCCTTCGAAACCGATATCCACACCTCCCCACCCTGCGCGATCGGCTTAGCCCAACAGGGAGCCTCGTACAGAAACGAGAACAGCGCCGCCTGAGGGAAATTCAAGCCCCATTCAAGCGCTCGTGGCTGATTGATATAAATTGAAAACTGCATCGATGCAAAAGCCTCGTCAGTTAGCCGGAAACCATCGTCGTGGCATCACGCAATGGCCAGAAAAAGAAACCGCCCCAACGCTTCACAGCGGCACGAACGGCATGGTGCATAACCCAGCACCGGGAACAATCACACACCACTTACGGCGGTGAATTGGCTGTCTTTCCAGCTGTCTGCCACCGCACCCGAAAAAGGTGAACCGAGTCGGAAGCTGCGGGTGTTGTTTCTGTCCTCCACGACCGCCCGCTGCGCGAAGCCTGGGTTACCGCCCAAGTCGGTGGTTGATCAAAATCGGTAACGCCGCGCTTGTGCCTCGTTAACCGCCTGGCATTCAACACACAACTGAACGCCAACAATATGAGCACGGCGCGCCTCCGGAATCGGCTCGTCACACTCAATGCAAGACACCGCACTCTGCATGCTGGCAGAGGCAGCCTGAGCGCGTAACGAATTACGGAACGCCTCCTGCTGCTCGATTAGTACCTGTGCTCTATCGGCATCATCTGCCATAATTAACCCCGTCAAATTTTTAGCGATTGGCTCGCAAAACATCAGCAACACCAACAACAGCAGCGCGCCAACAGCCTCGATCCAAGCGCGATTAAAGACCTTTAAATTCATACCGCCCTCTGCCAACATCACTGCAACTCAACAAGGAAGTGTCTGCATGCCTAACCACATTGTTGCCGGTACCAGCAAAGAAGGCCGCGGCCAGATCGTGCGCGACTACTGTCAGCCAGGTGCATCCACAACGCTCGTCCGAGAACCCAACAACCCTCACGACCCAAACGCAGTCAAAGTCATGATGGGCAAACACCACATCGGCTACCTGAAAGCCCCAACGGCCAAACGGTATGCAAAACATATGGATAACGGTGTCCAGTACAGCGCCGTGATCGACTCCATGTTCATGCCAGACAACAGTGAATGGGCACGAGTAACCATCTCGGTCACGAAGATCGGAAGCAACGTCCCACCCACCAGCAGTGCCCAACGCAAGAACTACTTCATCCTCAAAGAAGTCAGCTCTGGCCAGCACGCAACGGTCATTCGCAAACATGCACAGCCAGACAGCCCTTGCCTGATCAAAGCGGACAAAAAAGGCAAAACCGCCTCGGTCTACCTCCTCGTACCAAAGCTGTTTGGTCTGCTCGACTGGCCTGTAAAAATTGGCGTTATTCAACCAACCCAGCACGTCCAAGAGCTTCTGCTGCATCATCAACGTCTCCATGCCAGACTCAAAGACCTGCAAATGCCAGATAACGCGTTACCAACATCTGCTGTTGCTGTGAAGCTCACTGTATAAATACCCATGCCCAAACAGGCATTACCGACCCCCAAAAAGCCGAGTACCATGAACATCATTGGTGCTTGGCATAGGCGGCAGGGTCGTAACGCAGCGCCCCCCGGGTCATCCAATCCAGTTGAATAGCTCGTTTTTCAGGCACACGATCTCCCCACTGTGAGATTGAGGGAAGCGTAATGTTTAATGCCTGCGCTAATTTTGTCTTTGAGCCGTAGTGAGCTATCACCATTGCCTTGTTCACATTTCTGTCCTGTCTTAGAAGCCAATAAGTTTAGAATACCAAACTTTTGAAGTTTAAGACTACAAACTTTTAAAGGTTTAGTATCCTAAACATGGATGTATCAACCAGAATTCAAGAGCGCATGCAGGCTACCGGCCTAAAAGCTGTTCAAATCGTCAAGCTGACAGGCGCTACCAAAGGCTCTGTATCTCAATGGGTTAATGGTTTATCCAAACCAAGCGGGGAAAAACTGCTGGCGCTTGCGAAAGCATTAAGGTGCGACCCTGAATGGCTTTTGACCGGTAAAAATGATCAAAATATAGATATTCAGGAAGAGCCAGCCCAGTGGATAGGCGGTATCGAGACCTGGGACAGCAGAACAGAGCTCAGGGAGGATGAGGTCGAATTGCCCTTTTTTACGGACGTTCAACTAGCCGCAGGATACGGTGCGGCGCAAGTGCTAGAGAATCACGGTCCAAAACTGAGGTTCGCCAAATCCACCCTCAAGCGTAAAGGCGTCGATCCGGCTCATGCCGCTTGCGTCAAAGTGACTGGCAGCAGCATGGAACCGGTATTGCCAGATGGCTCAACTGTCGGCATCGATACCGCCCAAAAGACCGTCATTGACGGTAAAATGTACGCCATCGACCACGACGGCATGTTACGAATCAAATCGCTATACAACGTCCCTGGTGGTGGCATACGCCTGAAAAGCTACAACAGCGTGGAATACCCGGACGAAACCTATCAGGCCGCCGACGCAAAAAACATCCGTATCATTGGCCGAGTATTCTGGTATTCGGTGTTAATCTAATTCCGGAATTTAGAAAAAAGGAAGGACCCTTATGAATCTGGTCAAGAAATCACAAACAACTTCGCTCTTTCTCACCATCCTGCTAGGCCCTCTGGGCGCATTTTATGGCAGCCCGATTGGTGCGCTAATACTGTGTGTTATCGCCATAGTCACAGCTCCAACAATCGTTGGACCAGTCATATGCTGGATACTGGCTATATTTGTTTCCGATTCTGGCGTCAACAAACACAACAAATCCATCGACATTTTTTTGTCTAATAAAAAAGATTGATTAATACAGCGCCCTTTCGCATCGTGAAATCCAAGTCAAGCATTCATGGAATTTCATCAAAGGTTTTGCCATTCAGGTGTCGACCATTAACCTGCTTGCTGCGACGAACACCATCAGCACCCCACCACACTGATTAAAGAAAAACGCAACATTTGATTAAGGACAGTACCAAGGAGTAGGCACAATGGGTAATACAAGCAAGGCGACTCATATCTTCGGCGGCGCCCACACCCGTAGAAAACTCGAAATTCTTCGGGCTTATATGGGCCTATTCACAAAAGCGATGAAAAACCAGACCTGGGATATTCACTACATCGATGGGTTTGCAGGTACAGGCGAACAGTCATTCAAAACAGATCAAGATTTACTGGGTGGAGAAAGCATCATATCCCTGGACGGATCGGTAAAAATGGCACTCGAAGAATCCTTTGCTCACTACCACTTTATTGAGTTAAAAAAAGATCACATTGAAGCGCTGGAAGAACTCAAAGCCACCAGCGAAAAGAAGAATCAAATTCATATTCATCAGGGCGACGCCAACACCCTTGTAAAAGACCTGTGCCAACAAATCGACTGGCGCAGCAATCGAGGCATTATATTTATTGATCCCTACGGCATGGAAGTAGACTGGGAAACCCTGGCAGCCATCGCCAATACCAAATTGGATATGTGGTTTCTGTTCCCTCTCACCGGGCTGATTCGAAATGCCCCAAAAAGCAAGAGAGCCCTGGACAGCCACAAACGAGCAGCACTAACCCGAATTCTCGGAACCCCCGAATGGGAAGACAAGCTGTACTCTCAAGAAGAAGTAGCCGTAGGTGCTACGGGCGATTTGTTTGGAGACACCTGTGAGCCGGAGCTTCAGCTCAACGTCAAAGGCCTGGAGCATTACGTAACAGAACGCCTTGGCACCATCTTTTCGCATGTAGCCGAACCCGTCACGCTACACAACAAGCTCAACGTCCCGATTTTCTCGTTCTACTTTGCAATAGCTAACGATAGCGCAAACGCCAAAGACCTCGCCAACCGCCTGGTAACTGGTGTCAGGAAGTCACTGCGCGCATAGGAATTTCATCAAAGGTTTTGCCATTCAGGTATCGGCCATTAGCCTGCTTGCTGCGGCGAACACCGTCGGCACCCCACCCACCCCACTGCTTAAAGAAAAACGCAACATTCTGGTTGGCACACGCCAACTGAATCGCCTCGACCCACTCTGGCTGCATCGGGCGCGCCTTCGATCCGGACTCCCCGCCAACAATCACCCAATCGATATTGGTCAGGTCTATTTCCCCCAACTCTTCCAATAATGGCTCAACGGAAAGAAACCGAATGCCAGCATCCACCGTGCGCAGCTGGTCTATGCGTGGCAGCCCGTAGGCTTTGTCTTCAACACTCACGCCAATCCAGGCGTTACGTGGCGCGGGACGGTTGGCAAAGTATTGCGCCAGCCGCTCCGCCCGCTTGGTCAGAATTTGATACGTGTGCTGCGGTGTCCTCTGAATAACATCAAACACCCGATCAATGTAATCAAACGGCACACCCTCATGAAACAGGTCGCTCATGGAATTCACAAAATACACCGTCGGCACTTTACGCCTTACGGGTTGCTCCAGCCTGTCTGGCATCAGCGTCAGTTGAAAGCCGTTCTCGTACCCTCTGGCCCCCATTGCATGTAGCCGGTGAGCCATCGTCTCTGCATAGCAATGTTTGCACCCTGGAGAGACTTTGGTGCAGCCCGTTACCGGATTCCAGGTTTGTTCCGTCCATTCAATTTTTGTTTTGCTGGTCATGAGATTGTCCTTCTCGTTATGCGCTGAGTTTAGCACGTAGCCAGATGGCGCTCGACGCCCACCGACAAATGGCAATGGTCAATCAACCAATCTGCTACTCCGGTTCATTATTTCAAAAATAAGTTTATTATACTAAACATATTGACTCTTGTTTGTTTAGAGATCTAAACTATGAGCATACCAAAGACAAACAAGGTCGATGCCATGACAACCTACACCACTACACCCGGGGTTTTACCGTACCGGCAGGCCCAGACCCTGGCAGGCATAGCCAATGGATTAACCAATAAAGAAATGGCCGCCGAGGCAGGCATATCCACCAGCGTGATTAAAAACGCTGTTAACGATCTTTTCTTCAAGTTTCACCTCAGCAAGGGAAAGCGTTCGCTGCTGGTGGCTGAGGCCATGCGCACTGGCTGCCTGACCACCAAATTGTTGCTGGTGGTCTGTCTGTTCGTCAGCGCTGTGCAGGACGACCAAACCGAGCGCGTACAACGCCGCTCCACCAGCCGCCTGACCGTTAGAACACTGCGAACTGTGCGCAGCGGCCGCAAAGAAGCTCCTTACTGGAGCGACTTGTTGGTACTGGATGAAGGAGAGCTCTCGTGAAAAAAGCCGAATTCGACGCAGTCGGCTCAACCTCTACCAGCCACCAGCCACTGACCGACTGGCTCAAGGAGCAATTGCAATGATTTTAATCTGCACACCTGCTGGGTGGACCGGGCTGCTCAATGGCCGTTATCAGGCCAAAGGCAGAAGTCCAGCAGAGGTAATCACTCTATTGCTAGATCAACAGTTTGGTCACTGGCGAATAGCGGAATGATTTAGCCCTCGGCGGCCAAGGACGCCGCCCCTTTAAAGGGATGTTTTTTGGATTACGCCTATTCCTGGGCTTAATCCAAAGGGCAGCACCCTGAATCGGCCAATGCACAGGCAGGAGCCTCAGCAACGGCCCGCGATCCGGCGCGGCAGTAACTGGAAATCAATCAATTTCATCAACCGCAAGAGGACACACCGATGACAAAACCAACCGAGATAAGCGTATTCATTGCCGATTGCGACGGCGGAGTATTCGACGGGCAGGTATCCAAAATCCTGAGCGAAGCCGCCATGAGCGCCGTCACCCACAGCAAGCAAAGCAAGGTCGTGATCGAGTTCAACATGAAGCGCATTGGCGAAAGCCAGCAAGTCATGATCGACCACAAACTGAACTACAAAATGCCCACATCCAAGGGATCTGTCAGCGAAGACAGCACAACCAACACCCCATTCTACGTTGGTCAGGGCGGTCGCATGACTCTGTTCCCAGACAGCCAGTCCGACATGTTCAAAACCGACAAGAAGCAGAACGCGTAAGCGCTCTACCCAAACCCTTTAAACCGAAACCACGACAACCAACACCGCCAAACCAGAGGAAAATCCGATGTCATTGGACGCAACTGCCATCCGCGAAATCCAGCAATCCGCAACCACCCAGCACCTGAACAAGGAGTTGGACTACGAACGCGTACTGATCGCACCTGAAAACTTCAAACCGATCGATATGGAAAAATTCCAATCTGGTCGCTCAAACTACCGTGGCGAATTCAACACAGCCAGCCTGAAAGCCTTCGGCGAGTACTGTGAAGAACATGACCCCGCCGAGGTAATCAGCTGCTACATCAACAGCGACCAGATGAGTGCCAAGGTGATTTTTGACCAGGGAGATAGTGAAAATCCTGGCCACTGTCAGCACGTTGCGACCCTCTCACTAGACAAAACACCAGAATACAAAGCCCTGCTGCGCCTCAATGGCGAGAGCATGAACCAAAAGGACTTTGCTGAATGGTTCGAAGACTGGCGCGACCACGTTATCCCATTCGGTGAAACGACCACAGATGAAGAAACCGGCGACGAACAGGAAGACCCAATCATGCCGATCGGCAAGGCCATTGCCGCGATCCGTCGGGTAAAAATCAAAGCCAGCGCCGAATCCACTCACGCCGAAGGTGACTTCAAGGCCAGCTCCAGCCGCATGGGCGAAGTCAGTGCCGCATCAGAAGGCGGCAATGTTGCAGGCTTCACCTTCAAGTGCGTGCCCTATACCGACCTTCCGGAAGTCGATTTTAATGTTCGTGTCAGCATCCTCCTGGGTGGCGAAAAACCCGTGTTCAAAGCCCGTGTTCGCCAGATAGAAAAGTGCCAGATAGTAATTGCCGAAAACTTTGAAGAAAAACTCCGCAACGAACTGGCATCAACCTGCATCAGCCCCGTTATCGGCACCTTCAACCCAGGCCGTTAATCCATACCCGCCCGGCGCAACGCCGGGCCTGATTGATACACAAGAAATAGAGGATAACCAAGAGCATGAGCACAAAACCTGCCACTAAAATCGTCCCTGATCAGGTCGTCATTCACTGCGAACAACACCCTGGGTGCTGTGGCTGTGATATCAAAGACCTATGCCAACAGGTCACACCTGGCAACTACCACAAGCGCATCGACGGCATGATTAAAGCCATCGACGACAGCAATATCAAAGCCACCAGCAAGGAGACGACTCATGGTTAAAGGCTACTGGTCGACCAAAGACCTGTGCGAGCGCTTCCACTGTTCATCTCGCACCATATTTCGCTGGATGAAACGGGACACACACCCATTCCCGCAACCCATTAACCGCGCAGCTGGCGGGCATAACCGCTGGGCCATCGACGACGTGGAGCAGTGGGAACAGACGTTGAAACAAGTGGCCACCGCGGCATGAGCCATGCCCGTTCGGAAAAAATCACATCGACTCCGGAGACAGCAATCTATGAAATATGACCACCGATTCACCCGCTATGAAGACAGAGAAACCCTGGAACGCATCCAGCGCTGGCCAAATCTCGCCAAGCGCTTTGCACAAGTAAGCGTCCGATCCGCTGCCTGTGGGGCCTACTGGAAAGACGGTAAGTTTACAGCCACCAGAAATAACGCCGATCGATTCAGCATGAAGGATGCTATGGCTCTATGCAGTCAATTTAATACTCAGCATGAAATCCAGCTTGTACAAGCCGCCGCCAGCCGCAACACAAACAACCGCTCCCAATACCCGAAACAAAAACCACGCTGGTCACAACAAGAAGTAGACCAACTGATTAAATCCAGCCAAAACAAAACCGCCAACCAGATAGCCGAAGACCTGGGCAAAACAGCCAGTAGCGTTTGGTCAAAGGTGCGATATCTCCGCAGAACCACACACCCTGATCTGATACTGCAGAAAAATGGCGAACAACATCACCTCACCAAATACACGGAACAGGACGTAGAACTCAGTCGCCAACTGAGCGAAGCGGGACTACCGCACAGGATCATTGCGGAAAAGATGGAAGCCCCCATGGGAACCATCCACGGGTGGTGCGCCTTCCACTGTCGGCGCAGCGCCGCAACCAACTAAAAACGCAACCAACTACAGAGCCGCCGCCATGAAAAACAAACTCACTGACCTGAACGACCACCTCTTTGCACAACTGGAAAGACTGGGAGACGAAGACCTGAAAGGCGAAGACCTGGAGCGAGAAATGGAACGAGCCAAAGCCATCACCGACGTAAGCAAATCCATCGTAGCCAACGCCAGCTTGCAGCTGAGCGCGATCAAACTCAAATGCGAACACCAAGGCTACAAAAACAACGACCTGCAGGCCCTGATCAACGCAGGAGTAAACGCATGAAATGTCGACCCATCAAATACACACAAGCGGAACTGGGCTGGCTAAGCGACAACCGAACGCTGCCCATCAGCAAATACACAGAGCAATTTAACGTCCGCTTCCTACGTAACGTAAGCAAAAACAACCTTCACGCCCTGCGTAAACGCAAGGGCTGGAAGACAGGACGAACCGGCTATTTCGAAAAAGGCAGCAAGCCACACAATGCCGGTACCAAAGGCTTAATCAGAGTCAACAAAACCAGTTTTAAAAAAGGCCAGGTACCACAAAATAGGCGCCCTATGTACTCCGAGCGAATTAACAAGGACGGCTATGTAGAAATCAAGGTGCCAGAACACAACCCGCACACAGGGAACGCCACCCGCTTCAAACTCAAACATCGTTGGGTGTGGGAGCAGGCCCACGGGGCAATACCACCGAGCCACATACTGAAATTCAAAGACGACAACAAAACCAACTGCGACATAAGCAACCTGGAACTTATGCCCAGGGGCGTACACGCCATCCTCAACAAGCGCGGCTACAGCCACATGCCAGACGAAATCAAACCCACAGCCAAACTGATTGCCAAGATCGATCACAAGCGGTTTGAGTTGAAGAACGGGAAAGGAGTGGCTGCGTGATCACCTGTAACTCTTACTTCAGCGGCGCTGGCCTGATGGACTTCGGTCTGCATCAGGCCGGTATCCAGATCGGCCAAGCATTCGAGCTGGACGCAGACGCATGCAAAACCTACCGTGCAAACCACAGCCATAAACTGGTAGAAGGCGACCTTACGCAACGACTGGTGCTGGAGCAAGACAATTGCGACGTTATGGCATTCACTTACCCATGCACGAAATACAGCCGCATTGCTGATATCCATGGCACCCGCACCGGTGATGAATTATTCCTGCATGCCATCCGCCATCTTGCCATTGCCCGGCCAGAGGCATACGTAGTGGAAAACGTACCAGGCCTGCGGGCGTTCCCCATTGTGATGGAAGCCATGACAAAAATGCCAGATTACCACGTGCAGACATTCTGCCCAGTAAAAGCCGAAACATGGCTGCCACAGCGCCGCCACCGCCTGATTATTATCGGCACCCGCCGTCAGTTTTCCATTCGGCCACCAGAGAATGCCCGCGCCGTAACGCTGGCTGAAATCATTGAGGCAGACCCGCGGGTAACCATTCCGAAAGCGGTGGCGCAGCGCATGAACGGCGAATACCGCGACCTGCCAATTATTTCCGACCCAGCAAAAGGCGATATTGCCCCAACCTGCATTGCGCACTACGCCAAAGACAAGAGCACAAGGCTTATTGCCGATAAACGCTTCCCGCTGGGAGTGCGCCCCTACTCCGTGCGCGAATACGCACGCCTCCAGGGGCTGCCGGATTCGTTCATTTTTCCAGTATCAGAAACTGCTGCTTATAAGCAGATCGGCAACGGTGTGCCGGTTGATATGGCCTGCTGGGCAGGCGGTGAGCTGGTCAGATACTTCAAACAACGGAGAGTGTCATGAGCAATCAATTCGACTTTATAACTGCGGCGGATTTGGCAAAGGGTGAAGCGGTTGAGCGTGAACGCGCCACGTCATTTGCCGTGATGGCTCGTGAGTATTTGAAAACAGAGCGCGAACAGAACGCTCTTCTGGACGCCAGAAAAGACGCACTCTGGCAGCAACTGATCTCAGTCCGGGGCTTCGTGGCATCAGACAAAATGGCCTGTACCTATCAGACTCTTGGACAGTACAGAACTGCTGTTCTGGAGCTGCTGATTATCGACGAAGAATCAAAACACAACTGCAAATGCAGTCAGCTCCGCACTGCCCTGTCTGAAGCTATTCGTCTGATCAAAGACGGCGGAATCATTACAGCCGACGACATTGAGCAACTGGAGATTGTAATGAAGGAGGTGGGCAGTGATTAACGTATCAGACGAAATGAAAACGTGGTTGCACAACTACCCAAAAGAGAAAGGGGTCGACCAGGCATGAAAAAAGGCCAGTACAACACAATACGGAAACCAAAATGAAAATTGAAAAATTTGTAGAATTTGAAACCGAAGTCGAAATTCATGTTGATATTGATGATATCGCATCAGCAATTATTGAGGATCGGGAGAAATCGCGCCACGCCATGTTGAGAGGAATAATAAACTTCCATAAGTTTATGGAAGCAATGCCGGACGATATTGTTTCTGAATGTAACTCAGAGCAAGCAAAAATAATTGCCGGTTTTTTTGAAAAGCAGTTAGTTCGGTTTAAGTCCATATAACCCTAGAGCTAATGCGCGAGCGTTAGCGAGTCGAATTGAGCGCCTTGTTATGGCGCGGAGGTGTCTAATGGAAATTGAATATTGCTGCGGTGAGGATGGCCCATCGTACTTTACACGAGACCATGTACCGCTAAACGAATTTATGACTGAGGTGGCAAGGCATGTTGATCCCAATGACCGGATTTTAAACGAGGAGCCTGTCCACTGCTGGATGCGAGTTTGCCGAAATTTCCAAGAAGAAATAATGATGTACGCTGAGGCAAAGCCGGAAAGCCGAGGCGCATTTAAATGCACTTGGGTGCAGGCGTATTGAGCACCATAACCCCTAACTTTGAGGACGAGCGAATGAAGAAATGTGAAGTTTGTGGCTGCGAAGAGATTGGACAGGGCGGCTACCTGCAATGCGAATGCCCGGCCCCAGCGAGTTCCGGCAACAGTGAATTGTTATTGCGCGAACCGGTTGAAGATGTGACCAAGGCAATATTGTTTGAGGACTGCGGAAGCACTGAGGGTTGGCAGGATAATACAGAGCTTGGAGAGGCTGCGTGCAAAGCATATAGGTCCACGCTTTTTAGGCATTGCCAGTTTTGGCGGAATGACGCCCTAGAAGCTGCTGCGAAAATTGCCGAGCGGTACGGGCAAATAAATGTGGCAAACGATATACGGGCGCTGATAGCGCAATAACACCCAGATAGCGAGCCGCAGGTCTCGCTAATCGCCGTGTTATCACCAGGACTGGCAATCCAGTTAATCACCACTACTTATCCATGTATTTAATACGCAGTTATTCCGCAAACTCGATGTCTACCACCTTCGCAACGGCTTTACCTTCGGCCCAATCGGATAACGCAGAATCCAGTGTGTAATACTTGTCTTTATCCATCTCTTTTACATAACCCGGCTTTAGCGGCTTATTGTCATTGCCATATGAATACTTGCTGACCAGAACAGGCAGATAGTCTTCCTCATAGATCACATTGCCCTGTCTTTAAAATATACAACCACCTTAACCTTATCCAATGAACGGTCACCTGTGTTTTTTAATGAGATACGAGAAGAAAACACACTCGTGTGTAAATAAATCAACCAAGACAGATATCAGAAAGGCGAGCCCACCATCGGGAGTAGGCCGTAGCCTGTTCCTTCAGATAGTCGTACTGATCGTAAACCTGCCACTGACCTGGCAACTTGTGGCCAAGCATTATTTCTGCAACATGTGGTTCAGTGAGTTCAGAGAAATTGGTTCGGGCTGTTTTGCGCAAGTCATGTACAGACCAGTGCGCCATTTCGTAGCCCTGATGCCGCCGCAACCATTGACGAATGTTGTATGGCAACTGAAGAGGAACACTGGGACCCATAGGGCTATCCAGGTTAGATGAATCAGGGAACAGATAATCACTATCACCAGCCAGTAAAAAGGCGTCTTGAATCAAGTCTGCAACTCCTTCAACAATGGGGCGTAATAGAGGCTTACCGGTACTTTTCCCCATTTTATGATTCTCTGGTGGAACCGTCCAAACCATCAAATCAAAATCAAAGTGATTTTTGCGAGCAACGCGAAGCTCTCCATTGCGACAGGCAAACACCAGGCACAACTTCAAAAACAGCTTGTTCCTGGGAATCATCCGAGACTGATCCACAGCCAACCAGAAATACCGGATCTCCTCAGCAGACAACGACCGAGAACCCGGCTGCTTCTTAACATTCAGATCCTCAGCTGCCTTCATGTCAGACAATACATTGAGCGTCACCAAACGACGGCGAACACCCCACTTCAAAGCCTGCTTGCTGTTCGTAAGGATCCGATCTGCAATACCAGGTACCGACTTGGCCAAAGGCTCAAGCACCGCTAACCACTCATGCAGAGTTACTTTATCAGCTGGCAACTGTCCAATTTTTGGAAACACATAAATCTCAAACGAGCGTAGAATTTCCCGATGGCCCTTCTTGTTCGCCACGCAGTAAGACTGGTACCACTGGCGAATCAGGTCTTCCAATGTACCCGCTTCCTGAACCGCCTGCTTCTCAAGCTGGCGAACAACACGCGGATCGTGACCCTGCTCTAGCTCAGCACGTAAACGCAGACACTCAGCGCGGGCATTCTTTAATGTCAATAGAGGATAGGTGCCCAGATCCAGGCGAGCGGCTTTACCGGCATAACGGAACCGCATTTGAAACGTGATTTTACCCGCAGGCGTAACGCGAACACTCAAACCATCGCGGTCTGAAACCTCAGACCGTTTCTCCCTGGCCTTACTAGAATTAGCCTTCAACCATGAATCTGACAGCGCCACCAGCCCACCTGTGTACACACAAAAATTTAGTTGACTTAAATTTAACGCATATGTACACAGATGTGTACTAAATTACAGTGGCTCAGGTTGTTATTTAATGTCTCGGCTTGTCGTTTTGATTGTGTAAAAACGAGAGGATTAACTAGTAAAAACAGTGAGTTAAAAAAAATAATGACACTGTTTGTCTCGCTCTGTCGCTAAGTTAATGATTTGGGTGGGAGATGATGGCGAAAGTACGACGTGTCGAGACTTCCTGAGAGATACTAGACATAGACATCCGGTTATTGTGGCTACAGCCTTGGCACAGCACGCCACAGCGACTTGAAAATAGAACAGGCGCTATTTTCACCAATCAATGGAAAATCCACAACCGAAAGCTATTAACCTAGACAAGATTCCTGGAACGCCGACCGGCGACACGGATGCCCTCCCCTCTCCACGACCCCACCCGCGATACAGAATAATGAGGTAATACTTCAAAGTGGATTACCGGGATTGCTGTCAGCATCACTCAACCCCTTGGCCGATCTTGGGCCAGGTTGGTGCCGTGGCCGGATAATGGAATTCTTTATATTAACCCACACTTCAAACCAAGCGACACGTATCAAGAAACACTCAGCAAGAAATCCCAACCTCACAATAAATCCAAAGCACAAAATAACTTCAAATTACAAAACGGATATTATTCTAAAAATAACACCCATCAAACGTCAACCAACGCTCTAATTTGGATATAAAAAACAACTAACATCATCTTATGTAAGAAAGTGCAAATATATGAAAACAAGTTTATCAAAAATCTGACATTTTAAACTTGTGTATAAAATCCGTTTTCAAAAATCCATAGCCGCCTCTTCTCCAAAAAACAAATCGATCAAAAATGATTAACGATACGACTTGTAAATACTTATAAAAATATCTGACCAACCGAACAGGTAATTACATTGCCAGCAACATGCAAGATTTAAAAATATAAATTTTAAGACGACTCAACTGCGAGGAAAATTCACTGACAGAATAAAATAAAAAACATCTGAATACAGTCGAAGGGAAATTCAAGGCTTATAATGCAAGCAAACTTGCATCAGCCCAAGATATTCACTTCTTCCATATTCAGACGTTCTTTTCAAGCGGACTCTATGAGTTATTATTATTGAATCAGTCTATTCTTATTGCTCAGTCGTCAGCTCTGGCGTATTAACAGGAGCCTGGCGAGGGTTAACCTGTTCCTGATAGCTGTATGCCAGTTTAATCAGAGTGGCCTCATCAAATTCCCGACCCAACATTTCCATACCAATAGGCATTGCGGGATCATCATCCGTCATACCAGCAGGCATGCTCAACGCAGGGAACAAAGAGAACGGGCTCAGACGGTTATTTCGTCCGGCACTCGGTGAACCACCCAGGTCTCCGGCTTCACCGGTCAAGCTTGGGTACAGTAATACGTCATACGCTTCGCCCAGGCTGTTACCTTCGTCATCCACATTGTTCAATGCTTTTAACAAGCTGGTACGGACAACAACAGGCCGCTCAACTGTGTTCAGGGTATACACTTCTTGCTGTTCGTCTGTCAGGTTATCCAGATCAATCGTGCCACGGTATTCCAGTGAGGACTTGTAGTTCTCAAGGTAGCCATTGCTGTCGATCAGTCCTTGATAGGTTGTAATGTGCCCATCAACCGACGTGGTCCAGCTGTTCAGGTAGCTGACCAGGTCGTGCTGAAACTCATAGCTGGACATGGAGGCGTAGTCATAAAGAATCGACTCCAGGTTATCAATGGTCACTTCTTCAACCGTGGCTCCAGCCGCTTCCATCGCTGCAATCGCACTGTCCATCAGAGCGTTGACGTTTTCGTTATCGCCGAACAAGTCACGATCGATGGCAATACGAGCGCCATTCAGACCATCAGCATCCAGGTAGTCGGTATAGGTTTCCGGCACACCCGTCACTGACAGGTATTCTTCTTCACTGCTAATGGCAGCCGCATCAATTTCAAAGCTGACGCGCTGATTGGCATATTCAGAATCATCAAACCCAACCATGACATCCATCATCAAGGCACAATCTTCAACAGTACGGCAGATCGGGCCACCGGTATCCTGCCAGGAAGCCAATGGCATGATGCCGTCCTGGCTGACCAAGCGCATGGATGGGCGAATACCGACCAGGCCACCCAGGCTGGCAGGTACCCGGATAGACCCTCCCGTATCACTGCCTGTCCCTACCATTGCCAAGCTGGATGCAATGGCAGCACCGGTACCACTGGATGAGCCACCCGCACCCTTGGTTTGGTCATACGCGTTTTTAACCAGGCCTCGGACCGAGCTTTCGCCCGTATATCCAAAGGCAAACTCATCCATATTGGCCTTGCCCAGAACAATAGCACCGGCGTCACGCATCTTGCCAATGGTGTAAGCATCACTGACGGGACGGTTATACTGGAATGCCAATGCGCCACCAGTGGTTGGCATTTCAGCAGTATTAAAGTTGTCTTTTGGCAAAACAGGAACACAATAAAGGGAGCCATCAATACCATCGTCTTCAAATGCCAGATCTTTTGCACGAGCTTCATCAAGAGCAGATGAGTTAATCGCAATGACACTGTTCAATTCAACATCGGTACCTTCATCGTCATAGGTATTAATACGTTCAATATACCCTTCAACGACTTCTTCACAGGTAATACCGCCAGTAGCAAGAGAAGTATGCAAACTTTCGATGGTCGCTTCAGTAAATGAAAAAGCAACCGGAACCACCTCATCATCATCGTTGTCAGATCCATCACAGCCGCTGAGAATTACTGAAAAGGTAAGTACCGCACCAGCCAATTTTTTCATTTGGAACATAAATATCTCCGCAATTGTTTTTGTATTCCCTTCTGTATTGGCACTCGCCAATAATATCCTTCTGGCCGATCTATAATCATTTATCGTGCCACACCGATCAACTCTAAAAAAAATGTCGATTTTGTCGAAAATAAAATGACGAACGTAATTTGAATAACAAAAAAAACACAGAAAAAACTATTTTCACAAATAAAAACATGGCCCCGCATTTGAAATCATGATGCTTATACGTTATCAGGGCCGTCGTTTACTATAATGCTTGACTCAATATACCCATACTTTATTTGATGACTTTATTTTGGTGCGATAAAAATTCTATCGCACATTATTATGGCACCTCCCGGCACCTGTTTTTGGAAAGTTGAAATCACTACCATCACCTCGAGTCATGACCCCAACAGCCAAGCAGTCACAGAAACCAAAGTGAATATGTAACCGAGCATCCGATTCAGTTGTCAGGAATAAATAGAGGGAGGAGGGGAAGAAAAGGAAAAGGTAAGAAAGGGAGAACTCGATGAATCTTGAGGCGCCGCTGGCGGCGCCCTTTCACTGAGCACTATAAAAAGAGGGAGTCTCATCCAATGAGACAGCGCCCTCCAGGGCCGGGGCAACACCAAAGGCAACATACAGCTCGACCAAGGCCTGGATATGTTTCTGGCGCTGCACCACCAAGCTGTCTCTGGCGTTGAAGAAAGTGCGCTGGGCATTAAGCAAATCGGAAAAGTCCGTATCGCCATATTGGTAACGAATGTCAGCCAGTGCCAGCAACTCCTGATTATTTTCCAGGGTATCAACCGCAAGTTCAGTCTGCTGACGCTCATAATCAACCGCTTCCATGGCATCCAGTGTTTCTTGCATGGCATCGATAACAATACGGCGGTATTCCAACCGGGCAACGGCTTCTTCTACTTCGGCCTCAGCTACCGCCGCAGCCTTGCTGCCTGCATCAAACAGCGTGACCGACAAGGCTTCTGTCAGACTCAAGGTCCAGTTCCCGGCCAGGGACATTAAATCCGCTGGTGACAACCCGGCACTGAGGCTAAGACTGGGCCAGCGATCACTTTCGGCCAGATAGATATCTTGATGACGTTGACGCAATGCCAACTCCGACGCGACGATATCCGGCCTTTGGGTTAACAGCTCAGCGGGCTGCACACTCGCCACCCGTGGAATCTGCAATTGGTCAAAATGTTCGTCACCCAGATGAATTTGCAGATTGGATCGGCCCAGTAAAGCTGCCAACGCTCGTTGATTGACCGCCAGCTGTTGCTGTAACGACACCGCACTACCCAGTAATGACAAGGTGGTATTACGTTGTTGCGCCATTTCGATGCCACTGGCATCACCGGCATCAAAACGGATCTGTACCAGTGACTCCATTTCCCGGCTGGCTTGCAGATTCTGCTGCGCCAGCTGTAAGCGAGCCTTGGTTGATAGCCAGTCCAGGTATTGCGTTACCAGATTACTCTGTAGTGTGATGCGGGCGCTGGCCAGGTCCACTTCTGCGGCCACTACGTCCAGCTCTGCCTGTTCGATCAATGTCCCCCGCCGCTGCCATAAGTCAACGGTGTAACTGGCTGACAGATTCAATCCCGTACTGTTACTGCGTCCACTGGCATCATTCAATGCCTGCTTCTGACTGGCAGAGGCGCTGGCAGACAGTGTCGGCCAGCGATCGGCATTTTCGCCATCCAGTGCAGCGCTGGCTTTGCTTATACGCAGCAAGGCCTGACGCACATCGATATTATCCAGTTGCGCTTCAGCCATCAGCCGGTTCAGCTGCGGTGAACCTAACTGTGCCCACCACTGATGTTGTAATTGCCCGACGTGCAAGGCCTGCTTGGTCTGTTGTTCATTGGCTGCCATATCAGGTAATGCCACGACTTCCGGCTCAAACCGCTGTGGCCCGGCGCAACCACCAGCCGCCAGCATCGCAGCCAGAGCGGTAATTTTCATGGCCATCATGTATGACCCCGAATGCAATCTACTCACTTAATCCTCCGCCAATGCGTCAATCGGGTTCAAACGGGAAGCCTTGCGTGCCGGAGCATGACCAAACACCAGCCCGACCAGCAGCGCCGACGCAAATGCCATCAATGGCGGTGCCCAGGAAAAGGCCACGGCAACATTCATTTGTCCCATGATCAAAGCGATAGAGCCGCCCAGCATCAACCCCACAACCCCGCCCAGACAGCAGACCACCAGTGCTTCAATATTGAACTGTTGCAGAATGTCACTGGGTTTGGCCCCGGTAGCGATCCGCAAGCCGATTTCCCGTCGACGTTCCGACACACTGACCAGCATGATATTCATCACCCCGATACCACCAACAAATAACGAAATAGCCGCAACAGAGCCTAACAACCAGGTCAGGGTATCCTGGGTTTCTGAAATGGCTTCAATCAGGGAGGCGGTGTTACGTACGGTGAAATCTTCACTGCCATGCCGGGCAGTCAGGAGTTGGGTGACTTCGGCTTCGACCTGATCAATGCTGTCGGTGTCCTCAACCTTGACGGTAATGGAGCTCAGGTATTCACGGCCAAAAATCCGCACCATACCGGTCGAGAGCGGCACCAGCACCTCTTCATCCATGTCATTACCTCCGGCCGTAGCCCCTTTGGCCTCCAGCACGCCGACAATCAGATACATGCCATTTTTCATAAACACGTATTGGCCAATCGGGTTTTCGCCATTCACAAACAGTTGATCCACAATGGTTTGCCCAACCACCAGCAGTGGAGCCAGTGAATCCATATCCGCACTGGTAAAGAAGGTGCCTTGCGATAACTGCCAATCTTTCACCCGCAGGTAGTCTTCCGTGGTTGCCCGGATACGCCCGGAATAATCACGATTGCCAAAACGGATGGTGGCATTGGAATTACGCTCTGGAGAGACCACTTCGACACCGGGCAATTCAGCCAATAGCGCAGCATCCTCGCGGCTCAGCGTGGCAGTAGCACCCGAGTTGCGATTATTGGCACCGCCGGGGCGAATCAGTAACAGATTGGTGCCCATCGATTCAATACGATCCAGCACTTGCTGTTTGCCCCCTTCACCAATGGCCATCATGGCCACTACGGCAGCGACGCCAATCACAATGCCCAACAAGGTCAGCAGCGTACGAAACCAGTTGTTTTTTAATGATTGTAACGCCGTCATCACCGATACCAGTGCACTGACCGAAGGGTATGACTGCAGAGGTGGTGGATTGACGGTCTCAGGGACTGGTGTTGGTGAATGACTCTCTTCATCACTGTCTGACAGAATGCGGCCATCGTGGATCTGGATCTGACGTCTGGCCGCTGCGGCAACCTCGGCATCATGGGTAATCAGAATCACTGTCACCCCTTCAGCATTCAGCTGACGGAGCATGTCCAGCACCTGGACACCGGTTGCACTATCCAGAGCACCGGTGGGTTCATCTGCCAGAATCACATCTGCGCCGTTGATCATCGCCCGGGCGATGGAAACTCGCTGTTGCTGTCCGCCCGATAGCTCCGCCGGGGTGTGCTGCATACGCTCGGCCACGCCAAGCTTATCGAGTAATGCTGCCGCGCGCTGGTGACGGGCCTCTTTCGGGGTGTGGGCATACACGGACGGCAAGGCGACGTTTTCCTGGGCAGTCAGGTTGGCCAACAACTGATAACGCTGAAAAACAAAGCCAAAGGTTTTGAGTCGCAATGCAGCCAGTTGATCGGGAGACAGACTGTTTACATCATGTCCATTAACCCGATATTCACCCGAGGTTGGATGATCAAGGCAGCCGAGAATATTCATCAGTGTTGATTTGCCCGATCCGGATTGCCCCATCACCGCAACAAATTCACCACGCCGAATGGTCAGACTGACGTTATCCAATGCTTTGACGACAACATCTCCAGCCTGGTAATAGCGGCATACGCCACGCAATGAGATCAATTCATGCTGTGGTCTGGTATTGGGTTCAGCCACCACGTCGGCCTCCCATGCCGCCACCCATACCACCACCGGGAGGGCCTGGACGGTCATTACCAGTCATGCTTCTCGCCTCTGTGGTGGTCTGTTTTTGTTGGCTGCCGGTAATTAACAGCGCGCCTTCGTCCAGACCAGAACGAATTTCGGCATGAGTACGGCTCTGAACCCCTAATTCAACCGGCACACGTTCGATACCATTGGCACCGGCAACCCGGGCAAATGCGCCATTACGGCCGTTACGAATGGCCGCTACAGGCGCAACCAGCACATGACTGGCCGCCCCTTCAACAAAAAACACCTTGGTGGTCATCGAGTCCATCAAACGGTCATTATCGTTAGCCACATCCACCAGCACCTGATACAGCACAACATCATTCACTTCTTCCGGTGTTGGCAAGATCTGCCGGACGGTCGACCAGCGGTAGCGATTGGGATTCCCCAGGGTGGCAAATTTGACGTCCATACCACGGCGAAGCTTGGGAACGTCTGCTTCCGATACTTCAGCGCGTAGTGTCATCACTGACAGATCCGATATTTGCAGTACGGTCGGGGCACTGTTCGTGGCATTCAAGGTCTGGCCTTCGCGCACATCAATACTGGCGATGGTGCCATCGATCGGGGCATAGATCCGGGTGTAACCCAGCGAAACCTTATCGGCTTCCAGTGCCGCGGCATTTGCTTTGATTTCGGCTTTCTGGGCGGTTATTTTGGCTTTGAGTATTTTCACATTGGTGCGGCTTTCAAACAGCGCGTCTTCGCTGATCGCCTTGCGGGCGTACAGCCCTTCGTTACGCTTCAGCCGTAACATTTCCAATTCCAGCTCGGCTTCCTGTTGCGTCAACTGGGCTTTCAGGTTTTCCAGCCCGGCTTCCGCCGTTTGTACATTCAGTTCAAATACCGAGGCGTCAATTTCTGCCAATAACTGGCCTTTCTTGACCACTTCACCTTCTTCAACCATCAAGTGTTTGATCTGGCCAGATACCTGAGCACCAACTTCAACGTAATTTTTGGGTTCCAGCGTGCCGGTAGCTGCGACACTCTGCTCAATATCACCATAACGCAGCGGTTCAACCAACCAGTCTTGTGATTCATCGTTTTCGACCAGTAGCCACCAGTAGGCAGCAGCCCCCAGCAAACAGCCCAGAACAACGACCCACAGCAACAGAGAGAGCCAACGCCGGGGGCGTGAGGTGGTGGTGAATTGCGTCATCCGTTGCGATTTCCTTAACTGTTTATGTATTCATAAGTCCGACAATCTTGCACCTGATACCGGGCTACGCGATTAAACACAAAATAATAATTAAATTGATTGTTATTTGCATTAATTTGCACTTCATTATTTTACCGAACATTCGGAAAAACAATGCACTGCACCGGCCCACCGTAGTGACTCACTGGTCTTGCCAGTCAGGCAAAGGTATAGTCTGGGTTCTTCGCCGATGTCGTAAAATAACAACCGATCCATACCATTGCGCGTCCCTGTGTCCTTGCTACGAGGTTGGCTATGAGTCTTCTTGATCAAATCGGCGAGCAGTTGGAAAGCCTAAACAAGTCCGAACGCAAGGTCGCTGAAGTCATTCTTCAGGACCCCAAAAGCGCGACTCGCATGAGCATTTCAACACTGGCCAATGCATCGCTGGTCAGTGAACCTACCGTGAACCGCTTTTGCCGTAATTTCGAAACGTCCGGTTTCCCGGATTTCAAAATCCAGCTGGCTCAAAGCCTGGCAACCGGTACACCGTACGTCAGTCGCGATGTCGAGCAAGACGACAATACCGAGGAATACACCGATAAAATATTCACCTCGACCATTGCTGCGATGGAAAATGCGCGCAAGCATGTGAATTTGATGGCGATCGAAAAAGCCGTGGACATACTGATCCAGGCCAAGCAGATTGCATTTTTTGGTCTCGGTGCCTCAGGCCCGGTCGCGATGGATGCACAGCACAAGTTTTTCCGCTTCAATTTACCGGTGATGGCTTACGATGATGTGATGATGATGCGTATGGTCGCCGCAGCGGCTCATACTGGTGATGTGATTGTGGCGATTTCCTATACCGGCCGTACCCGTGACATGGTGGATATCGCCCGCATTGCCCGCAGTAATGGTGCCAGCGTGATTGGCCTCACTGCCGACCAGTCGCCACTGGCGGCTTCCAGTAGTGTGCACCTGTCCTTCCCGACCCCGGAAGACACGGATAAATACATGCCCATGACGTCACGGATTGTACAACTGGTGTTACTGGATGTGCTGGCTACTGGCGTTACCTTGCGCCGGGGCGTCGACTTCCATGCGCACTTGAAGAAGATCAAGGATAGCCTGAAAGCAACCCGCTACCCCGACCTGCCCACTCAACCCTGACACCTGTCCAGCGAATAATCCCCTTGCCGTATCCTTTAACTAACGCAGTACCGGTTTGATAAATTTCAGTGTCATGCGGTCACTTTCCCCTATCTCCTGATAACGGTCGCGATCCTGATCACCCAGCCGGTATGACGGTGGCAAGGTCCAGACACCTTTGGGGTGACGGGTCGTATCGGCCGGATTGGCGTTGACTTCGCTGCTGGCAGCCAGTGTAAAGCCAACCTGTTGCGCCATACGAATTACATACGCCTGGTTCATATAGCCGCTGCTCTGCTGATCAGCCAGTGGCCGGTCGGCAGCCAATCGATGCTCGACAACTCCCAGAATACCACCGGGTTTCAGCGCCCGATAAAACGTCTCGAAAGCCGCCAGTACCTGTTCATCACCACCCCGCATATACCAGTTGTGTACATTCCGGAAACTCAGCACCCGATCAGCGCTGCCATCGGGTGCAATGGCGTGGTCACTGCCCGGGGCAAAGACCGTCAGGGTTGTGCTGCCAAATGACCCCGGCTGGCTGGCCATTTTGGCCTCAAATCGCTCCCGGCTGTTGCGAAAATAGCCCACCGGGGAATCCGGATCAAAATGCGCCGCATAATACTGTCCTTGCTGAGCCAGAAATGGCCCCAGAATATCGGCATACCAGCCACCACCGGGCCATATTTCCACAACCGTCATATCGGCTTGTAGATCAAAAAAAGCCAGCGTCTCGGCAGGATGACGAAAGGCATCCCGCGGGCGATCATGCTGACGCACATCACTGGCCAGCACGGTGGCAAAATCCGCAGCGGACGCTGCTTTTACATCAGCCTGACTGACGGACACAACACTCGCCAGACTCACAACGATCAAACCATCCAGGCACCGGCGGCCCAACCTGAAAAACTGCTTTGCGTGATCCCGGGCGGTATTGGCTTCTGACTGCATCGGTCGACATCCCTTGCTATCTATTATCTGTTGTTGGCCAATCGAGGTTATCCTGGCACAACGGTGCGCATGCCACGGCGTCATGGCGGCAGTATGATATCAGGGAGTTTACGGTTCACCCACACGGTTCACCCACACCCTGCCAGATCGCCCGCCGTCACCCGCTGAAATCATGCCTGGAGCACAGAGTCGGTCACTCGCAACCCGCTCTGACAGGTACCAGCTTTTTGGCCATCTGGATCAGGTAACGCCACCGACTCACCAGCAAGGCCGTGAAAATCAGCCCGCAGCCCAACATTTGTATCGGCGACATACGTTCGGCAAACCAGAAAGCCGCCAGAAATGCTGTCCAGACCGGCTCCAGTACCATAATCAGGGCTGCGGAGCTGGATGCGGTCTTACCCTGCGCCCAGGTCTGCAGAAAAAATCGCACACATGTCGCAATCAATGTACTGGCTAACACCCATAGCCAGATATCAACGGTCTGCGGCAGTTGCCATTCTTCCAGGATCAGCGACAACGGCAGCGCAACCAATCCCACCATGGTCAACTGCACCGATGTCAGGGCAATCGCAGGAATTGTGGCCGCCGCCCGACTGGTCAGGACAAATGTCAGAGAAAACATGCAGGCCGCCGCCAGATAACAAAATTCGCCAAGGCCAAACACAAAGTTTCCATCCAGTGACAAACACCCCAGCCCGGTTGCCGCCAGCGGCAGCGATACCCAGGTAGTCGACGGCGGGCGATCGCCAAACAGCAACACCACCAGCGGCACCATCACCACCCCGAGACAGGTCAGAAAGGCCCCGACTCCCATGTGCTGACCATTCTGTAATCCCATGATCCAGAAAGCGATCGCCATACCAAAGCAGGCTCCAGAGCGTAAAGCCCGCAGCCAGTCTGATGAACTCATGGCACGAATATCCTGACTGCCCACCAGTCCCACGATCATCCCGGCACTGACAAAACGGATAAAAATAAACGCCAGTGGAGCCATGCCCGCCAAGGCTTCCTTGGAAAAAATCCAGCCAGCGGCAGCCAGCAAAGTCACCAACACCAAGGCCAGATCAGCCTTGACGGATCCCACTTTATTCATCACAAAAACTCCAAATACCACACTCTGTTGTACACAAATCTAAAATAGAGACGCACTGTACTCGCAAACGAAGGCAGATGATTGTGCCAATTGCGGGATAATGATGGGTGCAGACACCTCGATAGGCGCATGGCCATTCATATACACTGCGACCAAATAACGCAGGGCAGATCATCCCGGGTAGAATCAAGCCAGACAGAATCCCTTATACTGACGGCCGATTACCCTTGGACACCGCTTTATTCATGCGCTCGCTGGCTTCTCCCTCTTCCGGACTCAATCAGGTACTGCAGCGACTGGCCCTGCTGCAGCTGGCCATCGCAACGGTATGGCTGTTATTTCTGAGTTATCTGCACTCGCAAGGTGTCGCCAATCTGGAGGCTGCCTGGGTACTGCTGGCGCTGTATTTACCGCTGCAGGTCTTCAGTCAGTGGCAAGTCACTCAAGGGGCCATCCAGGACTGGCAGCTGTTTTTACACCTGTCACTGGAGTGTCAGTTATTTACCGGACTGCTGTTTTTTACCGGTGGCGCCACCAATCCGCTCATTTCTTACTTTCTGGTACTGCTGGTGCTCGCCAGTTATGGCTTACCCTGGATACTGGCCATTTGGATGACAGCATTATGTGTCGCCGACTACAGTTTGCTCAGTATCTGGTATCAGCCGTTGTTATTGCACCATGGCCACGCGATGAGCAGCGTATCGCTGGTCGACTGGCACTTGTCGGGGATGTGGCTCACCTTTGTGCTCAGTGCGCTGATTCTGGTGACGCTGATTCCACAACTGATCCGAACCCGCCAGCGCCAGCAGCAGGAAATCCAGCAACTGCGGGAGCAACAGCTCAAAAACGAACAGCTGGTGGGGATCGGTACACTGGCTGCCGGTACTGCTCACGAAATGGGCACGCCATTGATGACCATGGGAATGCTGCTCGACGACCTGATCGATAGCCAGACCGCAGCAGAGATCGAACCGGATCTGTCCTTGCTGCGGGAGCAGGTGAATCGTTGCCAGCATTCGTTACAGGAACTGGCTCGACAGGGACGTGAAGCCCGTGATGCACGACAACAACTCGCCAGCGACTGGCTCGAAAGCCAGCTACAGCGCTGGCAACTGAGCCAGCCCAACGCGGTATGGCAGCCATTTGAACACCATGGCTCGGCGCTGATTCATACCTCCCCACTGCTGGACCAGGCGTTATTAAACCTGCTGAACAATGCTGCCGAAGCAGGCCAACAACCCATCGAACTCCAGGCCAGGGAACAACAAGGTTATTGGATGCTGGATATTATCCAGCCTGATCCCCACGCCGCCGCTTCCCTGAGCCGTTACTCACCATACAACAGCAGCAAGCAGACCGGGCTGGGGATTGGCCTGTACCTCAGTAACGCCAGCGTTGAGCAATTTGGCGGCAATATTGAACTACAAGCCCTGCCTGACGGTGGCAGCCGTTGCACGCTCAGCTTGCCGATTTCCTTTTTACCGGAGCCACAATCATGACCTCGACCCAGTCTCTTCCTCGCATACTGGTGATTGACGATGATCTGCATTTCAGCCAGGTCTTGTGCCGCAGTCTGGAGCGACAGGGATTCAGCGCCCGACCGGCACACAACAGCAATGAAGCACTGGCTGCTCAAACCAGTTTCCAGCCACAATGGGCGACTCTGGATTTACGGATGGAGCAAGAATCCGGCCTGACCCTGATTCCCCGATTACTGCAACAACAGCCGGAGCTGACCATCGTTATGCTCACCGGTTATGCCAGTATCGCGACAGCGGTAGAAGCCATCAAATTGGGTGCACACAATTACCTGCACAAGCCCGTTACCCTGCAAGAGCTGGTCGCTGCCTTCAAAGACAACAACAGCTCCCATCCAGTCGATAGCTGCAGCGAACCGGCACAGGTGATGTCAGTGGATCAATTAGAGTGGGAGCACATCCAGCGAGTACTGAATGAACATGACGGCAATGTATCCGCAACCGCCAGGGCATTGAATATGCACCGCCGCACACTACAGCGAAAATTACAGAAGTACGCCCCCAGGTAATCCTGGGGAGATGGTCAATTTCAGAGGCCGTACTGATGTTCCAGTGCGGTAATGGTGCCGTCTTCCTTTAAGCTGCCAAGGGCATTTTGCAGGCTCTGGAGAATCTCGTCGTCTGTCTCGGTATTAAACGCCAAGTACACAGGGGACGATTTTAATTCCAGCGCTATCTTTAATTCATCCAGATCCCCAGCTTCGGAAGCCTTGTAGGGACCAGCCAACACATCGGTTACCCACAAATCAATCGAGCCATTCTGCAAGCGCAACGGATTGGCCATGTCATCGCTGGCAATGGATACATTCATGCCTTCAGAAACCATTTGGCCGGTAAACGCATCTCCCTTATAACCGCCAATCGTATATCGTCGGGCATCCGACAGCCGATTCAGCTTGATGCCCGAATCCCCTTTCGCCATCAATGCGACCTTCATAGTCGTAATCGGGCCGACCCACTTGAATACCGACTCCCGCTCTTCGGTACGTACCGTACAGAACAAACCGTGGTTAACGCGACGCTGGACACGATCCATACCATAGCTCCAGTTACGCAGCTTCATGCGGTATTCAATACCCGCCTTGGCAAAAGTGGCTCGTATGATGTCGGTGCATAAACCACCAATGTCTTCAGATTTATGGGCATACCCCTGCACCGTCATGCTCATGTTATAGGGCGGATACTGTTCTGTAAGTAAGGTGATTTTTTCAGCGGCTGGCGCTACACAAGAAAATACCGAGAGTATGATCCCTGCGACTATCCCCATCCGGTTTTGTCCAATCATAGATGTGCCTCTAATATCGGTTGTTTGATGCGATAATCTTTCTGAAACCAGGCCAGCTGATTCACTCTGAACCTTCTGAGTATGCCGAACACCAGTAGCCTGCTGATTTTTCTTCGCCTTGGCCCAAGACTGGTCAAGATCAAGGGCAACCAGACGGTGCAAGGCAGCGACAAAGCGAGAAACAGAACAAGGGGAAATCAGCATTAACATTCGGCCGCAGCAACACAGCGCCTAATTTCTGGCCAAACCCTGGCGTCATCTACTCTGTTACAACGCTTGGGACCCTGGTCGAGCCATTGGATATGGAAAATTACCGTACACCATAACGGTTCAATATTGCGGCGCGATTCATACTTTTTTATTACAAATAGAACAATTTTCAGACCAAGTGTTTAGTAATTGATTGGTCATGATTTCATCAAAAATTGCAATGATTCTGGCTCGGCGAGCCATCAGGTGCGGAAATGAGGGCGGTTGCCTACACAGCGGGGTGAACGGTTCGGGATGACAGTGCATCAACCATCTATTTGAAATAAGACTCTTCGTTAAAGGTACTTAGCCATTCGGTATGGAAAGCGACCATGCCAGAAATAAACATGCCATTCACCACTCCTTCCGGAAACATCATCAATGGCAAATAGCGCAAGTAGTCATGCCAGATCTTATCCACCGTATAAGTACCACTGAGTGCATAAATGGCGCTTTGCAGAAGATCCAGAAAAGCATGGGTCACTCCGGCATTGAGAAAACCCGCGACAAGAATATAAATAAATGGATTATGGGGCAGACGCAGGTACACCAGAGAATAAAAACCATAGGTAAAACCAATGGGCAGAGCCGTCTGAATCAGATAATGGTAGCCCAGTGTCTGCCATTCAAATTGCCCAGACAAGGCCAGCACCAGTTGCATCATGGCCGTTGCGACCAAAGCCAGACGCCAGCCCATCATCAGAGTTACAGACGTCAGTGCCAGTATATGAAAACCCAACCCTGGCAAAATACCGGCTTTCGCCTGCCAGAAAAGAACCATCACCAGTACGCTGCCAAAAAACAGGTGCTGGGCTGGACGATGCTCAATCAGTGCTGACCAACGATAACTATAAATACTCCAGCCCAACAGTCCAAGGCTGACCAATGACATCAACCCCAGTAGCCAGTCTGGTAGAGTCGGGCTCATGGTAATAGCTCCTGCTATCGATTATTGGAACAATTCCTGGCAATACATCAGAGCATCTTCCCGTCCGATCTTGGCTGGATAATAATTGCGCCGAACACCAATCTGGCAGAACCCCAGTTTTTCATAAACAGCTATTGCTGGCATATTGCTGGCACGTACTTCCAGAAACATGCGCTCATTCCCCTTGCTGCCAACGTCATCCAGCAATCGTTGTAATAATTGTTGGCCAAAGCCTCGCCCTTGATAGTCAGGATCAATTGCGATATCCAGCAACTCCGCCTCTCCCGCTATCTGAGTGACAACGGCAAAACCAATCAAGGTGCCACCCAGCTCCAGTCGCCACACCACATGCTCTTTACTCAGGTAGCGTAACATCACCTCACGGCTCCAGGGATGAGACTGGCAACGCTGCTCAATGGCCATAACCGCTTCCAGATCATCCGGGCCAGCTGAGACAAGACAGGCGCCATGACTATTCATTGTTGCTCCATGGGCAGATTTAATAATGCCAACCACAATTGTTTTTTCCGTTCGGCACAACTCATCACGGTAACGACGTCATCGTCCTGATAACAGCCAGGCACCTGAATTCGCGTCAGCCACTGCCGGGTATTACTGCCAAAACCAATAACATGGCGGCCGCCATGATGTACAAAAAATTGCCATTGCGCCCGTAATGCCTGTTCAGCTACCGCACTGCTCTGGTCTTCCTGGCCATGTTCGATAAAGGGCCAGCGAAAAGAAAGCGGACTGCCTTGCTCAGGCGACCACTTCATGCCAATCCCTACTTGCCAGGCAAACGCTTGCAGCGCCGGAAGCTGTTCCTGACGGTCACAGACCCAGATTGTGCCATTACCCGTCGCGATAAAATGTAACTCAAAACGAGGCGGTGTCAGATCAGCGACTACCAGTGGTTCAGCTACCGCTGTTTCTGGTTTAACCAGTGAATCAGGAGGAGAGGTTGGCAAGTCAGTCAAAGCGGTGGCTGCTGGCGCAACAGAGTCACGATTACTGACGACCGCAGCATCCACCGCCACACGTGTCGTGGTGTTGCCGCGATGATCCAGCAGTTCGGCAGCAAAGTGCCCACCTTCCGGGTGATCTTCCGCATTCCGGTAATTGGGCAAGTGGTCCACTGGCAGTTCACTACCATGTGGGCCATGTTGCTCACCAAGCCAGGGCAATAACTGACTTGGAGCGGCATGGGGAAGTTCATCTCTGGGTACCCAGACCGGAATCCCCATCGCTTTCAAATACTGACAGCGTACCGCTTCACGCATGAGAATCAGACACCGTCAGTTTGCGGATGTTGACGATCCAGTCCAGAGAAGAGCAAATTCAGTGCGTGAATATAGGCCTTGGCCGAAGCGACAACGATATCGGTGTCGGCACCGCTACCATTAACAATACGGCCACCTTTTTCCAGGCGAACGGTGACCTCACCCTGGGAATCTGTGCCCTTGGTAATATTATTCACAGAGTACAACAGCAAATTGGCCCCGGACTCCACCACTTGTTCAATGGCTTTCAAGGCAGCATCCACTGGACCAGAACCTTCACTGGTACTGGAGTGTTCAATACCCTCCCGACTGACGACCAGAGACGTAACCGGCGTAGTACCTGTCGCTGAGCGGCTTTCCAGAGTTACCAGTTTGTAGATATCCGGTGCAGCATCCGCTGCCGCTTCGCTTACCAGTGCTTGCAAATCTTCGTCGAAAATTTCGTGTTTTTTATCCGCCAGATCTTTAAAACGGACAAAGGCCTCATTAAACGCCACATCCGAATCAAAGTTGATCCCCAGTTCTTCAAGACGACTGCGGAAAGCGGCACGGCCAGAATGTTTGCCCATAACCATTTTATTGGCACCCCAACCGACGTCTTCTGCTTTCATGATTTCATAGGTTTCACGATGCTTGAGAACGCCATCCTGGTGAATGCCCGACTCATGCGCAAATGCATTGGCGCCCACAATAGCTTTGTTCGGCTGTACCGGGAAACCCGTGATAGATGAGACCAAACGGGAAGTCGGTACAATATGGCTGGTATCCAGACCGGTAGTGATATTAAACAGGTCCTGACGGGTACGGGTCGCCATAACGATTTCTTCCAGAGCCGCGTTACCTGCACGCTCACCCAGACCATTGATTGTGCACTCTACCTGGCGAGCACCATTGGCAACTGCAGCCAACGAGTTGGCAACCGCCAAACCCAGGTCGTTGTGACAATGCACGGAAAAGATCGCCTTGTCGGCGTTGGGAATACGCTGCAGCAAGGTCTTGATGGTAGCGCCGAATTCTTCAGGAATTGCATAACCAACCGTGTCTGGAATATTGATTGTACGTGCACCAGCATTAATGGCGGCCTCAATAATCCGGCAGAGAAAGTCGATCTCGGAACGCCCGGCATCTTCACAGGAGAACTCAACATCAGCTACCAGATTACGGGCTTTTTTCACCGCATATACGGCCTGCTCTACCACCTGGTCAGGCTGCATACGCAGCTTGTACTGCATATGAATGGGGGATGTTGCAATAAACGTGTGGATACGGGCACGCTCTGCTTTTTGTAGCGAAGCCGCAGCCCGTTCAATATCGTTATCTATCGCGCGGGCCAGGCTGCAAACAGTGCTTTCACGCACGGCCTGGGCAACCGCTTCAATTGAGGCAAAGTCTCCTGGGCTGGCGGCCGCAAAACCTGCTTCGATGACATCCACTCGCATTTTTTCCAGCGCTTTGCCGATGCGGACCTTTTCTTCTTTGGTCATGGACGCGCCGGGGCTCTGCTCGCCATCGCGCATAGTAGTATCAAATATGACCAAACGATCTGGCTGACTCATGGAAATCTCCCGAATAGGTACAACGTAACGGATCATTATACGATGCTATCGTACCTTCCGCACAGCCCAACCGTCAGTATCTCACAGGCATAAAAAAACCCCGCCCTGCATAACAGGACGGGGGATTTCGTTTAAGAGCTTGACGATGACCTACTCTCACATGGGGAAACCCCACACTACCATCGGCGATGCTGCGTTTCACTTCTGAGTTCGGGATGGATTCAGGTGGTTCCACAGCTCTATTGT
>NZ_JAUYVX010000006.1:0-215320 GCF_030688925.1 Oceanobacter sp. 3_MG-2023
CCCCCCCCCCCCCCCCGCCCCCTCGCCCTCCCGCTGGCTCTGGATCTGTCTCTGTCTATGGCGCTGGCTCTGTCTCTGGCTCTGGCTCTGGCTCTGGCTCTGGCTCTGGCTCTGGCTCTGGCTCTGGCTCTGGCTCAACAGTATTGGTAGCGTCTGTCACGCTTGCCAATGGTTTTTCTGCACCAGATGCCATATCGAGGTCGGTTTCTGGATCCGTCGCATCCAGTGACGTATCACCGGTTGCGGTATCCGCTACGTCGGCACTGCGGTTTGGAGCCTGTATATCGGTAATACTTTCCAGTGATTCCCATACCCGTTGCAGGATATCGTCACCTGGGTTACGTGGGTTGTCGGTATAACGCTCAATAAAGTATTCAACACCGGACAACACATCGGCAAAGTGATCCAGAGTCGTCCAGTCTGAACGCGCTCCGGACTCAATCAGCTGTTCAATAAACGGGGCTGCGATATGCAATATTTCGGCAACCGCTGGCAGCGGCACCATACGCAGAGAGCCGGCAATCGAATGCAGCAATGCCGGAATATCGCGCAGTTCTTCGGTATTCCATTGATTGCCAACGTAAGCAATGATGGCGTCCTTGACCTGCTCCAGCACATTACGAGCTTCACGCAGAACGGCTTTCTGGGCGTCGGTCAGAGCATCGGACTCATCACCGCCAGCCAGATTGCCATCCCGGATCATTCCGGAGAGTGTTGCTTCAACAAACAGCAGCGCACCAGCGACATCGAACAGGGCGGTATTATCCAGCACTCCCTGTTGTTGCATGTTTTCCAGTACGGTCAGTTGTTCTTGTATCGCTTGCCGTGGCGCACCCAGCCCCAGCATACCCATGGTATCGCTGACCTGTTTGGCTGCGGTCAGTACCTCAGCCAACGGCTCAACCGTTGCACTGGGATCCCGCATGGCCAGATCCAGCTTGTCCTTGATCGAGGTAATCTCTTCGGCCAGAACGGTCAGAACCTGGCCAACGGTATCCCGATCAGGGCCGGAAAGGACATCACGCTCGTGCTGGATTTCGTCTTCGGTCGGCAGGGCAGAATCGAGCTGAAAGGATTCCCGTACCGCTGCAATCGCCTCACCCTTGATGGTGGTGCGAGCAACATAGAACAGCAGGTTTTTAACCAGTTCATCAGACGCAGCCTGATTCAGTACCTGCTCACCCTGGGTAATCAGGTCTTTCAGTATCTGGTCGAGTTCGCGTAACAGTTGCTTGGCACTGGCCGGCATATGCTGCTGGCCAATCAGCCATTCGCTGAACGCCATGGCAGGCTGCCAAACCACACCGGATGGGGTATGACCCAGCGCGTTATGCAACCGGCTGAAGACTTTCAGCAGATATTCCTTGGCAACTTCCGGCTTTTTGTTTTGCAGTAGCTGCGATGTCGCGGCCTGCAACATCTGCCGGACCTTGCGGATCCACTGCTGGAAATCGTCACGGCTGAAACGTGCCAGTTGGGCAGGTGTCAATACCGCCCGACGCTGCATACGTGGACTGAACAATGCGGTTTCAGACAGCAGGCTGTCACCGCGGGCTGAGCGTAATTCATTCAGAATAGGCAGCAGGACAACGGGCAGATCGCGCCGACCCACCTTGACGTGATCCAGATAATGAGGCAGCTGGATAATAGCCTGCATCAGGACTTCCAGCCCATCCCGTTCATTACGCAGCTGGCCATCAGCCAGTGCGGCCGCAACGGCTTCCATTTCTTCTGCCAACAGGGCGGCACCATAAAACTCCACCATCTGGAGTGTGCCATGAACCTGATGCAGGTAGCTGAAGCAGAATTTCAGTCTGCTGTTATCTGCGGGGTTTTCACCATAAGCTTCCAGTGATTGCTGAGCTTGCTGGAGTGTTTCCTGGATTTCCCCTTTCACCCATTCCAGGGCGATGTAATCCTGACTCATCGCCGTTTGCTCTCCCTGTTAGAATCATTTTGCTTACGGACAAAGGCTGTCAACTTGCCACCACGTACCGGGTCGACCAGAGGATTACTCCAGCCGACGATTTCACCAAGACCAATCACCAGAATTCCCCCTGGAACCAGCCGTTCAGCAAGGACATTAAGAATCTCCCGACGTCGCCAGCGGCGGAAATAAATCAGCACATTCTGACAGTAAATCACGTGCTGGGACTGTAGCGGAAATGCGGAAAGATTCAGTAGATTCACCTGAGTAAAGCAGCAACGCTGACGAACGCTATCAGTCACCTGCATATGACCGTCGTCAGTACGGAGACAGTATTGGTCGCGGAGGTCGTCCGCGATCCATCCAAGGGCAGACAACGGATATCTGGCATCTCGCGCCTTGCGTAACGCAAAGGTAGAGATATCAGTCCCAGTGACTGCGTATTGATGCTCGACAGGAGACAGGTACTTATCTGCAACCATACCCAAACTGTATGCTTCCTCTCCTGATGAGCAACCGACACTCCACATTTCGAGAGTTTGACCATCGTCCAGTGCCGTCGCCATTGTCTGAATATAATTTCCAACAAATTCAAAGGCATCGGGATCCCGAAAAAAGCGGGTTTCCTGCACGGTCAAACGGTCGACCAGAGTATTCCACTCAATCGCTCCGGTCGGGCCGTTCACAACCTTACTGTAATATTCGGAGTAATTACTGCACTCTATTTCACGCATCCGGATACCCAGGCTGGTCTGCAGAAAAGTCCGTCGTTGAACCGGCATACACATTCCTGTTCGCTCTTCCAGCAGAGCTTGCCAACGACCAAACTGGTCATCGCTAAGCTCTGGCATCGTGCTGACAACAGGACGACTCTGATGATTCATAAGGAGTCTTCAACCAGGACTGTGATTACAGTACCTGTTGTTGCTCCATATCCAGGTCCGCTTCTGGCAGTTTGAAGCCCGCCACAGATTCACGCAGTTTGTTCGCCATTTCTGCCAGGTTACCAATCGATTTCGCCGTGGCGGTGGTACCCGCCGATGTTTGCGAAGTAATTTCCTGAATAACGTTCATCGTATTGGAAATATGACCCGCAGACGAAGCCTGCTGACGTGCTGCGTTGGAGATGTTCTGAATCAGTTCCGCCAGGTTTTTCGATACGTTTTCAATCTCTTCCAGTGCCACACCGGCGTCTTGTGCCAGACGGGCACCACGTACCACCTCGGAAGTCGTCGTTTCCATCGAGATTACCGCTTCGTTGGTATCGTTCTGAATCGTTTTAACCAGTGCTTCAATCTGCTTGGTTGCAGCAGCTGAACGTTCCGCCAGCCGCTGCACCTCATCCGCAACTACCGCGAAGCCCCGACCGGCGTCACCGGCCATGGATGCCTGAATAGCGGCGTTCAACGACAGAATGTTGGTTTGGTCAGCAATATCGGTAATCAGGGAGATGATGTCACCAATCTCCTGTGAGGATTCACCCAGACGTTTGATCCGTTTGGAGGTTTCCTGAATCTGCTCACGGATGTTATCCATGCCGTTGATCGTTGCCTGTACAACTTCTGCACCCTTGTTGGCGATCGCTACCGACCGCTCCGCAACCGCAGAGGATTCCGAGGCGTTAGCCGATACCTGGTCAATGGACACCGCCATTTCGTTGATCGCCGCCGATGCACCGGCAATTTCTTGCGCCTGGTGTTCGGATGCTTCCGCCAGATGCATCGCCGTGGCCTGTGTTTCCTGGGCCGCTGACGATACCTGTACCGCTGTTTCGTTAATTGCCGATACCAGTGAGCGCATCTGGTCGATGGCGTAGTTGATGGAGTCAGCAATCGCCCCGGTAAAGTCTTCCGTTACCGTTGCTGATGCCGTCAAGTCACCATCCGCAAGGTCAGCAATTTCGTCCAGCAAACGCAGAATAGCCATCTGGTTCTGTTGGTTCTGGCTTTCTGTTTCTTCCAGGTCGCGACGGGTTGACTGGTAAGACAAGTAACCCAATGCAACCATCAGCATCGCGGCCAGTACCGCAGCACCGTATCCCAGTGCCTGCAGTACAGTCCGCTCATCGGCTTCTGTCAGAATGGTTTCGGTCAGCTCGGATGTCTGGTTCAGCAATATACCAGAGTTGGTAAAGATGCTGTCGGATGCCTCACGCACCTGGAACAGCTCTGGGGAAGTCTCAAGAATTTCGTCTACCGAACCGGATACAAACTCGAACAGTTCGGATACTTCGGAGAGTGCCAGTATCGCCTCGTCGTCGGTTACCTTGGAGATGTTCATCGCCACGTTGCCTTGCACCATGCCGTTCAGTACTCGACCGAACAACGAGGCATCCCGACCAAACGCATCGGCGGCCATTACCGCGTCTTCACCACCCGCCAATACCTTGTTAACCGAGCGCACAATACGTTCCGCCAGCCATGACTGACGCTGGGCAACTGCCACCTGATCGGCTGGAGCGCCGTTATCAAGCAGGATTTCTACAATTTCATCGTATTCCACTTGCAGCTGGGGAATCGTTTCAGACAGTGTTGCGGCAACTTCGTGCAAAGAGAGGATGATGTCCTGGGCACGTACAATCTGGTCAGCATTCTGGCTGACACTGTCCCAAACCTGTTGCACGTCGGTCATACTGGCCACTTCGGCAGGAGCCAGGCCCACTTCAGGGTTACCGTTTTTCAGGTAGTTCCAACGCACTTCAAAGTTGTCACGGGCAATCCGGAGCTGTTCAAACGCTTCCCGGTTACCGGATGCAGATTCCACGGCGTTGGTCGCCATCTGCTGCGACAGTACCCGCAACTCACCCGCATGCTCGATGTATTGCTCATCACGGTTTTGCAGGCTGTTCACATACACCGTAATACCAATAAACAGGCCAAGGGATGCGACCAGCAGCACTGCCAACACACCATTGACTCCATTCTTCAAAACCGTCGAAAAGACGTTACCAGCTTTCGAACTCATGCCCTTGTCTCCACACTTACTGCATGCATTATCCTGGCGCCCCGAATGGAGTCACCTCAGAACCCGGTCACACCGCGATCTGCATAAACTCCGGGGATTGAATCAGTTCGTCAATACGAAAAATTGACCAGATTTTCTCATTCCGGTCAAAACCATATTGGGTATATTTTGCCAGCGCCGGATCCACCTGAGTCAGTTCACTCATGGTATCCACCGGAAACTGTTGCATCCCCAACACCGCATCAACAAGCAAACCCGTCAGTACATCACCTTGTTCAATCACCAGCACTCGCCGGGAACGCCAGTTGGCTTTCCCTGTCAATCCCAACATACCGGCCAGATCCATAACCGGAACCAGGCGGCCACGCACATTGGCCACCCCCAGCACCCAGCTACGGACACCGGGTACCTTGGTCATTTTGGGAGGTTGCAAGATCTCTGCTACCTGTCCCATATCCGTTACAAACTCATGCCCCGCGAGCAAAAAACCGACCCCCCGCCAATACGTCACCGCCTCAAGTTGCTGAGGCAATTCCGAGGCGTTACGGCGGCTGCGGTCGGCAATACTGACAAGCAGGGCAAATGGGCTCATCGTTACTTGGCCATCACCGAGTTGATTTCAGACAGCAAGATGCTTTCTGACACTGGTTTGACCAGATAACCACAGGCACCCTGGCGCTTGCCCCACACCCGGTCAGTTTCCTGATCCTTGGTGGTAACAATAATGACCGGTATACCAGAGGTTTCCGCGTCTTTGGTTAGCTGTCGGGTTGCCTGAAAACCGTTTAAACCAGGCATAACAATATCCATTAGTACTACATCTGGCTTTTCCTGTTTTGCCAGTGCCACACCGTCCGCACCATTCTCTGCGGTAAGGACTTCATGACCATTTTTCTCCAGCATAGAACGAAATACTTCTGTTTCTGTTGGAGAATCATCTACTACCAGAATGCGAGCCATGCTTGGTACCCCTTAATGCTTCGCGTGCTTGTCTTATGATTTTACGTATTGCCGTATTGAACCCAGGAGCTCGTCTTTGCTGAACGGCTTCGTGAGATATTCGTCAGAACCTACGATGCGACCTTTGGCCTTGTCGAAAAGGCCGTCCTTACTAGACAGCATGATCACTGGAGTGGACTTGTATTTGGAATTGTTTTTTATCAGTGCACAAGTCTGATAACCATCCAGGCGCGGCATCATGATGTCGACAAAGATGATATTGGGGCTGGTGTCTGCGATTTTGGCGAGGGCATCAAAGCCATCGGTTGCCGTAATCACCTCACAGCCTACTTTTTTCAGCAGGGTCTCTGCCGTGCGACGAATGGTCTTGCTATCGTCAATGACCATCACTTTGATGTTTTGAAAGTTGTCGTCCATATTAGGGCCTTAACCATCCGATCGTTAATTGCTGTTTTCGGCCGCGACCGCATGCATATGACGTTACGGTGCACTTTTGTATCACACATTAATGTACCAAGCTATAAGGTTCCCATGTCAAAACTGTTTCACCGAATGGAGATCCAATTACGATAGAATCCAAATCAGACTCTTGTTTTGAGGAAAACAGAATGATCAGAAAGCTCGGGGTTGTCATGGATCCCATTAATGATATTAGTGTCAAGAAAGATACATCACTTGCCTTGCTGAATGCCGCACAGGAGCTTGGTTGTGAACTCTTTTACATGGAACAGGCCGATTTGTACATTGACGCAGGCCGTGC
Organism: Oceanobacter sp. 3_MG-2023; assembly: GCF_030688925.1. Taxonomy (NCBI): domain Bacteria; kingdom Pseudomonadati; phylum Pseudomonadota; class Gammaproteobacteria; order Oceanospirillales; family Oceanospirillaceae; genus Oceanobacter; species Oceanobacter sp. 3_MG-2023. Next base: position 6,612 of record NZ_JAUYVX010000006.1, read on the forward strand.
AATGGCACGAATGGCTCCACTTACTGTCAGCATGAACCCTGATCATTGGTTTGACCTTGGTGAATGGCAACACCAGCCGCTGTCCGATCTCGATATTATCCTAATGCGTAAAGATCCGCCTTTCGATGGCGAATTTATTTACAGCACCTATATTCTGGAATTGGCCGAACAAGCAGGTGTGCTTGTCGCCAACAAACCTCAAAGCCTGCGCGATTGTAATGAAAAAGTCTTTGCGACGCACTTTTCCGAGTTTATGAGCCCTACTCTGGTAACGCGCAGTGCCGAGCTGTTACGCCAGTTTCATCAACAACATCAGGACGTTATTTTCAAACCACTGGATGGCATGGGTGGCTCTTCGATCTTTCGCCTGAAGCATGACGACCCGAACGTCAGCGTTATCATCGAGACCCTGACCAATCATGGCCGCCAGCAAATCATGGCGCAAAAATTCATCCCGGATATTACCGAAGGTGACAAGCGGATCCTGATGATCGACGGGGAGCCGGTACCATACTGCCTGGCACGGATTCCAGCCAAAGGAGAAACCCGTGGCAACCTGGCCGCCGGTGGTCGTGGTGAAACCCGCCCCCTGTCGGATAACGACTGGGCCATCGCCAGACACATCGGCCCTGAGCTGAAAAAGCGGGGACTGTATTTTGTTGGTCTGGATGTCATTGGTAGCTGCCTGACAGAAATCAACGTCACCAGCCCTACCTGTGTGCGTGAAATCAGTCGTGATTCAGGTATCGATATCGCCGGTCAACTGATCGCCGCATTGCTGGCAAAACTCGACTGATTCACTGAATCAGCTCGTTTTTACCACTGTTGACCCCGGCAGGTGGACAAAAGCCGGGGATCAGCGCAGACTGCGTGCCTATTGCAATCCGCCCTTTAAACCGAAGCCGTTCTGCGACAGATACCTCATGCCTGCTGCCGTTGTCTCCAGTTCCGACCGTCTTTCTTTTGCCCTCTTTCTGGCATTGCTGCTGCATGCCATGATTGTGCTGGGTGTCAGCTTTCGCCCGGACGATCGCAGTAACCTGTCCAAAACCCTTGAAGTCACCCTGGCCAGCTATCGCAGTGACAAAGCGCCGGAAGAAGCAGACTTCCTCGCCCAGGAAAACCAGGAAGGCAGCGGCACCGAAGAGGAAGCCCGCATGCTGACCACCGACGTCGAAGCGCCGTTCCAAAGCAACGACATCACCCCGGCCTCGGTACAGAAGCAGGAAGTCTCGGCCCCCAAGGCCGTCGCCAACACCCCGGCCCGTATCACCACAACGGCCGCCAGCCCAAACCAGGCCGTCAGCAGTCCCGACAAACAACCGCCAGTGGAAGCCAAACCAGTACCGGAAGGGCCACCCAAAATGCTGCTGCAGCGCAGTCTGGAAATGGCCAGTCTCGAAGCCAAACTCGACAGTATGCGTCAGGCTTATGCCAAGCGTCCCCGGGTCCAGCGTCTGACCGCAGCCTCCACCATGAAGGCCAGCGACGCCTATTACGTCAACACCTGGCGTAGCAAAATTGAAAAGATGGGTACTCTCAACTACCCCAAAGAAGCGGAAAACTGCTTCGACAACTGCCGTTTGCGCGTACTGGTTTCCATCAATCCCAACGGCACCATCCATAATCTTGAGGTGCTGGAGTCCTCCGGCCGCAAGGTACTGGATGACGCCGCCTTGCGGATTGTGCGTATGTCGGCTCCTTTTGCCCCTTTCACGGAAGAAATGCGCAAGAATACCGATCTCCTGGAAATCATTCGTACCTGGCAATTCAAAGGTAACCGCTATCTGTCGGAAGGATCCTGATGCAAGAACTCAACAGCCTCGACAACCAGCTTCTGATTGCCATGCCACAGCTGCAGGGTAGCGAGTTTGACAGCGCCGTTATTTACCTCTGTGAACACGACCAGGAGGGGGCCATGGGGCTGGTATTAAACAAGCCTCTGGATATCGACTTTGCTGCCGTCTGCGAACAGCTCGACATTGCCCGTCATCAAGGCATCAATACCACCATGCTCAAAGGTGGCCCTGTCGGCACCGAGCAGGGATTTATCCTCCACCAGCAACCGGGCCAGTGGCAAGCCACCGAAGCCATCAGTGAATTTGCCCACTTGACGTCGTCCAAGGATATTCTGACCGCCATTGGCCTGGGAGTAGGGCCGGAAAACTACCGCCTGACCCTGGGCTATTCCGGCTGGGGACCAGGCCAACTGGATGAGGAAATTCTCGGCAACAGCTGGCTGACCGTCGACGCCGATGCCGAACTGCTGTTTGACACCCCTCCCGAAGCGCTTTACCAGACCGCACTGCAGCGCCTCGGCATTCGCAGCACAGCATTGACTGATCAGGTAGGTCACGCCTGATGAGTCATATTCCTGCTCGAGTCATGCAAGTCATGGCGTTTGATTTTGGCACCAAACGTATTGGTGTCGCCATTGGCCATCGCCTGACCGGCAGCAGTACGGCTTTAAACCCGGTCAAGGCCAACGATGGCGTCCCCAACTGGGATACACTCGCAGCCTTGGTCAGTGAGTGGCAACCCGATGCCTTTGTCGTTGGTCTGCCACTGAACATGGATGGCAGCCCTAGCGAGATGAGCACCCGGGCCGCCAAATTTGCCCGACGTCTGGAAGGACGTTTGCACAAACCTTCGTTTACCCATGACGAGCGCCTGACCAGCTACGAAGCCAAGGGCATTGTCATTGCCGATAGCGGTGAACGAGACTTCGGCCGCCACTCAGTGGATGGGCTGGCCGCACAATTGATTCTTGAAAGCTGGATGGGCGAGCACCCTCGCCCTGACGACGAGCAGTAACAGGGAGAAGCCCCATGCAATTACCGGATATTCAGCTCGCTTGCAGCACTCTGGCCACTCGCCTGGACAGCCACTTGCAGCAACACAAGATAAACCAGCCATTATTTATTGGCATCCGCACCGGTGGCGTCTGGATAGCGGAGCGCCTGCACCAGCAACTGCAGCCATCAGAGCCACTTTACAGCCTGGATATCAGCTTTTATCGGGATGATTTCACTCACCACGGTTTACATCCCGAAGTCAAAGGCTCGGAATTACCCGATACCATCGAAGACCGCCACGTTATTCTGATCGACGACGTTATCATGAGCGGCCGCACTGTACGGGCCGCCATCAACGAGCTGTTTGACTACGGCCGTCCGGCCAGCATTACCCTGGTTGCCCTGTTTGATATCGGTCGGCGCGAGCTGCCTATTCAGCCCGATGTGTACGCAGCCCGTTTGACACTTGAAGAAGGTCAGCTGATCAAGCTCAGCGGCCCGGAGCCATTGGCCATCAGCCTGCTCTGACACCAGTATTCGGGGTGCCTCGGCACCCTATCGGTTTGGTTACAACACACATGGTTCTCCTATGACAACTGATCCCAGCCAGCTTCAGCTCACCGCCGACGGCAGGCTAAAACACTTCCTCACCACCGAAGGCCTCAGCCGGGCATTACTGACTGAAATCCTCGACACCGCCGACTCCTTTATCAGCACCCAGGAACGGGCCGTCAAAAAGGTCCCGCTGCTGCGCGGCAAAACCGTGGTCAACCTGTTTTTTGAAAACAGCACCCGCACCCGTTCGACCTTCGAACTGGCGGCAACCCGGCTGTCTGCTGATATTCTCAACCTCGACATCCAGCGTTCCGCGACCGCCAAGGGCGAAACCTTGATGGATACGCTCTGGAACCTGGAAGCCATGTACAGCGACATGTTTGTGGTGCGTCATGCCGATTCCGGTGCCGCCCATTTTATCGCTGAACAGGTAACCCCCAACGTTGCCATCATCAATGCCGGGGACGGCCGCCACGCGCACCCGACCCAGGCCATGCTCGACATGCTGACCATCCGTCGTCACAAGCATCAGATTGCCGGTCAGATTGTTGCCATTGTTGGCGACATATTGCATTCCCGCGTTGCCCGCTCCCAGATCCATGCCTTGCTGGCTCTGGGTGCAGCGGAAGTTCGTGTGGTCGGCCCCGCCACCTTGCTACCCAAAGACATCGAGTCTCTGGGGGCCAAAGCGTATTACGACCTTAATCTGGCGCTGCGGGATTGCGACGTAGTGATCATGCTGCGGCTGCAAAAAGAGCGTATGCAAAATGCCTTGTTGCCCAGCGAGGGGGAGTTTTTCAAGCTTTACGGCCTGACTACGGAAAAACTGGCACTAGCCAAACCCGATGCCATCGTTATGCACCCCGGCCCCATCAACCGTGGTGTCGAGATTGAATCTGCGGTTGCCGACGGCCCTCAATCCGTCATTCTCAACCAGGTCAGTTACGGTATCGCCGTGCGCATGGCGGTGATGGCCATGGCCATGAGCGGCCAACAAGCCAGCCAGCAAGCGGCCCAGCAACCAGTTGAAGGGGATACCGAATGAAATATCTGCATATTCGTGATGCCCGTGTCATTGCACCGGCACAACAACTCGATGACGTCTGTGATTTGTATCTGGCCGAGGGGCAACTCCGGGCTATTGGCGAAAAACCGGCCGGTGGCACGATCGAATCCACCCTCGACGCCCAAGGCAACTGGTTAGTACCCGGTTTTATCGACCTCAGCAGCTATCTCAATGAGCCGGGTTATACCCAGCGCGGCACCATTGCCAGCGAAACCCGGGCTGCCGCTGCCGCCGGATTCAGCCATGTCTGCGCCCAGCCACTTACCCGTCCGGTAGCCGACAGCCCGGCGGTGATCCAGCTGATGCAGGACAAAGCCAGCAGCGCCGGATATTCGCGGTTATTGCCACTGGGAGCACTCACTCAGGGGCTGGAGGGCGAACAACTGGCCAATATGGTCAGCTTGCGTAACGCCGGTTGTATCGCCCTGAGCAACGCCCGTCAGCCAATCAAGGACAGCTACGTCTTGCGACGATTAATGGAATACGCCGCCACCTACGACATTTTGCTGTTTTTGTCCGCTGATGATGCCGCATTGTCCAATGGCGGTGTGATGCACGAAGGCCCGACCGCCACACGACTGGGCCTGGCCGGCATTCCGGAAACCGCCGAAACCATCGCGCTGGCGCAAATCCTGCTGTTGATCGAACAAACCGGCGTTCGCGCTCATATCAGCCAGATCAGCTGCGCCCGCAGTGTCAGTATGCTGCGGGAAGCTCGCCAGCGTGGATTACAGGTCAGCGCCGACGTCGCCATCGCCAATCTCTGTTACACCGACGCCCAGGTCAACGGCTACGACAGCCGCTACCACCTGCTGCCGTCGTTACGCAGCGAAGCAGACCGGCAGGCACTGCTGGCAGCGGTCAACGCTGGCGAACTGGCGATTTGCTCCAACCATCAACCGCACGAAATTGTCGCGAAAAAAGCCCCATTTGCCGAATCCGCCGCCGGCATGGCGCTGTACGCTCCGTTTATTGGCTTACTGCTGCAGCGGGTTAACGATGGCGAACTGACACTCAATGCCGCCTTGTCGGCACTGAGTACTCTCCCGGCGGCAACCCTCGGTTTACACTCCGGGTTTGCAGAAGGCCAACGCTTTAATGCCAGCCTGATCAACCCGGAACAAACCGATGCATACGGTCGCAGCGGGCAAGTGATCGCTACCTTTGTGGATGGCTTCAAGGTCTACCAACAACCATCCTGAGTTCTCTCTCTGGCACTGATCACACAATGCCTGCGCTCCGGTTTCAGCCTCTGTATTCCGATACCGGGGCTGAAATCTACCCGTCTATGTAAAGTCAGTGCGAATAGATCTCAGCAGTCAAGACAGCCTGCACAGGCAGTGTATAATGCCTGCAAATTCGAGATACAGAACCCGCGTGCCAGTGCATCGCTCTCTGAGTCATCAGAGCAGATCCAGACACTGGCTACGCCCGTAAGCAGATAGCCATTACCCATGATAAATCTGAGTTACCGCCTGCCATCGTTACCGCTTCTGACCGCCATGTTACTGGCCGTATTGGCGCTCAGCGGTTGTGGTCAGAAAGGCCCTCTGTATCTGCCCGACCAACCTGATACGGAAACGACTCCCTAATATGTCAGCCTTTACTTACCTGCAGGGCAGCCTGCACGCCGAACTTGTCGACCTCGCCGGTCTTGCCGAACAGTACGGCACGCCCTTGTACGTCTATTCCCGTCAGGCTCTGGAACAGCAGTACCAGGCCTACGATGATGCGCTGGGTGAATGGCCACATCAGGTCTGTTTTGCGGTCAAAGCCAACTCCAACATCGCCGTACTGAATGTACTGGCACGACTCGGAGCCGGTTTTGATATTGTCAGCCTGGGTGAACTGGAACGGGCACTGGCCGCCGGTGGCGACCCTGCCCGGATGGTGTTTTCCGGGGTTGGCAAACAAGCCGTCGAAATGCGCCGGGCACTGGCAGTCGGCGTTGGCTGCTTCAATCTTGAATCAGAGGACGAGCTCGAACGCCTGAACGACGTTGCTACTGACATGGGTCTGGTCGCCAAGGTCTCGGTTCGTGTCAATCCGGACGTTGACGCACAGACACACCCTTATATCTCGACGGGGCTGAAAGACAACAAATTCGGCATCGACATTGAACGCGCTCCGGCCGTGTATCAACGCGCCACCAGCCTGCCCGGCATTCAGGTCGTTGGTGTCGACTGTCATATTGGCAGCCAGCTGACCTCAATTGATCCATTTATGGATGCCATCGACCGCCTGCTGGCGCTGATTGATGAGCTGGCCGACCTGGGTATCACCATCCAGCATCTCGATCTGGGTGGCGGTTTGGGCGTTTGTTACCGCGACGAACAACCTGCCAGCCCGGCCACCTATGTGGCCGCCGTCAAAGAGCGCCTGGCCGGACGTTCACTGAAACTGATTTTTGAGCCGGGCCGTTCCATTTGCGCCAATGCCGGTGTTTTCCTGACCCGGGTTGAGTACCTCAAACTCAATGAGCACAAGAATTTTGCCATCATTGACGGGGCAATGAACGACCTGATCCGACCGTCCTTGTACTCCGCCTGGCAAGACATCAAGCCTGTTGCAGAAACCAGCAGCGCCATCGAACGCCGTTATGATCTGGTTGGCCCGGTTTGTGAAACCGGTGACTTTCTGGGCAAAGACCGCGATCTGGCCCTGCAACAAGGCGATCTGTTGGCAGTGATGTCTGCGGGAGCCTATGGCTTTGTCATGGCCTCCAACTACAACAGCCGTGGCCGCCCGGCAGAGATCATGGTCGATGACGAGCAGGCGTATCTGATTCGCCGCCGCGAGACCATCGAACAGCTGTTCGAAGATGAGAATCTGCTGCCGGTGGATTCATGAGAGTCAAATTCAGCAAGATGCACGGCCTCGGTAACGACTTTGTGGTAATCGATCTGGTGACTCAAACCGGCCGAATCCGCCCCGAGCGAGTCCGGGAACTGTCCGATCGCCACTTTGGTATTGGCTTCGATCAGTTACTGGTGGTCGAACGCCCCAGTCGGCCCGATGTCGACTTCCGCTATCGCATCTACAATGCCGATGGCAGTGAAGTCGAGAATTGCGGCAATGGTGCCCGCTGCTTTGCCCGTTTTGTTAACGAGCAAATGCTCACCGGCAAACAGGATATTCGGGTCGAAACCGCCAACGGTATTATCGAGCTACATCTGACCAACGAGGGTCAGGTGATGGTGGATATGGGCCCGGCGATTCTGACACCGGCCGACATTCCGATGATCGCTGAACAGTTCATGCCCGAATATCAACGCCATGTTGCCGGTATTGGTGACGTGCGCTTCGGTGCCGTGTCCATGGGGAATCCCCATGCCGTGATCCGGGTCAACGACCTCGATAACGCTCCGGTACAGCAGTGGGGACCGATCATTGAATCCTGCGAATACTTCCCCAACCGGGTCAATGTCGGCTTTATGCAGGTCATCAATAGCCACGCCATTCGCTTGCGGGTATTCGAGCGAGGAAGTGGTGAAACTCTGGCCTGTGGCACCGGTGCTTGCGCGGCGGTGGTATCCGGGCAGTTACGTGGCTGGCTCGAACCGGGCGTGACGGTATCGTTACCGGGTGGCGAGCTGACGATTGACTGGGATGGTAAATCCAGCGTCCGCATGACCGGGCCAGCCGTGACGGTTTATGATGGTCGGGTTAACCTCTGATTCCCCCAACCATTGACGCTGAACAACGCTTCTGACAGAACAAGGTAAGGACCGCATGAGCCAGCAACCCCGACTCACCGACGCCGATGTCGCACAGTACCTGGAAGATCATCCCGAATTTTTTGTCGGCAAGGATGAGCTGTTATCCCATTTGCGTATTCCTCATGAAGCTCACGGAGCGACCAGCCTGATCGAGCGTCAGGTCCAGGTGCATCGGGATCGTAATATCGAGCTACGCCAGCGCATGTCTGACCTGCTCGAAAATGCCCGCCGGAACGACCAGCTGTTCGAAAAAACCCGGCGGCTGGTGCTGGCCCTGATCGAAGCCAACAGCTGGCTGGCGCTCCATACCGCACTGGATGACTCATTGCGTAATGATTTTGGCGTCAACGCCTGGGCCATGCTGCACTTTACCGAGCGACAGCTGGAGCGACCACTGATCGCGGTGCGTAATCAGGAACATCAGCGTAATATCCAGCGGCTGTTCAAAGGCCATCGCGCCATTTGTGGCCAGCTGCCCAAGGCCGATATGGCCGCCTTGTTGAGGCTCGATACCACCGATATGGAATCCATCGCTGCCGCCCAGATTCGGGGCCAGGACAACCATGGCCTGCTGGTACTGGCCAGTCAGGATGGTAATTACTACCGTACTTCCATGGATACCCTGTTTCTGGATTATCTCTGTGACGTACTGGCCTTGCGCTTACAGCAAACGCCGGTTAACCGTTAAACAATAAGGCAATGCTTTGGCTCTGAAACTGATCACCCTCGATCTCGACGATACCCTCTGGCACACCGCCCCGGTGATGCAACGCGCCGAGCAAGCCTGCTATGACTGGATATGCGCCCAATGCCCCGGGTTTGCCGACCTTTACAGCCGGGACGGCCTGCGCCAGTACAAATCAGAATTGGCCGAATGCTACCCGTCATTGCAGCATCAGATATCCAGGCTACGCTTCGAAACCCTGCGCCGGGCAGCCTTGCAAACCGGCTGTGACAGCAGCACGGCCCATGATCTTGCCAGTGCCGCCTTTGAGGTGTTCTCCCAGGAGCGCAGCACGCTGGAATTGTTTGCCGGTGCCGAAACCATGTTGCAACAATTGTCGGCACGTTGGCCCTTGATCGCCGCCACCAATGGCAACGCTGATCTTGAGCGTGTGGGTATTCATCATTATTTCAGCGCTCACCTGAACGCCGAAACCGTTGGAGCAGCCAAACCACAGGGAGATATTTTCTTGGCGGCCCTGGCTCACGCCGGTGTCGAAGCGCACGAATGCTTACATATTGGCGATCATCCGCATCACGATATCGACGCAGCCCGAACGGTGGGTTTACATACGTTGTGGGTCAATCTGGACAACCGTATCTGGCCGGATACCTTTAGCCCGCCGACCCTGCAAGTCCGCACGCTGTCTGAAGTCGTTGAGCTGATTCAGCGCTGGCAGCAGCCATAACAACCAACAACAACGCCACAGACAAACCCGGCAACATATGGCTCTGCCGCCAACCAGGGAGCCATCCCTCAGATTGGACGACGGCCGTAACTGGTTTGCGGCTTGCGCGGCGGGTCTGCCATCATCCGGTCTTCTACCTTTTGAATTTGGCCGCCGCCAGACAAAAAGGCTTCGACATCACTGGCCAGCGCTTGCTGGCGTTGCTTGTGTGCAGCATCACTCTGCTTGAGTTCGCTACCGTCATCTGCCGGTCTTTCAAAATGATCATCAGACATTTGAATCCCCTCTTGTTAACTGCTCCCCATTGCATATAGACCACTCGGGCAGCCTTAGCGCGGTACGATACAATTATTTACACGCCATGGCTCTCTAAACCAAACGGTTCTGCGGTTTCCCTCCAGCGTGCCCGGATACAATGCAAGTCTGGCGCTGGATGCTGTATTTGCGAATACGACGGTACAAGGTTGGTCTGGACACCTTCATCACCCGGGCCACGGCACTGAGATTCCAGTCATGCTGATCCAGTAACCCCACCAATGCCTGTCCTTCTGCATTCAGTGATGGATGGCTCGCCGATTCAGAACGGGACACCGCAGCCGAAGGTACTGCACCGGTTGTCATCATCGATCTGCTCAGCACATGACTAGTCTCCCGCGCACCAGCGACAGAAGCAGATTGATCACTGTGAAGAAGCTCCGGCAGATCCGCCAGCGTAATAACATCATCACAGCTATTGGCTTCTGCAAAGGCCAGTACGTTGACCAGCTCACGAACATTGCCAGGCCAGGCGTAGGCTAACAAAGCGCTGATCACATCCGCCCGCAAGCGCAATTCCGGCCGTTGTAATTTTTGTTTCAGTTCTGCCAGTAAAGCACGTATCAAAAATTCCCTGTCAGCCCGTTGCCGCAGTGGTGGCAGAGTCAGCGTCGCGCCATTCAAGCGATAATATAAATCGGCCCGGAATTCGTTACGTTCAATCATGGCCTGAATATTATGATGAGTTGCGGCGATGATACGACAATCAACGAAAACCGCCTCATCAGCCCCCAACGGCGTGACTTCGCCTTCGGCCAGCACGCGCAACAAGCGAGTTTGTAACTGCAAGGGCATATCGCCGATTTCATCCAGAAACAAGGTGCCGCCATCGGCTTGCTGCACCAGCCCTTTGGTACCCTTGCTGCGTCCGCCGGTAAAGGCTCCTGCGCGGTAGCCAAACAGTTCACTTTCAATCAAAGATTCCGGTATGGCGGCACAATTCAGCGCGACAAAGGGCTTGTTGCGGCGGTGGCTGCTGGCGTGAATCGCATTGGCCAGCATATCTTTACCCGTTCCGGTTTCTCCCAGAATCAACAAATTGACATCACGCTGACGCAAACGCTTAGCCTGTTCGAGGGTTTTACGCATGGCCGCATCATCACCGGCCAGACAGTCCAACTCCGGCACCCTCTCAAGTGGCCGACTGACATCCACGGGTGCCGGGCCAGTTGCCACCGAGATGCAGGGACGCTTGGGTTCTATCAAGGTGCCGAACACCGTTTGTCCACTCGAGGCCAGATGGAAGGCTTGTACGCCATCGCCACGAGTCTGGTTAATGGCCAGAATATCGTCCCAGTCACTGTCCATCAGCTCCGGCAAACCCACAGGATTATCGGCCAGCAATAAACGTCCGGCGGTATTGGCTGCGATAATTTCACCTGTGTCATCCAGCGCAAACAACACCCGACCATTAAGAGCAACAAACTCCCGTGAGTCGTCACAACGAAACACCAGATGACGACGATAACGGCGCAGAAAGTAAGCATCTTCAATCATATGTGCGTACAGCTGGGTCAAATGCAAGGCAAACATCTGGCTGTCCCGCGCTGCCGGAGAATTCAGCGCAGAGATATCCAGCACCGCAATCAACTCACCGGAAGGGCCAAAGATCGGGGCAGCAGTACAGGTCAGGCCAATATGGGCACCGTCAAAATGATCCCCCCGATGGCAAGTCAGCGCTGCCTGCTCCTGAATACAGGTACCCACCGCGCAGGTACCGGCATAACTTTCATCCCAGTCAGCACCCAGATACAACCCCGCCCGCCGCAAGTGGTCATCAAGATGGCGCTCACCATGAAACTGAACCGTTACGCCACGGTGATCGGTCAATAGCAAGACATAGCCCATCCCGTGAATACTGGCGTAAAGCTGGTTAACCCCGGCACGCGCAACGGCCAGCAGTTCATCAGCCGCCTCTTGATGCTCCTTCAGGATAGACCGAGTCACAATCCGGGCAGACTGTTGACGTCCGGGCTGCAACCCATATTGCTGCAAACAGCGTTGCCAAGAGCGGCCGATCATATCGGCGTCAGCAGACTCTGGTGGCCGCCGGGCGAATTCAGTAATCGCTTGGGTATGAGCACGGGCGCAGATCGCATCGGTTGAGCAGGTCATATGTTCAGGCACCTATATCCATCCTTGCCGCCTGGCGGCCAATACTTATTGTTATCAGGTCAATCAGTCTAAAGAGACTATGTAGTGGCTGTCACAGGCCCATTCGTTCCACTTTCGTTCAGCGTTACAACTGTAATGTGACCACTGCAGCTGTATCGTTTTCGGCGTTACAGCTGTTTCACAGCTTGCCTCCAGTACCGCTACAGATATTCCGATTAAAAATAAATCTTATTATTTATCAGTAAGTTATAAGAACAAATAACAATGCACTCAATCTGGCACAGCAGCTGCTATAACCCATCAGAGGCTCAGCGCCCAAATAAAAACAACAAGAGAAAGCAGGAGTTATCCATGACCCGGAATTCCACAGCCACACCGGCGGCAACGTCACCACAGTCCCCCGCATCCATTGAGGCACAAACCTGGCTCGATCACTTCAATCAGGCGTTACAGAACCGTAATACCGCAGCGGCTACGTCCCTGTTTGAACCGCAAGGGTTCTGGCGCGATCTGGTCGCCTTCACCTGGAATATCAAAACCCTGGAAGGCCGGGACGCCATACAGGCGATGCTGACCGAAACACTCGCTCAGGTGCAGCCATCCAATTGGCGGCTGGAAGAAGAAGCCACCGACAACAACGGTGTGATTGAAGCCTGGATCTGTTTCGACACGGCTGTCGCTCACGGACGAGGCCATCTGCGCCTACGTCAGGGGCAAGCCTGGACGCTACTGACCACCATGGTGGAGCTGAAAGATTTTCCGGAAAAACGTAATGCCCAACGCCCTCGAGGAGCAGAACATGGTATTCAGCGTAACCGTCAAACCTGGCAGGAAAAGCGCCAGCAGGAAGAAGCCGAACTGGGCTACGAAAAGCAGCCTTATTGCCTGATTATTGGTGGCGGCCAGGGAGGAATCGGTCTTGGTGCGCGGCTGCGCCAGCTGGAAGTACCAACCCTGATCATCGACAAGCTGGAAAAACCCGGCGATGCCTGGCGTCGACGCTACAAGTCCTTATGCTTGCATGATCCGGTCTGGTACGACCATATGCCGTACCTGCCCTTCCCTGATCACTGGCCCGTCTTTGCACCGAAAGACAAAATCGGTGACTGGCTGGAGATGTACACCAAGGTGATGGAATTGAATTACTGGGGTTCGACCGAATGCACTTCAGCCCACTATGACGAACAGGCCGAAGAGTGGGTAGTACAGGTCAATCGTCAGGGTGAAGCATTGACCTTGCGCCCCAAACAGCTGGTGCTGGCAACCGGAATGTCGGGTATCCCGAATATTCCCAGGATTCCAGGGCAAGACAGTTTCGAAGGTGAACAGCATCACTCCAGCCAGCACCCAGGTGGCGAAGCCTATGCCGGTAAACGTGTTGTGGTACTGGGAGCTAACAACTCCGCCCACGATATCTGTGCCGCGCTGTGGGAACACGGTGCCGACGTTACCATGATCCAGCGTTCTTCCACTCATATCATCAAATCCGATACCCTGATGGACAAGGTACTGGGAGGCTTGTATTCCGAAGAAGCGGTACAAAACGGTATGACGACCTACAAGGCCGATCTGACCTTTGCCTCAATTCCTTTCAAGGTGATGCCGGAATTCCATATTCCCATCTACAAAGAAGTGGCCGAGCAGGATGCCGAGTTTTATCAAAGCCTGGAGAAAGCCGGATTTATGCTTGATTTTGGCGATGATGGCTCCGGTCTGTTTATGAAATACCTGCGCCGGGCATCGGGCTACTATATTGACGTGGGGGCATCCGAGTTGATAGCCAACGGCGATATCAAGCTGAAAAGCCGCACCACCATCGAACAGATATTACCCCACTCGGTGATACTGACCGACGGCACGGAGCTACCTGCCGACCTGATTGTCTACGCCACCGGCTATGGCTCGATGAACGGCTGGGCCGCCCGGATTATTTCCCAGGAAGTCGCCGACAAGGTGGGCAAATGCTGGGGCATGGGATCGCAAACCACCAAGGACCCAGGACCATGGGAAGGGGAATTGCGCAATATGTGGAAACCCACTCACCAGCAGGCGCTGTGGTTCCACGGCGGTAACCTGCATCAGTCGCGTCATTACTCGCAATATCTGTCCCTGCAAATCAAGGCTCGCATGGAAGGGATTGCAACCCCTGTCTATGGCATGGAAGCTGTCAATCACTTGTCCTGAGTGATGACTCCGGACTGAAGGCCGGTCAGCGGTCACACGACGGTTGACCGGTTTTGCTCCGTTCCGTACATCAAACCCCGCATCAGCGGGGCTTGCTGGCTTGAATATTCAGGCCAGCGCTTATAACTGCAAGTAGGTGTACGCCTGCATGGATTCCGCCAGTTCACGCTGGAACATCGCTTTGTCGCTGTCATCCAGTGCGCTCTGTTCTACCTGACTGAGCAGGCGGTGGCGAATATCATCTTCATTAAAATTGACGTAACCCAACACCTTGGCAATATGATCGCCCCACACCGGATTGTGCAGCTGAGGCTGGCCTTCGGCATCCAGCACAACATCCACCGAGTCGGTATCCCCGAACAGGTTGTGCAAATCGCCGAGAATCTCCTGATAAGCCCCCACCATAAAAAACGCCAGCATATCGCCGCGATTGATCGATGGCAGCGGCAAGCTGGTGCCCAGACCGTCATTTTCAACATAATTATCAATACGGCCATCCGAATCACAGGTGATGTCTTGCAACACGCCGCGATACGCCATCGGCTGATCCAGCCCCGTCACCGGCAGGATAGGGAAAATCTGGTTGATACCCCAGATATCCGGCAAAGACTGGAACAGCGAAAAATTCACAAATACCTTGTCGGCCAGCTTCTCTTGCAGTTCGTCCAGCAGGGGCCGATGGGCACGATTGCCGGGGTTCAGTTTTTCCACCAGCAACTGGCAGGTACGGGCGTACAGGGTTTCAACACTGGCTCGCTGCGCCAGTGACAACAGCCCGAGACTGAACGAGGCATGGGCTTCCGCCACCCAGTGCTGGATATCGTGAAACAACTCCACCAGACCGCTACTGCGAGATGCCAGCAAGGTGTCATACGCCCGATACAGACCTTTGAGGCACACAGGGTCGCTGTCTTGCATTGGCTCCAGCTCGCCATCAAGGGGCCGCTCATGGTCAATGATTTCGGTTAATAACACCGCGTGGTGAGCAGTCATGGCACGACCGGATTCCGTCAGAATATGAGGTTCCGGGGCACCGATTTCGGCGCAGATCTCCTTCATGGCTTCCACGACTTTGCGGGCATATTCCTGCATGCTGTAGTTCATTGAGCAATAACTGCGCGAGCGTGTGCCTTCGTAATCCACGCCCAGGCCGCCCCCGACATCCAGCCACTGCACCGGAACCCCCAGCGTCACCAGCTCGGCAAAGATACGGCTGCACTCGCGCAAACCGGTATGAATATCGTGGATATTGGCCAGCTGCGAGCCCAGGTGGAAATGCAATAACTGCAGCGTCTCCAGCTGCCCTTGCTGACGCAGCAGCTCCACCACTTGCAGAATCTGCAGGGCCGACAGGCCAAACTTGGATTTTTCACCGCCGGTATTCTGCCAGTTGCCCTTGCCGATGGTGGCCAGCCGTGCCCGCACCCCCAGCCGTGGCTGGACGCCAACCCGCTCCGCTTCGCGCAGGATCATGGGTAATTCCGACAGTTTTTCGATCACCAGAAACACATGATGGCCCATTTTCTCTGCCATCAGCGCCAGCCGCACAAAATGCGCATCCTTGTAGCCGTTACACACAATCGTCGCCTTGATATCACGGGTTTGCGCCAGTACCGCAATCAGCTCCGGCTTGCTGCCGGCTTCCAGCCCGATCCGTTCAATGCCCGCCAGGCGCTGACCGGCAACAATTTGCGCCACCACCGGTTGCTGCTGGTTGACCTTGATGGGGTAAACCGGCGTAAACCCGCCCTGATAATCACATGCCTGGCGTGCCTGCTCAAAAGCCTGCACCAGACTGCCCACCCGGTGATGCAGAATACCGGGGAAGCGCAGCAAGACCGGCAAACGCAGGCCTTCCTGACGCACCAGTGCCGATAACCCTTCGAGGTCGATACCTGCGGACGGGGATGCATCCGGGTGAATACTCAGGTTGCCCAGATCATTGATACGGGCATAACCCTCACTCCAGTAAGGCAGGTTATAGACATCACTGGCGGAGGCAGGTTGGGCGGTGGTCATGGGCTATCCTGAATGCTGATTCACTTGGCGCGAATCCGTGGTTAAGGTATCTTGCTGCGCCAAAGAATGGTCGCGGTAACGGCAGCTGTTATCGGCTCGCAGAATCCGCAACGACCGGCGTTAGATCAATTCACGGATCAACGCACAGATCGCTGTCGGGGCGAGCGCGGACGGCATATCCGTCGTGCTGCCAGCCGCCGATTTTAAAGAACATCGATTCATTTGAGTATCCAATATGACACACTCACTGGCAGACGGCTGGTTTACCGAAGTATTTGATCAACAAGGCTCTGCCTTTTCCCTGAAAGTGAAGGACAAAATCGACAGCGTTCAAAGCGAATTCCAGCGCATTGATATCTACGACACGGAAACCTTCGGCAAGCTGATGGTGATTGATGGCTGCACCATGGTCTCTACCCGTGAGAACTTTGTGTACCACGAAATGATGTCGCATATAGCGCTGTTCGCTCACCCGGCCCCCAAAAACGTTGCCATTATTGGTGGTGGCGACTGTGGCACCCTGCGCGAAGTGCTGAAACACCCAGGCGTTGAGCAGGTCTGGCAAATCGATATCGATGAGCTTGTGACCCGCATGTCGGAGCAACACTTCCCGGAACTGTGTGAATCCAACGCCGACCCACGGGCCAATATTTTATTTGCCGATGGCATTCAGTGGATCAAGGATCGCGCACCGGAATCCCTGGATGTGATTATTATCGACAGCACCGACCCTGTTGGCCCGGCAGAAGGACTGTTTGCCATCGATTTTTACAAGGACTGCTTCACGGCGCTGGCGCCACTGGGCATTGTGGTACAACAGTCGGAATCACCGCTGTACCACAGTGACTCCATCATCAAGAAAATCCATGTTGATATGGCCGCCGCCGGTGCTACCAGCAGCCACACCGTGCAGTTTCCGCAAGTGATTTACCCATCCGGTTGGTGGAGCTGTACTCTGGCCAGCAAGGGGGGAGATACCACCAGCTTCCGTATCGAAGACGCCGCAGCCAAACCGTTCCGCACGGAATACTATAATGCCGAAATCCATGCGGCCGGTATGGCCATGCCTGAGTTTATGCGTCGGGCGCTGAATATCGCCGACTGATGCCTGACCCAGCCCGGACGAGCAACACAGCAACACCGGGCCGGGACAAATCACAGGCACAAAAAAAGCCGCGATAACGCGGCTTTTTTTGTGCCTGTGGCAAAGTAACCGAAGATTACTCGTGACCAGACATAAACTTGATAGCCGCCAGCAGCTCATCTTCCGAGCAATCCAGGCAGTTACCTTTTGGTGGCATGGCATTGAGGCCGTTGACCGCATTGCTCAACGTGGCTTCAAAGCCTTTATCCAAACGAGTGTTCCAGGCAGCAGTATCGCCTTTCTTTGGAGCACCCAGAATACCGCTACCATGGCAGGCAATACAGGCAGCACCATAGATGTCTTCGCCAGAGCGAGGACCGGATGCAACCACAACAGCACCACCACACTCTGCACCCACACAAACGTCACCCACCGGGGCGATACGTTCGCGAATGTTTTCTTCATTAGTAGCTGTCGCAGCGAATGCTTGCGAAACCAATAAGGTGGCAGCAACCAGAATCAGCGCTTTCAGATGTTTCACAACGGTCCCCTTTTTAAGCTAATACGGCTTATCAGAATTAGAATCGCGCGAATTATAGCGAGTTTTACGAGCTCATTGGAATCAAACAGCATGACTGAACGCAAGGGACGATGGTATTAGGCTGCTTCAGTGTTGACGAAATCCGCATTTTCACTGCCATAATGGCCCTTTTCATGGCGATAATTGCCTCTTGAAAGGTGGTATCCAATACATGAAAAAAACAGCAGACTACTTTAAATAACGATCCAGAATCGTCTGATAACGGCCACTCTGACGCAATTGCTGCAACCCGACGTTAAATTTATCCCGCAAGGCCGGATTGCGAAAGCCAACCCGATAGTGGACAGGATCCAACACATCAAACACATCCACCTTGAGTCCGGTATTCACCCGGGTTGTCTGATTTCGATAAAAATCAAAAATATGTTGATCAATAACAATCATCTCAGTACGTCCAGAGAACAACATTTCTATCTGGCGATTTTGCCGTATGGTTTCACTGTATTGAGGGTTACGAAGACTCATGCGCCCGTATTCCGGCCCCAAGAGCTGCTGGGCAGTCTGAAACCCCAGCACACGATAATCGGCCATATTGGCAACGTGATCCAGCTTGATCCCGGCGGATGCCAGCGCCACAGCCACGTTGTGATAAGTAATGTATTCATCTGAAAAAAAGATGCTTTTATCCGCTGGCTCATCGGTCTTGGGCAAGGTCATCGCCGCCGCCACATTTCCCTGATGCAACAGACTGCGCACCCGGATATAAGGTACGTACACTGGCTCGATGTCATATCCTTGCAGCGCCAGCACTTCGCGAACAATCTCCAGCTCTGCCCCTGAATCTTCTTCAGTAATAATATAGGGCGACATGGAAATGCCCACCGCAACCCGGATGGATTCCGCCATCACAGGACAGGCCAGGATCAACAGCAACCATGCTGTCAGAGGGAATCGCACAAGGCTATTTGTCATTAGAAAGTCAACCATGCCATAAAATAAACCAAAGTCCTGATCAAACACCGTATCCACGTATTATCATTCCGGGCACGGTAAAAGCTGCACTGTCTGATCGATCAACCGATCCCCTGACGACCCGACCATGCCAGACCCGGGTACTGACTGTCTACTGACGCCAGACA
Source organism: Oceanobacter sp. 3_MG-2023 (assembly GCF_030688925.1). Lineage (NCBI taxonomy): Bacteria > Pseudomonadati > Pseudomonadota > Gammaproteobacteria > Oceanospirillales > Oceanospirillaceae > Oceanobacter > Oceanobacter sp. 3_MG-2023. The sequence continues at coordinate 25,556 of NZ_JAUYVX010000006.1, forward strand.
GCGGTTGCATTGCCACAATCCAACGTTACAGTAGAGTCCAATTGCCCAGGAGGCTTGTTATGCCATACACCCCCCGCATTGTCTTGAGCGTGTCTGCGATTGTTCTGGCCAGCGTTTTATCAGCCTGTACCGTCAAACTGGCCGCTCCCGAAAAACCCATTACCATCAACCTTAACGTCAAGATTGAACACGAAGTCCGGGTCAAGGTAGAAAAAGATCTCGACAATCTGTTTGAAGAAAACGACGCCCTGTTCTGAGTTATGGAGATATTCATGAAACGACTGCTGCTGGCACTCTGCACCCTGATGCTGTCCTTTTCGGTTATGGCCATCGACCTTGACACCGCTCGGGAGTCGGGTTTGGTGGGCGAACGACTGGACGGCTACCTTGGCCTGGTCGATACCAGCCATACTGAAGCCGCCGCCCTGACGGTTGAGATCAATCTCAAGCGCAAGATCCACTACCAGGAAATTGCCAACAAACAAAACGCACCACTGGCCAGTATTGAAAAAATTGCCGGAGAAAAACTGACGACCAAAGCCAACAAACAGGGACTGTATTACCAGACTGCCAACGGCGACTGGGTGCGGAATTAATCTTCGTCAATAATCATGCGTCACACGATCCTCGACCCCGTCATATCAGCATATCGAGGACGAGCTAACCGAGAAAGGAACTGTTATGGATATATCTACCATTGTCACGCTGGTTGTTATTGCCTTGCTGCTGATTTATCTGGTGTCGATTTACAACACTCTGGTGAGCTACCGCAACCGTTACGAAAACAGCTTTGCCCAGATCGAAGTGCAACTGAAACGGCGCTACGACCTGATTCCCAATCTGGTAGAAACCGCCAAGGCTTATATGAGCCACGAGCGCGAAACCCTTGAAGCCGTTATCAATGCGCGCAACAGCGCGGCCGCAGGACTGAAAGCCGCTGCCAGCCACCCTGGGGCCGCCGATGCCATGCAACAACTGATGAACGGCGAAGGTGCCCTGACCGGTGCCCTCGGTCGCCTCAACGTGGTGATGGAAGCCTACCCGGATCTCAAAGCCAATCAGAACATGATGCAAGTCTCGGAAGAACTGACCAGCACCGAAAACCGCGTCTCGTTTGCCCGTCAGGCCTTCAACGATGCCGTCACCACCTACAACAGCTATCGCCAGTCCTTTCCACCGGTAATGTTTGCCGGCCTGTTTGGTCACCGGGAAGATGCACGCCTGCTCGAATTTGCCGACAGTGCCGCCATCCAGGCAGCACCCAAAGTGTCTTTCTGATTAGCCCCGACCGTACAGGCAGAGTGGATACAATATGGACTTCTTTAACCATCAGGATCAGGCCCGCAAACAAACCCGGCGACTGATTCTGCTGTTTGTTTTGGCCGTGGTGGCGCTGGTGGCTGCCATCAACCTGCTGGTAGCACTGATTATCTGGTACGGCCAGGGTCAGACCATCAACAGTGTTGAGCTGGCCGCCCGGGCGAGTCAGCCGGGCCTCTCCTTTTTTGATTCCCTCTCGACAGAACGAATCCTGATCATCTCGGCACTGGTGATGCTGGTCATCGGACTGGCCAGTCTGTATCGCTGGCTCAACCTGCGTGGTGGCGGTCATGTGGTGGCCGAATCTCTCGGAGGCCATCGCCTGCCCCCCAACAGCAGCGATTTTTACGAACGCCGCTTGCTTAATGTCGTGGAAGAAATGGCCATTGCCGCCGGTATGCCGGTACCACCTGTCTATGTACTGGACGACGACAGCATCAATGCCTTTGCCGCCGGTTATCAGGCTTCCGATGCGGTGGTCGGCGTGACCCGAGGCTGCATGACCAAGCTCAGCCGCGACCAGCTGCAAGGGGTTATTGCCCACGAATTCAGCCATATTGCCAATGGTGACATGCGGCTGAATATCCGGTTGATGGCGCTGTTATTCGGCATTCTGTTTATTGCCCTGAGCGGCCGTTTTATTATCGAAGCCACCAGCCAGCGCCGCCTGCTGAGTTCCAGCGACAAACGCAATAACAGCGCGCCATTCTGGGCCATTGGCCTGGCATTGCTGGTACTGGGTTATATCGGCGTTTTTTTTGGCAACCTGATCAAGGCAGCGGTTTCACGACAACGTGAATTTCTCGCCGACGCCTCCGCAGTGCAGTACACCCGAAACCCGGAAAGTATTGGTGAAGCACTGAAAGTGATTGGTCATGGCAGTGGCAGCGACATCAGCAGCCCGGAGCGCGAAGAAACCGCCCACCTGTTTTTTGGCAGCGCCATGCACTTCAGCCTGCCACTGTTTGCAACACACCCGCCGCTGGAACAACGTATCCGCCGCATCGAACCCACCTGGGACGGCCGTTATCTGGCACCACAGGCCAGAGCCGATGCCGAACAGGCCAACCCCGAGCTGGTTGATCACTCATCCAGTGCCAGCCGACTGGCTGGTGTCATGGGGGTTGCCGCGGCTGTTGCAGCAACCAGCGGGCGTCCAGACTCTGCCAGCCATGCTATCAATACGATCAATAGCCCGGCCGATCATCAGTCGGGCAGCCCGGCCATGTCTCTGTCCGACCAGGCCCGTGACCCGCATCAGGCTCAGGCACTCATTTATGCACTGCTGCTGGCTCCTCCCGAGCGTTTTGTGCACGACCAACAGCTGAATCTTATTCTGCAACAGGCCGGTCGCGAGACATACCAACAGGCCCTGCGGCTGATTCCTGCAATCCAGGCTCTGGCGCCAGAACAACGGTTACCACTGGTTGAACTGGCCATTCCGGCTCTCAAACAGCTATCCGAAAACCAGTACCGTACCTTTCACACCCTGCTGATAGGCCTGATGAAAGCGGATGGCCAGATTGATCTGTTTGAATGGTGTCTGTTCCGCTTGCTGAGTCAGTATCTTGCTGGCCACTTTAACAAGGTCACCCCGGTCAAGGCCCGCTACAGCAAGCCCGAAGCGGTCGCTGACGACATCGCCGTATTACTGTCGTTCCTGGCCGCCAAAGGCCACGATGACTCGGAAAGCGCCGCCCAGGCCTTTCAGATGAGTCTGGCTGACGGGGCTTTTGGTTCACTTGGTATTCAGTTTCAGCCACCGGGCAACAGCCTGAAACCGTTGAACCAGTCGCTCACCCGGCTGACCGAGCTATACCCCCATATCAAAGGCCGATTGATCAAATCCATGGTAGCCTGCGGCCGTGCTGACGGTATATTGCGCCCGGCTGAACGCGACCTGATCCATACCATCGCCGCGATTCTGGAAACCCCTGTACCGGCCGGAGTGCTGGCCCAATGCTGATGGGGCAACAACTGTTATGATGACATCCGGCACCATTTGCTATTTGCTTTTTCACTGGCAATTGCCGCCCAAAGCCAGCAACAGTCTGATCAATGGCCTGACCAGGGTCATGAACAACCGTTGTAACCTTTATTGTGGCTTGGGTAGCTTTTGTTTACTATGCGCCCGACCTGAACCTCAGAGGCCACAGCCATGAATACTGTCGTCTACCCCGGTACGTTCGACCCCATTACCAATGGCCATACGGATCTGGTTGAACGCGCAGCGAAGATGTTTGACCACATCATCGTTGCAGTTGCAGACAATCAGAAAAAACGGCCTATGCTGGAACTGGACGAACGCGTCGACCTGGCCCGTGAAGTGCTGGCCCATCTGCCCAATGTTGAAGTTGTCGGCTTCAGTAACCTGCTGGCAGATTTTGTCCAGGAACGCGATGCCAACATCATCTTGCGAGGCCTGCGTGCCGTCTCGGATTTCGAATACGAATTCCAGCTCGCCAATATGAATCGCGTGCTGGCTCCACGTGTCGAGAGCATGTTTCTGACACCGGCGGAGAAATATTCGTTTATTTCATCCACTCTGGTGCGCGAAATTGCCTCCTTGCAGGGCAATATCAGCAACTTCGTACACCCGGCAGTCGCAGACGCCTTGGTAAAACATGTTAATGAGTCACGGCCACACGCCTGACGGAGGAATAAATGTCGTTAATTATTACTGATGAATGTATCAACTGTGACGTGTGTGAGCCTGAGTGCCCCAACGAAGCAATTTCTGCCGGTGAAGAGATTTACGAGATCGATCCAGGCAAATGTACAGAATGTGTTGGCCACTACGACGAGCCCCAGTGTCAGCTGGTCTGCCCTGTCGATTGTATTCCGCTGGACGAAAACAACACCGAAACCCAGGAAGAGCTCGAAGCCAAGTACGAACGCCTGACGGGCAAACAAGCTTCCTGAACTGACCCTCTGAGCTGAACACCCTGTTCTGCTGACGATAGCGTGTTTGCCTTGCAGCACGCTATCGGGTTGCGCACACTGGCATCTTCTATACGGCCTTCCGCCGCCATTCAGGATGACCGATGACCGCAACCTTATTATCCCGACTGTTACACCAACCACTCGTTTACCGCCCGGGCTTGTTATTACTCATATTGATCGGGGTGGTTGCCTGTGCCCAAACCGAAGAGCCGTCCACGGCGACACCTCCAACAACCACGCCGGAAACAACCCTGATCGTCAGGCCCCAGCCCCCCGGTTCCCATGCCATTGCCAGCGCCCACCCATTGGCAACCCAGGCCGGTATGGATATCCTCAATGCCGGTGGTAACGCCATTGATGCCGCCATCGCCGTTGCTGCCAGTCTTGGTGTGGTTGAACCCTACAGTGCTGGCATCGGCGGTGGTGGTTTCTGGCTGCTGTACCTGGCCGACCGCCAGCAATACCGTTTTGTTGACGCTCGCGAGCAGGCCCCGCTGGCGGCCCACCGTGATTATTATCTCGATGAGCAGGGAAACGTTATCCGCGACAAGGCCATTAACGGCCCCACTGCTGCGGCGATTCCCGGGCAGGCCGCGGCTTTTCACTGGCTTGCCGAACAGTATGGCCACTTGCCACTCAGCACCTCGTTACACGCCGCGATCCAACAGGCCCGTGATGGCTTTGCGGTTTACCCGCAATACCGCAAATTACTGAACTACCGCTTAAAAACCCTGCAACGTTACCCCGACAGTGCCCGCCTGTTTCTCAGTAACGGCAAGATGCCAGCCGTTGGCCACCTCATCCAGCAACCCGAACTGGCCATCACCCTGGAACGCCTGGCCAGCCAGGGCCACGACGGCTTTTACCGTGGCCCGACCGCCGCGGCGCTGGTTAAAGGCGTCCAGGCTGCCGGTGGCGACTGGACGTTACAGGACCTGGAAAACTATCAGGTGATAGAACGTCAGCCCATCACGGCAACCTTGGGGGAATACACCCTGATCAGCGCTCCACCGCCATCCTCTGGTGGTATTGCCCTGACCCAGATGTTAACCATGCTGGCGCAATTTCCCTGGCGCAGCATGGATCAGGTACAACAAACCCACTTGCTGGCCGAAGTGATGCGCCGGGCCTACCACGACCGCGCCAAATACCTTGGTGATCCCGACTTTGTTGACGTACCAACCCAACACTTGATGTCGACCAGCCACAACCGGCAGTGGGCCGACAGCATCCGTCTCGACCGAGCCACGCCATCCATCTCGCTAGCAGGCCCCAAAAACATCGAAGAAGGTTTCCACACCACTCACCTGTCAGTACTGGATGCCCACGGCAATATGGTGTCTGCCACGCTCAGCATCAATTTACCCTTTGGCTCTGCATTTACCGTTCCCGGCACCGGGGTGTTGCTGAATAACGAAATGGATGATTTCTCGGCCAAACCCGGCGCACCCAATGCCTATGGTCTGGTCGGTGCAGAAGCCAATGCCATTGCTCCCGGCAAGCGACCGCTGTCGAGTATGAGCCCCAGCCTGCTGATCTCCGCCGACCAGACAGCCATTATTGGCACTCCGGGCGGCAGCCGTATTATCACCATGGTCTTGCTCGGCATATTACAAGCCATGCAAGACAAGCCGGTCGAAGACTGGGTGGCCCAGCCACGTATTCACCACCAATACCTGCCCGACAGAATCCAATATGAACCCGGCAGTCTGACACCGGATCAGCGGCAACAGCTGCAAGCCCTGGGTCATCAACTCAAGGATGCTGGACGCCAATATGGCAATATGCAGGCAATTCGGTGGGATCATGTATCCGGTGCGGTGACTGCCGCCGCAGACCCGAGAGGAGAAGGTTCGGCACAGGTGCAGCCAGCCCGTAACGACCAGTAGAGGACAGCAGCAGCCAGCCCGTAACGACCAGTAGAGGACAGCAGCAGCCTGACCAGTGACCAGCCAGATACACTTACTGACCGTTGTGAGTGTCGTTGGGGGTTGGAGCTGGTGCTGATTCTGCCTGGGCGCGCTTGGCTTTTTGTGCCGCCTCCCACTCTGCCACGTCCTCACGATAAATATCCCACACACAGCGATCACAGCCACTTTCACAGCACTCGTAATCCCCTGGTGGTAATGGCTTGTCGTCTGGAATCTGCTCTGCCATCACGGCCTCCGGTGTAAATAACGCCAGTATATCAGCCCATTAGCGTAATCGCAGTGCAGCTCCTGAGCCGTTGGCTACCCTTCCAGCCGATACTCTCCGGCATCCAGCATGCCTTCAAAAATACTCATCAGCCGGTGGGGCGTAATCAGACAGCCGGCCTCTGTTCCTCGCGGCATGATATCGAGCATCACATCATTGGCCGCCAGTTCGGGCAGCACGGTATCCAGCAAATACTCCAGAGCGACAGAATCCGGGCGGCAGTCTTCCCAGATATCCAGAGCCGATTCCAGCGCATAACGCCGGTAAGGCCACAAAGGCAGTACCCGCTGGCCATCCAGATCACGTACAAACCAGGCTTTGCCTGCCCGCAAGCTCCAACTTTCCTCGGTTTCGAAAGCACGTAACAGATAATAATCCAGCCGCTCACCATCGGTCAGAGTCGGAACAGCCGCGTATTCGGCATCGTAAGGTTCATAGCGCATGGGTGGTCCTGCATCAGTCACGGAGTTGGCTGTTACGTTGCAAATCACCAGCCACTCATGGTCAAAATATTATCCTTTAAAATCAGTAAGTTATAAAAAAGGCGAGAGAAGAAAAAACACCAGGGCCGCATCTGTAAAGACAATGTCGTAAAAGCGACAAACCGCGTCACCTACTTCCCCCCAGCACATCCCCCAAGCCATACGCCTGCCCAGGCAGACCGTCATTTGAAAAACAACAGTTACTGACACAGACGAACAAAAGACCACAAAAACTGAAAATTCACCCGATTTGGTGAAGGAAAACCGCTTTTTCTTCCCTAGTCTGCTGACGTTTTTAGAACAAGACGCGCAAATATTTTCCTTAATGCCCGAATTTTCGGCTTACGGGCCACATGAATCGCCCGATAACATGGAATAAATACAATGGAAATAAGCAAACTGATGCTAGCCATTATGGCGGCTTCAACCCTTACTCTGACCGCCTGTGGCGGCAATTCAAGCTCAGGCTCAAGTGATAACCAGGACCAAAGCCAGGATACTGACAGCGGTGATACTGACAGCGGTGATACTGACAGCGGTGATACTGACAGCGGTGATACCGACAGCGGTGATACCGACAGCGGCGATACCGACAGCCCGGTTCTGACTGGTACCGCCGCCACTGGCCTGGCCATCGACGGCACGGTCTTTGTGTATGACGCGGATGGCCGCCAGACCAATGTGATCATCGAAGACGACGGCAGCTTCAGCGTTAACGTCGACGGCATGACGCCACCATTCATGCTGGAAGCCCGTCCGGATGATACCAGCACAGCGATTCAATATTCCTTTGCTGAAGCTGCCGATATTACGGTCAACGTTACTCCTCTGACCACCCTGGCCCTGTTCCTGGCCAACGACCAGCAAAGCCTGGCCGCTCTGGTCAGCGCCTGGGATGACGAAGCAGAAAGCTTTGATGAAACCGCACTGGCAGCAGCAGAAGATGTCATTCTGGCCAACTTCGCTGACCAGTTTGAAGAGCGCGCGCTCGACCCGCAAACCTACGACCTGTTTAATAATGCCTTCCGTGCCAACCGCACCGGCTTTGATGCGGTACTGGACGATGTGCGTATCGTCTTTGATATGGATGAAGGCAGCTTTGAGGTCGATGTCGACGAGCAGGATTACGACTTCGATGAAGATGCTGAATTTGGTACCGATCCTGACACAGGTACAGACCCCGACGCTGGCAGCGGTACAGACACAGAGCCAGACACCACACCCGACAGCTTCTCATTCCCGGCCCAGGACAACCGTGCACCCAACAGCACCTCGCAAAGTGCCACGGTTACCCTGTCGGGCTTTGATGGCAGCCTGACCCTGACCGTTACCAATGGCACCCTGATTGTTAACAGCCAATCCGTCGGTGAAAGCGCCTCCGTCTCCGCTGGCGACCAGCTCGCCATCCAGCAACAAGCCCCCAACGATTTTGGCAGCACCGGCATCAGCACCATCACCCTGGGCGATTACAGCACCACCTTCGAAGTGACTACCCGGGCAGCGGATACCAGCCCAGTCAGCTTTACCTTGCCCGCCGTGACCGATGTGGCACCTGCAACACAAGTCAGCACCGACCAAATCACCCTGACGGGTTTCGAAGGCCAGCTGGCGCTGGCATTTGATCAGGGTTACGTGGTCGTGAACGGTGCAATTTACAGCAGTGGTGTGATGGTGACAGCCGGTGACACGGTCTATTTCCGCCTGACCAGCAGCGGTGATTATGGTGCGACAGTCACCAGCACCATTACTCTGGGCGATTACAGCACCACTTTTGCCGTCACCACCCGCGCCATCGACAACACGCCGGACGCCATCTCATTTGACTCCCTGGCCAATGTCACTCCGGGTGAAGAGATATTCAGTAACGTTGTAACCGTCACGGGTTTTGATGAAGACGCGACGATCAGCATCACCAATGGCCAATTCCAGATCAATGGTGGCGCCTGGCTTACGTCAGGTACTATCCGCGAGGGAGATACCCTGCGTCTGCTTCAGAATGTGCCAGACAGTTTTGGCACCACAACAGACACCACGGTGACCATCAACGGCAACAGCTACACCTTCAGCACCATTACCCGTACCGGCGATACCACACCAGACAGCTTTAATCTGGTCAATCTGAGTAATGCCGAGCCGGATACCCGCTACGAAACCGACACCGTCACCCTGAGCGGCTTCGAAGGTTCACCCGAGATCACAGTCACCCATGGTGAGTTGCGTATAAACGGCACCTTGTCTGGTACCTCAGCCACGGTCTCCGTCGGTGACCAGATCAGTGTCGTTCAGCAGTCTTCTGCCGATTTTGAAACCACGGTGGTCAGCACCGTAACCATAGGTGATTTCTCAACCAGTTTCGAAACCACCACTCGTGCCGAAAGCGCCGACGTTGATCCATTCACCTTCGAGCAGCAAGAAGATCTTGAACCCGGTGTCGTAGCCATCAGTAACGCCGTCACCGTCAGCGGCTTTGATACACCCCAGACATTCACCCTGCGCAACGGCGTTGGCAGCCTGATCGTTAACGGTACCGATATGGGTACCTCAGCCGTGGTTGCCAGTGGTGACAGCATCCAGCTGTCCGTCACCACGTATACAAACTTTGGCTGGAACGCGAATGCGGTCGTTGAGTTCAGTAATGGCTCCGCCATGTTTATCGCCGGCACCCGTGCTGCCATTACCACACCCGATCCTTTCAGCTTTGCCTCGGTAACCGAGGTAGAACCCGGTGTCGAAGTGGTCAGCGCACCAATCTCGTTCAGCGGTCTGGAAGACGCCACCCGCATCCAGGTAACCAATGGTGTCGTCCGCTCCAGTCGCTATCCAGGCCAGGATCTGACCTCGCTGTCGGTATGGCCAAACGATACTATTACAGTGGTGCACACCAGCTCTAACCTGTACGACACGGATACGGTCACCACAGTGTCCACGCAAGAAGGTTACGGTTCGGTCAGCGCTACCTTTACCTCTACGACCAAAACCGCCGCATCCAGCCAGACAGATCCGATCATGGATCTCAGCTGGAACCTGGGTCAGGACAAGGTGAACGCCCTGGCATTACCAGTCAATCTGGATACCAATGGCAGTGAGCTGTACCTGCTGAAAAACAGCAGCACAACCAGCAGCCTGATGAACGTCACGCCCGGCTCGGCGGATCGTGAATTGGCGACACTGCAAGCATTGAGCAGCACCACGTACGAAGGCCTTGCGGTTGCTCTGCTGGAACAGGGAAGCACCAGCGAACAGCTTATTTTCAGCTGCGATACCGCTACCCAGCCCGCCAGGATCACCGCTCGCCTGGCCTCTGACCCAACGGCTGTTAGCAGCCTGGAACTGTCGGATACCGTCAGTGCGAATCTCGCAGGACGCGCTTCTGCCCTGCAAGAAGGCATGGCATGGAGCCTGAGCGCCTGTGATGATCTGTCGGTTGCCGATGTCAGTTACAATGCCACCGACGATACCTTCCAGATCAAACTGGGAGTCAGCGGTGCTGGCAAGATGGACACCGATGATTACCATCAGATCGCGGTGTTTGAATACAGCTATGATCTCAATGCAGCAGATGCCAGCACAGCCATGAGCAAAACCCTGGCCACGCCGCTATATCGCCTCATGTTCGGTACCCAGGAGTACAAAGCGGTGGAGCTGTCGTCCATCACTTCATACTCCTACCGCTTCTTTGCCATGTTCGAGAACAATGGCAGCGACACGTACAACTACCTGCGTATGTACTACGGTGGCGGTAGCAGTGTTGACCTGAACATCTCGCCGATCAACTACTTCACAGGCAATGACGGTAGCTGGGATGTCGCGGACATACACATCTGGAAAGAGTCCGAAACGGCTTACCACCTGTACCTGACCTCGGCCACCATGGGGTTGTACGAAGTCGTCTTCGATCCTACCACCGACACCAAAACCTCAGAACGTCTCCATAACTCCGGCGACCAGCAGTTCTGTAAGGGTGCCATCACCGGTAGCATCAGCGGCAGTAACCCGACCCTCTGGTGTCACGACGCCACAGACGAAGGCAAGCTGATCGAGTTCGACCCAACGGAGTAATCCTCCTCGACCGGTAACCTGCTCTGGCAGGCTACCGGCCCTCCCAGCCCTGCCGAATCTGGCATTTTTTTAATGTGTACTGTCCATGCTTCGGTCAGCGGTATCAGTATGATGTGGATGTCGCTGTAAAATAATCACCAGCACCGTCTGGCTCCAATGACCGGACCGCGGGCTTTTTATCAACCGCCAACGGCCTGAGATATTCTGTAAACGCCATGGATACAGGAACCCAGCATGAGTAACGCCTTATCAGAGTACCTCTCAGCCCTGTTCGAAAAACTGAGCCATCTCGGATTTGCCCACCACCCCCTCGCCGACAAAATACAATGGGAACGCCATCACCTGTTTATGCGCGAAGTCGGCCCAAGAATGGCGGCCACCCTGGTCGCCGCAGTGGTGGTTGGCCTGCTGTTCATGCAGTCCGCCAGTACCACAGAGTTGTGCACCTGGTTCGGTATGAACCTGTTGGCAGGACTGAACTCCTGGCTGATTATCCGCCACTACCATAAAACCCGTATCGGCCATCGGCCCGACCCGAACCAACAACAGCAACGGCGTTCGATCCACCGGTGGCATATGGCGAACCTGTATCTGGCACTGCTATGGGGCTTCCAATGGGCGGCCTTGCCTTTGTTGTTTTTGGCCGATGCTTCACTGGTGCAAATCTTTTCGATGCTGCTGCTGGTCACCATTGTCTCCGCCACCCCGTCCATGACCATGGGGCTGTATCCGGATGTGTACATCACCTTTCTGACCCCGGTACTGGGAGCATTTGGCCTGCACCTGGCGACAATGGAGCTGGATGGCACCTGGCTGCACAAGATCATGGCACCAGCGGTATGGGTGTCCCTGGTCGGTTTCAGTTACGCCATGTTCAAAACCCAGATCCATACCTTGGCGCTCAGGCTGGAGCTAGAGCAGTCCAAACAAAAGATCGAACAGGCCAACAAGGCCAAAACCCGCTTTCTTGCTGCCGCCAGTCACGATATTCGCCAGCCTCTACAAGCGGCCTCGCTGTATTGGAGCACCATCGACCCAGCCAGGCTTGCCCCCCAGCAACAGCCACTCTTTGAGCGCCTGGGCACCAGCCTGAAAGCCACCAATGAACTGCTCAATCATTTGCTCGATGTTTCCAGACTGGATGCCGGGGTGACGCCATTACGACCGCAGGCCACCGATGTAGCCACGTTACTGGACGAACTGCGCATCGTCTTTTTGCCCTTGGCACAACGCAAAAACCTGCATCTGGATATCGAATGTGATGCTGAAGTGTCGATCTGGTGCGATCGATCTATGACCTTCCAGATACTCAAGAATCTATTGGCCAATGCCGTGCAGTACACCCTTGATGGAGGCATTCTTGTGCGTGTTATCGCGCGCGAGCAGCAGGTGCAAATCAACGTTGAGGATACCGGTATGGGTATTTCTCTCGAGCATCAACACACCATATTTGAGGAGTTTGTACAATTGGACAACCCTGGCCGCCTTCATCAGAAAGGCCTTGGACTGGGTCTCGCCATTGTCAAACGTCTCTGTCAATTACAGCAGGTCCCACTACAGCTCGACTCCAGACAAGGACAAGGCAGCTGTTTTTCCCTGATATTCCCTCGCACCCGGCCAGCCCCCTTCAAGCCGCCAGAGGCCAACACCGAAGAAGCGCCGCATTGCCGCCTGAATGGCCTGAAAATATTGTTAGTGGATGATCAGAAAGACATTCTGGATGCTCTGTCCCTGCTGCTGGTGAGCTGGGACTGTGATGTGTGGATCGCCCAGAGCCTGACGAACCTGAAGCAACAACTGGATCAGCCAGCATGCTTGCCTGACGTCGTCATCAGCGATGATTCATTGACAGATGATGGTAATTTTGAACAGATCCTGGCGACGTTGCGGCACCAGCTGCCTTACACTCCGGCGATTATCATAATGACCGGCAACACCACCCCACAACGGGTCAAACAGCTCACCCAGACGGGCTACCCATTACTGTATAAACCGATCGAAACCGCACAATTGAAAGCGGCCCTGCAAAACGCCGACTGTCACCAGGAGACAGACACCGCTTAAAGATATCCATGCTGGTGCGCTGCACGCAGGCACTCGATACGGTTATTCACTCCCAGCTTGTCAAACATCAGCCGAATATGTGTTTTTACCGTATTGGGACTCAGGAACAACTGCTCGGCAATCTGCTGGGTCGCATAACCCGCCTGCATCAGCGTCAGAATCGCCAACTGGCGCTCGCTGAGCAGATCCGCCGGATGAGGTGTCGATGCGGCCATCACCTCGGGAGCCAGATAACGCTCACCTTGCAGCACTCTCCGAACCGCCAGCAAGATATCGTCGGTAGACTGGTTTTTGGTGATCAGACCCGAGGCACCGGCATTCAATACCCGAGTCAGTACAGCACCCCGACTTTCACCGGTACACACCAGTACCGCAACCTGAGTATCCTGCTGGCGAAGCTGTTGCAACAATTTCAGCCCATCGCTATCCGGCAACCCCAGGTCCAGCAATACCAGTTGCCAGGAAGATGCCAATACCTGTTCCAAACCTTGCTCAGCAGAATGAACACAACGGATTGTCGCGCTTGGCCAATGCTTACTGAACAGGCTGACCATCGCCTCGGCAAACATGCGGTGATCATCAATAATCAGGATAGAGAATGAATTACTGTTAAAGTTATACGTAAACACTGCATTTGCTCGATCAACATTCCTCTCGCATATAATGATACAGTAATCATCGGACTGCTTGGTCCGTGCGACACAGAATCCTGTTTTCGAGACCCAGTTACGCTACTCAGCCTGCTGCTTCCAAATCGACGCCCCGGCAAAACACAGTGATCAGGTCGCTATTATCTCCGGAACCAGCCATTCAACCCGATAGACAAGAATCAGATACAGGCGGCTCAGCCAGCGCTACCTTCCACCAGCTTTAATCCAACCACGCCCAGCACAATCAGGCCGATACACGCCAGTCGCAAAATGCCGCCGGGTTCGTTCATAAACAGAATACCCACCAAGGCAATAGATGCGGTACCAATACCGGCCCAGACCGCGTACGCGGTGCCCATCGGAATGGTGCGCATGGCCAGCGACAATATCGACATGCTGGCAATAATCAGCAGCACGGTAATGACCGATGGCCACAACTTTGAAAACCCGTCACTCTGTTTCAGTCCAATCGCCCATAAACATTCAAGGCCACCAGCGATCAACAAATAAATCCAACCCATTGTGTACAACTCCTGTTGTAGCCATCATTGAAAAACCAATGACCCGGCGGCGGTACAAGGCACCGCAGCCAGGTCATCAGCAGAAACATCCAGATTCAGCGCAAGACATCGAGGCCGACGGCGCCGCCCTCAAATTCCTGCACCGCATCCATCAATGCCGTCCAGAGGTAGTCACTGGAAGCGGTATCGCAAAGAATGGACATCACCGGCAAACCGTTGATTTGCTGGCGAACCATAATGGCGTTGATACGCGCGATAGAGGTTTGGGCAATGCTGCCGACGGGGAATACCGACTCACGCATATCCACCCCACTCAGCTTGGACATGATATTGGACAGGTGTTCACCGGTCAGCATCAGCCAGGCATGGGAGTCCATACAGAACAACGGATAACAATGATCCGGAGTCTCCGCACCCGCGGTCGGCAATGCCATCACGGCTGCACCCAGGTCTGCCGGGCTACCCAGCAGCCAGTATTCTTTCTGGCTCAGGCGCAGCACGCATTCGCCATTAGCACTGCTTGCGGCAGTGTTCGGACGTGCGGGAATCGGCAGTTTGTTAGCCGCCAGCAAATCGGTGGTCGTGGTGCCACGATAGCCTGTCCGTGGCAGCATTGATAATTCCAGCACGCCGGCTTTGGCGGCCCGCTGGACATCGCCGTTATCCACTTGTGCGATCACCGACGCTCCGGCAGCAGTCTCGACCCGACGGGCACCGGCACTGCGACGGTAACAGCCACTGCGCGCCAATTCAGCATCGGCCCATTCAACATGAGCGGAAATGTCAGTTTGATAGAGTTCAGACATGGTTCTCTCCTGTGACGGCTGTTTCACGCCACTCGGTCATTAGATTCTGGCAGCCGCTCTGAGATACGCTGCCCGCCGGTTGTTGCAGGCGTGATACCCACGCCACTGCAACCACCATTACCCACATGTATTACCAGTGAGGCCAGCCATTACATATCCTGGCGGGCTTGCTCGGCATCGTAAAACGGCAGAGCAACCACTTCAGCAGTGACGATTTCACCGTTCACCCGAATCGGCAAACGCGCACCGACTTCACTCTGATGCACTCCGGCGTACGCCATACCAATAATGGCGCCCACCGTGGGCGAGTATTCACAGGAGGTGACGTTACCGGTGATATCGGCCTCGGTCGCCGACGTCGCCAGAACCAGGTGCCCTTCTTCCGGTTTTTTGCCCGCAGCCACCAAATTGGCCGGCAGCTTGAAGCCCACCAGTTTGCGGCTTTGTGGACGCTTCATCACGATATCCACGGCCCGACAGCCATTGAAGTACGGCTTGTTTTTACTCACCGCCCAATCCAGCCCCAGTTCTCCCGGGTGGCTCATGCCATCGGTGTCCTGACTGATGATGATATGGCCTTTTTCGAGTCGCAGCAGACGCTGGGTTTCGACCCCGAACGGCTTGATATCAAACGCGGCACCGGCCTGCATCAAGACATCCCACAGGACTTCGCCGTAACGGCTCGGAACGTGGATTTCATAGCCCAGTTCGCCAACAAAACCGACGCGCAACAGGCGGGCCGGAATGGTCTGGTCAGCCTTGCCATCAACAGGAATACGGATTTCACCTTCCCGGCACGCCAGGTAAGGAAAACCTTCCTTGCTCAGATCCAGATCGGTCAACTGCTCCAGAACCTTGCGGCTGTCTGGCCCGGCCAGGTTAACGGCCGCAAAGGCAGAAGTGACATTGGTGATATCGACATCCAGACGCCACTGGGTATTCCAGAACGTCATCAGGCGATAAACCGCATCAACCCCGGTGGTGGTGGCTGTCACATAGAAGCAGTCGTCAGCAAAACGGCAGGCAACACCATCATCCACTACCACACCCTGATCACTGGTCAGTACCGCATAGCGGGTTTTGCCCACCGGTTGCTTGAGGAAGCCAAAAGTGTAAATCCGGTTCATCAGCTCGGCGGCATCCGGGCCGCGCAGCTCGATACCACCCAGCGTCGACACATCAATCAGACCGACGTGGTTACGAACGTGCAGGGCTTCGGCTTCGATGGCGGTGTTACGGATCTTGCGGCTGCGCGGAATCAGCGGGCTGGCCGCACTGCCGCTCAACAAACTGCCTTGCGGCGGATAAAACGCTGGCCGTGCCCAGGCACCTGCCGGGATCATTTTGGCACCCAGTTCCAGGTGACGATGATGCATGGCGGTCTGGCGATACGGATCAAAACCCCGTCCGGCCAGGTAGGCCAGTTTTTCCGGGGTCAGCGGCGGCCGGGCCGTCGTCACACCGGTTTCGGTGATGCTGCGGTTGGTCGATTGCGCGACCAGTCGAGCGGTCGGCAATGCCGAATGACGCCCCTGGGATGGCCCCATCCCAACGGTTGAAAAGCGTTTTACCAGCTGCACATCGCGGTAACCCATACGGGTGGCATTGACGATGTCCTTGCTTTGCAGGTCTTCGTCGTAATCAACAAAGTCCTTGCCTTTCGGGTGCGGGAAAATCGGCCAGTCGTAGTTAACCTTGCGACTGCATTCAACCGCTTCCGGTGCCGTTGCCAATGGCTGTCCCAATAACGCCAATGCTGTTGCAGCGGCATATTCGGCGTCCTTGATCACCGCACCAATGCTGTGCTTGCCGTTGACAGAACCGGCAATGTGCAGATGTTCCGGCAGATGGCGGATCGCGAACTCGGCACGCTCTTCATCGTAGCTCAGCTGGCCACCGGCCTGGCATAACAGCTGATAGGCAGGCATATAACCCGACGACATACAGACCAGATCACAACGCAACAGATCGCCGTTATCCGCCACTTTGCCGCGACCACGAATAGCGCGAATCTCAACCGCTTCAACGTGTTCTTTACCAAAGGCTTCATACAGGGTCTGGCCAAAACGCAGGGCGATACCGGCCTGCTGGGCGCGGAAAATCAGGTTTTTGGTTTCGACCGAATCCGTGCCGGTCGGGTCATCGACGCCGCCGCGCATATCCACCAGCGCCTTGACTTCGACCCCTTGGGCCACCAGCGCCAGCGCGGTCAGATAACCATCGTCGTTGCCGGTGACGACCACGGCACTCTGGCCAGGCTTGATGGCATAGAGTTTCATCATCCGCATGGCTGCACTGCACATCACCACACCGGGCAAGTCATTGCCACGGAACACCACATGCTGCTCGTAGCTGCCAGTGGCCATGATGCATTCTTTTGCACGGATCTTGTACAAGCGTTTGCCGTGCAGCACTGGCAGCCAGTTGTCGACAAACCAGGCGTTACAGACCGAGTCGGTCATCACGGTGATCTTATCGTGCTGCGTGACCTTGCTGATCAGCTGCTGACGCAGTGCTTCCGGGTCATCCAGATCACTGAAGTCAGCATAGGTCAGCGAGCCGCCCAGTACTGAATGTTCTTCCAGCAACAGCACCTCGACACCCGCGTCAGCGGCAGTCAGGGCGGCGGTCATGCCCGCCGGGCCAGAGCCGACCACCACCACATCGTAGAAGCGGTAGGCCTTGTCGTAATATTCCGGGGTGAATTTCAGGTCAGCAATACCCAGTCCGGCTTTTTCGCGGATCTGTTTTTCCCACCAGTCCCATACACCCTTGGGCTTGTAGAACGCCCGATAGTAAAAGCCCACCGGCATAAAGCGGCCGAAGTGACCCAGAATCGCGTCCTTGTCTTTCGCCAGCGTGCCGTTGACGTTTTGACCGGTTACTTGCAAATCGTTGGCGGCCGCCATTTTGTCGGCCAGCACATTGGGCTCACCCTGGATCTGCACCAGGCTGTTGGCATCGTGCGCCGACATGGTGAGCGGGCCTCGGGCGCGGTGGTACTTGAACGAGCGCGACCACATCCAGTAGTTATTACCCAGCAAGGCGCTGCCAATGGTGTCGCCCTTGTAGCCGATAACGGGCTGTCCCTCAAAACGGAACTGGACGGTTTCACTGCGATCCAGCAGCAGCCCCATGGGGGCTGCCAGCCGTTGTGAGAGGGCAGTCGATGGTGTAGATGCAACGGAATTCATCAGCAAGTCTCCCCGTCAGGCGTTGACTCATCCGATGGCAATTCGGATGGATCGTAAGTACGTAAAATTTCATCGCTCACACGATGGCGCTCGGCGACAAACCAGTAACCCGATGGTGTGTGATACCACCATTCGCGGGCCACACCCGTGCCGTTGTAGGCGTAAAAGGTGTGTTCTGCCCAGGCCTTGTCGGGGGCAGATTCAACGCTTGGCAGCGGAGTGACTTCGCCGCCATATACAAATTCGCTGATATTGCGTGGCCCGTTTAACGGGCAGGGCATGATTTTCATATCTCACCTATGTTGCCGGACGCCTGGGGTCAGACGTCTGACGCCGATTAGTTCTGTGTTATGGCGACTGTGTTTTATCCACAATCTGATGCGTGATGCGCACCCTGCAAGCGGTTTCCGGTTGGCCGATACCAGGTATTGGCCAACCGCGTTATCTTCATTATCAGAGGCGCAACCGGCACTGAATTGGCTGTTTTACCGAAAGACAGGATCATCTTGCCCTTCGGCGGCAGCTGAATTAAAAACACGTGCGTTGTACGCCATCTAACAGTGGTTAGTGTGAGGCAGCGGTAGCGCCCATTTCGTTCACCTGGCGGAATTCGCTGAAACGCTCAACGCCAAACGGTTTGATCAGGTCAGGAACCTTGCCGCCACTGGCGACCAGTTCGGCCATGGTCTTGCCGCAAATCGGGGTGGACTTGAAGCCCCAGGTGCCCCAACCGGCATCGAGGTAGTAGTTCTTGACTGGGCTCAACCCCATGATCGGGCTGTAGTCTGAGGTCATGTCCGTCAGTCCGGCCCACTGTCGCATCAGCTTGAGGTTGGCCATAAAAGGAAACAGCTCGACAGCGTGTGCCAGCAGCTGCTCTTTCAGTTCCAGACTGGAACGGGTGTTATAGAGCGGGTACGGATCCGATCCACCACCAAAGACCAGTTCGCCACGACCGGTTTGCTGGACGTAGCAGTGGAAAGCTGGAGAGCTGACCAATGGATTGAGGAAAGGCTTGACCGGCTGGGTCACCATCGCTTGCAGCGGGTAAGACACAATCGGTAACCGGAAACCGGCTTTTTCGGCCAGCAAGGAGCTGTGCCCTGCAACGGCCTGTACCGCGCAGCCACACTCAATGATTTGCTCAGCGCTGCCCTGCTTGACCTTGACGCCGGTGACGGTACCCGAAGCGTCATCCACGATGACATCGGTGACTTCGGTCAGCTGATGCAATTCGACGCCACGCTGGGTGGCACCCTTGGCGTAGCCCCAGGCCACGGCATCGTGACGGGCGGTCGCGCCATCCATATGCCACAAGCCCCCCAGCACCGGTTGGTGCCCGGGGTTCATGTTCAGCGTAGGCACCAGCTCACGGATCTGTTGTGGATCAATCAGCTCGGTCTTGCCGCCAAAGTGTTTGTTGACTTCGGTACGCTGGCGAAAGCCACGAATAGCCGAGTCGGTGTGTGCCAACGTCAACTGACCCCGCTTGGAGTACATGATGTTGAAGTTGAATTCGTTCGATAATTCCTGGAACAGTTTTACCGACTCACTGTAAAACCTCACCCCGTCGGAGGTGAGGTAGTTGGAACGGATCACCGCTGTGTTACGGGCGGTGTTCCCTCCCCCCAGATAGCCTTTTTCCAGCACGGCTACATTGGTAATGCCATGGTATTTGGCCAGGTAATAAGCCGTGGCAACACCATGCCCGCCGCCACCGATAATTACCACGTCGTAACGACGCTTGAGGGCAGTCGGTGCAGGCAAATCCGCGTCTTTTTCAAACGGATAATCGTTGTTCAGCCCGTATTTAAGAAGTGCAAAAGGCATGGCCTTGCTCCCGTTTACTAGAGTTCGTCAGACATCAGGCGTCTGGCGGCTGTCAGGGTGTTTTTCATCAGGCAGGCAATGGTCATTGGGCCAACACCACCTGGAACCGGCGTAATGGCAGCAGCCACCGGTTCAACCGCGGCGTAGTCGACATCCCCTACCAGCTTGCGCTGGCCGTTACGCTCAATCACGTTGATACCGACATCGATCACGGTCGCGCCAGGCTTGACCCAGTCGGCACCGATCATTTCCGGGCGACCCACTGCCGCAACCAGAATATCGGCCTGCTGCGCCAGCGCTTGTGGATTGTTGGTACGTGAATGCACCACCGTCACCGTGCAGTTGGCTTGCAACAGCAGTGCAGCCATCGGCTTGCCAACAATGTTGGAACGGCCGACCACAACCGCGTGCTTGCCACTGAGATCGTCACCCAGCACTTTCCCGATCATGATCATGCAGCCCTGGGGCGTACAGGGAACCAGAGATTCCTTGCCCACACTGAGCGCACCGACGTTGACCGGGTGAAACCCGTCAACGTCTTTTTCCGGGCTGATCGCAGCAATAATCTGCTCTTCATCCAGATGGGCCGGCAATGGCAGCTGTACCAGAATACCGTGTACCGCCGGGTCCACATTCAATGCGGCCACCAGCTGGTTCAGGGTTTCCTGGGTGGTATCGATCGGCAGACGATGCTCGATCGAGTTCAGTCCGGATTCGGTCGCACGGGCAATCTTGTTGCGCACATAGACCTGACTGGCCGGGTCTTCCCCGACCAGCACCACGGCCAGACCAGGCTTGATGCCGTAGTCTTCAAGAAAGGCCGCCGCATCAGTGGCGACCTCGTCCAGCACTTGCGCCGAGATAACTTTTCCGTCGATTCGAGTAGCCATGTTGTGCTCCTATTTGAAAACGACGGTTTTGTTACCATCAACAAACACACGGTGTTCGGTGTGCAGTTTGACAGCACGGGCCAGAGCGACGGTTTCGGTATCCCGTCCAGCGGCAGTCAGCTTTTCCGGGCCCATGGTGTGATCCACTGGCTGTACGGATTGCTCGATGATCGGGCCTTCGTCCAGATCGGAGGTTACATAGTGCGCAGTCGCACCAATCAGTTTCACACCCCGGTCATAAGCCTGGTAATACGGCCGTGCACCCTTGAAGCCGGGCAGGAACGAGTGGTGAATATTGATCGCTTTACCGGCCAGCTCCGCACACAGGGTGTTGGACAGGATTTGCATGTAACGGGCAAGTACTACCAGCTCGGTGTTGGTTTCGTTGACGATGTCGATCAGCGCCTGTTCTTGCTGCGGCTTGTTCTCTTTCGTCACTGGCAGGTGAATAAAGCGAATGCCTTCGCGTTCTGCCATTGGTCGCAAATCCTGGTGATTGGAAACCACAGCGGTGATTTCCATATTCAGCTCACCCTTGTTTTTGCGGTACAGCAAATCGCTCAGACAGTGGTCAGCCTTGGACACCATGATCAGCGTCCTGATTGGTGAACACACACTGTTCAGGCTCCAGGTCATGCCAAAACGCTCGGCCACTTCAGCAAAACCGGTTCTTACGGCATCGCACTGATCATCGCCTTCAAAGTGAAAACGAGTGCGCATGAAGAAGTTACCGCTGTCCTGGTCATCGAACTGGGACTGCTCGCTGAGATAGCAGCCATTGCCGGACAAAAAGCTGGAAACTGCAGCGACAATGCCACTACCCGCCGGGCAGGTGGTTTTTAGTACGTATTCAATTTTTTCGTTGTTACGAGGCATGGTTCTGCTCCTCTGTTGGCTTGTATCAGTCATGGCTTTTATGGAGTTTCAAGCCGCACAAAGCCTGCGAAATCAGTCGCTTCGCTGATCAATTCAATGGTTGTATTCACACAGCTGCGCGCGGCAGCCCGGAGTATATCCGAGCCTGACGCTGCGAGTTGTGTTGGTACGCGCGGTGACTACCCGATACCGCTGCGTACCAGCTCGCCGCTAGCGGCGATGCGCCCTGTTGTCGGTGCGCTCAATCAGTCGAACCAGACCAGCCGGGTTGGGTAATCAGGCTGGTGATGGCCTTAGTAGCCTTGTCCAGGAATCCAGCTGGTACCAGCCAGTGGCACCCGTGCCATGGCGGCAGATTCTACCGTCAGGGCAACCAGATCTTCTGGCTCCAGGTTACGCAGATCGCTTTTACCGCAAGCACGTGCCAGGGTCTGGGCTTCCAGTGTCAGCACGCGCAGGTAGTTAGCCAGACGATGACCGGCAGTAACCGGATCCAGACGCTTCATCAGCTCAGGGTCCTGGGTAGAAATACCGGCAGGGTCTTTACCTTCGTGATAGTCGTCGTAATAACCCGCTGCAGAACCAATTTTCTTGAACTCTTCGTCCCACTTCGGATGGTTACAACCCAGGGCAATCAGAGCCGCAGTACCAATCGCTACCGCATCGGCACCCAGTGCCATACACTTGGCGACGTCGGCACCGTTACGGATACCACCGGAAACAATCAGCTGTACCTTGCGGTGCATGCCCATTTCCTGCAGTGCCTGTACGGCTTGCGGAATCGCGGCCATGGTCGGAATACCCACGTGTTCGATAAACACTTCCTGAGTCGCCGCCGTACCACCTTGCATGCCGTCGACCACGATCACATCGGCACCGGCTTTGACAGCCAGTTTGACGTCGTAGTAAGTCCGGGTTGCTCCGACCTTGATGTAGATCGGCACTTGCCAGTCGGTGATTTCACGCAGTTCCAGAATCTTGATGGCCAGATCGTCCGGGCCAGTCCAGTCCGGGTGGCGACAGGCGGAACGCTGATCCACGCCCATCGGCAAGGTACGCATTTTCGCAACACGGTCGGTAATTTTCTGACCCAGCAACATACCGCCGCCGCCAGGCTTGGCACCCTGGCCCAATACCACTTCGATGGCATCGGCTTTGCGCAGGTCGTCCGGGTTCATGCCGTAACGGGAAGGCAGGTACTGATACACCAGCTTGGTGGACTGACCGCGCTCTTCCGGTGTCATGCCGCCGTCACCGGTCGTGGTGGTGGTACCGACTTCAGAAGCACCCCGTCCCAACGCTTCCTTGGCATTGGCAGACAGTGCGCCAAAGCTCATACCGGCGATGGTGACCGGTGTTTCAATCACGATCGGCTTCTTGGCATAACGGGTGCCCAGTGTGACCTGGGTGTTGCACTTCTCGCGGTAGCCTTCCAGCGGGTAGCGGGACATGCTGGCACCGAGGAACAACAGGTCATCAAAATGCGGCAATTTGCGCTTGGCACCAAAACCACGGATATCGTAGATACCGGTGTCTGCTGCGCGGCGGATTTCCTGCATGGTCAACGCGTCAAACGTCGCAGACTCACGCAGTCCAGGGTTCACTTTCAGATCTTTATCGCTCATATCACTCTCTCCTGGCTGCGTGATCAGTAGGCACTGACGTTATCGACTTTAAAGTTATACAGCTGACGGGCTGAGCCGTAGCGCTTGAAGCTGGCCGGATCTTCATCGATCCCGGCACGGTTGAGCAAATCGGTCAGGTAATCGAGATGTTCCTGACGCATTTCTTTCTCAATGCAGTCGGCTCCCAGAGACGCCACGCTGCCTTTGACAAAGATTTTGGTTTCGTACAATGAATCACCCAGGGCATCCCCGGCATCACCACAAACAACCAGTGCACCGGCCTGACCCATAAAGCAGCTCATGTGACCCACACTGCCTTTGACGACGATTTCCACACCTTTCATGGAGATACCACAACGGGCACCGGCGTTACCTTCAATCACCAGCATGCCACCGTGGGCGGTTGCGCCAGCGGATTGGGAAGCTTCACCCTTGACCCGGACGGAACCGGACATCATGTTTTCTGCTACGCCCTGCCCGACATTGCCGTGTACCACGACGTGGGCTTTCTTGTTCATGCCGGCACAGTAGTAGCCAGCATGGCCTTCAATATCCACACTCAGCGCCTGGTCGAGACCACAGACCAGATTGTGATCGCCCTTGGCGCCGGTGATTTTCCATTCGCGTTCGGTGCATTCAACCGCCTGTTCATGCAGCGCCTGATTGATATCGCGCAGCGAGGTGGTGGCCAGATCAAATGTTTTCATATGAGATTCCTCGTATTTGCCGTTGGCAGCTCGCGTGCTCAGGCACGTTCCCAGACATAAATTTTGGCCGCTTCCGGCTCCCAGACCTTGGCGTTCTCGATGCCAGGCAGTGTCGTCAGTGCCTGATACTCAGACGCCATGGCAACGTAGTCTTCGGTCTCGGCCAGGACAGCAGGCTTGCAAGCGATCGGATCGCGGGTAACCGCAAAACCGTTACGTGTTCCGATGGTGAAGGTGAAGAAACCATCAAGATCCTTCATCGCGTTTTCCAGCGCCTGATTGAGAGTGTCGCCCAGTTGCAGGCGGCGCGTCAGATAGCCAGCGGCCACTTCCGAGTCGTTTTCAGTTTCAAAGCGGATACCTTCACGCTCCAGTTCCAGACGCAGACGGTTGTGGTTAGACAGCGAACCGTTGTGTACCAGACACAAATCTTCACCGGTTGAGAACGGGTGCGAACCAGCCATGGTGACGGCAGATTCAGTTGCCATACGGGTGTGCCCGATGATGTGTGTACCCTTCATGCCTTTCAGGTTGAAGGTTTCGGTAATCACTTCTGGCAGACCCACTTCTTTCAGAATTTCGATCGAGTGACCGGCGCTGAGGATCAGCACTTCCGGTGCGTGTTGCTCAACAAAGGCAGTCGCAGTGGCGGCATCCGTGTGCATCTTGAAGACAGCAACCGTAGCATTCTGGAACCAGCTGACTTCAGCATTCAGTTCTGCACGAGCGGCTTCAGCCAGCGCTTCCCAGTCGTAATTGACATCTTCGTGACGCAGAGTCAACTTGATGCCATCGGCGACTTCGTCACCGTAAATAGCAAAGCCGGCACTGTCCGGACCACGATCGGTCATCGCGATCAGCATGGGTTCAAACAGGGCACCGAGCTGGCTCTCCAGCGCCGGATTTTTCAGATACAGACCTACGATTCCACACATCGCGCTATCCTCGTTAATTCACAGTCGTTTGTTCGTTTGATTCGCTTCGTTATGCCTGTTGCAGCACAAGCGAAGCCGTTCCGCTGCTGCCAAACACAGCAGCGGCACATAAAAAATGGGGTATAACGGCTGGTGCGCTCCAGGCGCACCGAGCTAGTTCAGGCTTAGAAGAATTCGCCGTAGCGCTGTACTTCCCAGTCGGAAACGTGGCGACAGTAGTCGATCCACTCTTCGCGTTTGAGGCGGACAAACTCAGCCATCACTTCTTTGCCGATGGCATCCGTCAGAACCGTGTCTTTTTCCAGTTCATCAATGGCTTCGCCCAAGGTTTGCGGCAGGATTTCGACGCCTTCAGCTTTGCGTTCTGCTTCGCTCAGGGCATACATATTGATGTTTTTCGGATCACCGGCTTCCAGCTCACGTTCGATTCCGTCCATACCCGCAGCAATCAGTGCCGCGTGTACCAGGTACGGGTTACAACCTGAATCTGGCAGACGGAATTCCAGGCGGCCGTAAGGCACACGAACCATGGCGGAACGGTTGTTGTCGCCGTAGCAGATATACGCTGGTGCCCAGGTTGAACCGGAAGCCGATCCACCAACAACCAGACGCTTGTAAGAGTTCACGGTAGGAGCGGCGATAGCACACAACGCCTTGGCGTGATGCAGCAGGCCAGCGGTGAAGTGGTAAGCCATTTTCGACAGACCCATGCCGTGCTTGTCGCTGTCATCACCAAACAGGTTCTTGCCGCTTTCATCACAAATCGACAGATGGAAGTGCATGCCGTTACCGGTGCGGTCTGCTGATGGTTTTGGCATAAAGGAACAGACCATGCCGAGGTCGTTGGCGATTTCACCGGCCGCCATACGGACGAAGGTAAAACGGTCAGCCGAAGTCAGTGCGTCGCTGTAGGTGTAGTTGATTTCAAACTGGCCATTGGCGTCTTCATGGTCGATCTGATACACGTCCATGCCAACCGCTTGCAGGCTCTCAACCAGGGTTTCCAGAAATTCACGTGAACGCGACAGGCCCTTGTAGTCGTAGCACGGCTTGGTCAGCGTATCGGTATCATCCACTGGGCCGAGAGAACCGTCGGCGTTACGTTTGAACAGGTAGAACTCAGGCTCCAGACCCGTGTTCAGAGTCCAGCCTTTGTCATCCAGACGCTTGAGCTGGTTTTTCAGTACCACGCGGCTGTCGTGGGAGTACGGCGCGTTGTTCACGTAACCGTCACAGGCAATACGGGCATACCCTGGCTGCCAGGGTACGGTGGTCAGGCTGGCCAGGTCACCACGTGCCAGGAAATCCGGGCCATGTGGTTCCATGCCCATTCCCCAGACAGCAAAGCCGGCAAAACCAGCCCCTTTTTCAACAACGTCCATCAAGCAATTGGCGGGCACAGACTTGGTCTTGGCCACACCGTGGATATCAACAAACTGGGCCAGAACGTATCGAATATCATTTTCCGACATGAAAGCTTCGATTTCGGCGGCGGATGGGGTCGCGGACAACATACACTTGCTCCTGATTCCGAGGTCAGCTTCTCGCCGAACCTTTGTTTCTCTTTGGGAAAATTACTTTCCTAAAGTGAATGCAACCCCTATGCCACATAATTTCCCGAGGGGAATATTTTTTTCATATTGAACCGAAAGCCCCGATTTACCTATAGTTAGTTAATAAATTTTCCCACAGAGAAACCCGTCTGGTTCGTCGATCAGGGCTGAATAGACTGAAATAAAGCACCGCTAGAGTGCGTCCATTCATTCTTACGCACCAAGAGGGTTCATCTACAGCACCGGTGGAGCATCAGGACATGGAAGAAAACGACACACGTTTTAATCTGGACCAGTACATTGCCATGAAAGTCAAAAAGGCCAGATTGGAAGAAGGCCTGAAAATTACCGATGTGGCGCGAATTTCTGGCATCAGCCAGGGTATGGTCAGCAAAATCGAGAACGCCCAGGTCTCCACCAGCCTGGAAACCCTCAGCCGCCTGTGCACCGCCATCGGCTTGCCTATCTCCAAACTGTTCAGCGATTACGACCGCCCGGACGGCGGCGCACACTTCACACCGTCTGGCGAAGGTCTGGAAGTTGTTCGACGTGGCACCGACAAAGGCCACACCTACCAGCTACTAACCTATCAGCGGGGTGGCAAACGTAACTTTGAACCCTTCCTGATTACCATGGATGATCTGTCGGAGGTGTTCCCGACCTTCTCCCACCCCGGCGAAGAATTTATTTACCTGCTAAAAGGACAGCTGGTGTACCGCCACGGCAACCACTTGTATGAAATGGGCCCCGGCGACAGCCTGACCTTTGATGCGGAAACGCCTCACGGCCCCGAGAAACTGATCGAAGTACCGCTGCAGCTGCTATCGATTATTAACTACGTCGAAGAGTAAAGACCGGCTCCCCTCTCAAGCGTCACCCTGAACCTGATTCAGGAGCCAGACGGTTGCGAGTCCGAGCCGGTGGATTCCGGGCACGCCCGGAAAGATATGGCAAAACAGAAGAGATATTCCAGATCAGCCCAGGATTACCGCACGCGTGGCGGGTAATCCTGTACAGCCAGAATACTTAACGAGACACCAGCGCCAGTTCAGCATCGCTGTTCAGTACCGTCCACCACTGATTACCATCGGCATCGTAACCGACCAAAGGCTCTCCAGAGCAGGCGGCATCACGGGCGGGTGCCGTGACGGCGTAGCTTTCCAGCCACAATCCCTGGTAAATACAGTCAGCCGATGTCAATGCTTCCCAGCCGGTATCGGTTTTGCTCGCCAGCACAACGTCGTCGCCCGACAGCGAGTCCGTCGCGGTCATTGCTACGCCATAGCTATCCGCCACTGCAGTGCCCATGTCCCAGCTCTGGGTTGCGGTAGCCGGCAAGACCACAGCACTTTTTGCGGCACCAGACGGTGATGACAGATCCAGACCCGCATCGGCTTCGATGTCTTTCTCAGCACCGTAGGCACTTTGGTATATGCCGGTCTGGTTCTGAGTGCCGCTGACAATCAGGATATCGGAGCGGGTGTCAGAGGTTTTCTCTGTCCAGCTGAGCGTGACGTGTTCTTTCAGGTCAATGGTGGTGCCAGGGATCAGCAGCAGGTTTTCTTCTTCATCCGGAATCGCCCGGGCGGCACTGTTAAGGTTGGGTGTCCAGCTTTCGTGGTACACATACATCCACTGGTAGGCCAGACGAGTCAGATCCATCAGGGTTTCGGCGCGACTGAAGCCCGGGGTGTATTCCATATCGCGGGTACGGGTGTCGGTGCGGTTAAAGGTGTCGTTGGAACCACCAATCAGTTGCGCCACGGTGCCGTCATCCGCAATACAGATATCGCTCAGGTAGTCGGTCTGGAACACCAGGACCGGACGGGTATCTTCTGGCACAGACGTCGGGTAAATCACGTTGTCACAGCGGTTGGTAGTACGACTGAAACCATCCAGCATTTTCCAGTCGGCACTGAAAGCCTGGTCGGCGTCGTTGCTGCTGGCGGTATGCTCGGAATAGTAGGACTGGTAGTCCACCCGGTCGTTGTCGAATGCCAACCAGCTGGAGTTAACGTCAAAGCCGGTGGCACCGTTGCTCAGTGTGTTGTTCTTCTGCGAGATCACCATCTGGATCAGCTCACGCTCGCCATAGCGGTATTCGTAACCCTTGTACGAAGCATTACCGGCCATGATCTGGGTGTAGGCATTCATGCGGTAATTTCCACCTTCCGGGGTGGAACCGGATGAGGTGGTGGTCAAGGCGGTTTGGGCGGTAATCAGGGAGCGCTGGTACTGATGTTCGTGTCCCTGAACATAAATCACATCGTGCTGGGAGAAGTAGTCCCGGATGTCTTCCTGAACGCTGTAAACCCAGTCGTCGTCTTTGGTGCCTTCCACGATTTGTTCACGGGTCTGGCCGTATTTAGCGCCGACCAGACCGTCGTGGCTGGCAACAACAATGTGATCGATCTGATCTTCGTTGGATTCGATCACGTCCTGAATCCACGAGAAGGCAATTGGCAGGTTGTAGTACGCCAGGCCCACAATCAGTACGTTTTCACGGATCACGTAGTAGTTGATCCATTCAAAGCCTGGCATATGGACGGCGTCTTCCGGGATGTAATCCCGCATGGTTTTGATCCACTCTACGGTATAGGCGTAGCTGGTTTCGTGGTTGCCCATCACTGGCAGGAATTCGATACCCTGATCTTTATAAGACTCCGCCACGGATGTCCATTCTGCCCATTCAACGGTGGTGCCCTTGTCGGTCAGGTCACCCAGTGCAATCACCATATCCACACCGGCATCGGCCTGGTGCGACAAGACTTCGCGCATCGGGTGCATGGCCACGTGAGACTGGCCTTCGCTATCGCTACCACCTTGAGTATCAGGCAACAGGCCTATTTTATAGGGCTGGTATGCACTTTCCGATGGTGACGAGTTGTCATCGTCTGACCCACAAGCAACGAGACCACTGGCAGTGACTGCCGCGATGGCCACCGATAAAACGGAACGGGTCATACTCTGATAACGCATCTTGCTACCTCTCTGATCATTCTGATAATAATTTTCGGAGAGGCAGTATCAGCAGGGAACAAGACAGATTGCTGACACTTGCAGTAATAATTCATGACAATATTTTACAGTTTGCCAGGAACTTGGAATAAGGCAGGCTGCGCCTGGTCTCCTGATGCCGTCCGAGTGGTGACTTCAGTCACCCTGTCCCAGCACCTCGACCAACACGTTCACCAGCGCCTGGGCTGCCACCGACAGTTCGTGGCCTTTTTTCACCAGAATGCCCACTTCCCGGCCAATGGTTGGATCTTGCAGCGGCACACACACCGCCCCCATTTCCTCCATTTGTTGGCGACACAAGGAAGGCACGGCGCTGACTCCCAGACCACAGGCCACCATGCGGCCAACCGTGGCCAGCTGATGGGCATCGTAAGCAACATTTAATGCCATGCCCTGTGCTGCCAGGCGACTTTCCAACATCAGGCGCACAATTGATGGCCGTTGCAGGGCAATAAAGTCTTCCAGCAGCAAACGCGCCCAGGACAGCCGTCCAGCTACCGGCAGGGATCTCAGAATGGTTGAATCCGGTGGCAAGACCGCCACCAGTTCGTCATCAAACAGAGGTAAAAAAACCAGATCGGGCGCACCTTCCGGGCTTAACGACACCCCGACTTCTATACGGCCGGAGCGCACCATGCTGACGACCTGCTCCGCCACCACGTCATGTACTTCGACACGGATATCGGCAAAGCGCTGACGATACACTTTGAGTGCATTCGGCAGCAGGCTGGCGGCAAAAGACGGCATTGCCGCGACCGCAACCTGTCCCAGTTGCAGGGCAAATCGTTTTTGTAACTGCTCTTCGGCGTTATCCCAATCGGCCATCAACCGCTGGGCAATCGGCAGTAACGCCTGACCTTCCGGTGTTAATGCGACAGAACGGGTAGTACGGCTAAGCAAACGCCCACCCAACGACTCTTCGAGGCTCTTGATCGCCAGACTCAATGCCGGTTGCGACAGATGCACCAGGGTGCTGGCTTCGGCAAAGCTGAGGGTTCGGGCAACGGCGAGAAAAGCACGTAGCTGTTTTGCGGTCATGGCAGTCCTCCGACGGTATGGCACCATCATAACCGCCGCCGCTATCGTGCTGCTATCCGCCAATCGATGGGCACTGGCAAACCATCACCAGACCCATCCATCGCCAAGCAGACAGGCACAATCAGTTCATGATGTTCTGCTCAACCCAGGCGGCGACCTGCAGCAAGGCATCATCCTGGCGGGCACGACCGACCAGTTGCAGGCCCAGAGGCAAGTGATCGCCATCGGTTTCACCCGGTATCGAAATCACGGGGAATCCCATGGCCTGCCAAGGGCGACTCATATGCGGCGCACCGGTCTTATCAAGACCCAACGGCGCCACGCCAGGCGCGGCAGGGGCCAGAATGGCATCGGCTTCCGCACAGGTTGACCACAGCCAGTGACGGCTGGTCTCAACCGCATCCAGCGAAGCCAGATAATCTTCACGCGGCATCGCCAGACCATCCTTGATCAGTGCCTGCAATGGCTGACTGAGCAACTCGGCTTGTTGTGACTCCATCACCAGGTTACGACACACTTCCCAGGCCATGATCCGGCTGTGATGCATCACCATTTGTTGCAGCAGGGTTCCTGCTTCCAGCCAGGTCACTTCAACCCCGGCCGCTTGCAAGTGCTCGGCCACCTGCTGCAAGGCGGTGTTCATATCGGCGTCGGTGTCACCCACATTGTCGCCGGCACACATCACTATCCGGCGCGGTTTGACGGCGGCGGGTAATTCCGCTGCTGGCAGTCGTAACAAGACGGCCCGCAGCAGTTGAATATCTTCGACATGACGGGCAAACAGACCCAGTGAATCCAGCGACTGCGCCAGAGGCTGACCACCCCGCAGCGAGAATTCTCCCCGACTGCCGACATAGCCCACCGCGCCACAATAGGCCGCCGGACGAATCACGGAAGCGGCGGTTTGGGAACCCAGCGCCATCGGCACCATCTCGTCAGCTACGGCAGCAGCAGAACCACTGGAAGAGCCACCCGGGGTACGATCCAGAGCGTGGGGGTTACAGGTTTTACCAGGGCGGAAATAAGCAAATTCGGTGGTGACGGTTTTGCCCAGCACCATGCCTCCGGCAGCTTTCACCAGTGCCACACAGCTGGCATCTTCGATCGGTTGGCGTCCGGCGTGAATCGCAGAACCCATTTCAGTGGGCATATCGGCGGTATCAATAATATCCTTGATACCGACCGGCAGACCTTTTAACAGGCTCTGCTCATAAAACGCTTGCTGGTCATGGTATTGCTGCAAATAGTCGGCACGGGACAAGTGGCATTCCCAGGCCCCGACCTTGTCTTCCCGGGCGTCAATACGGTCGAAGCAGGCATTGATCACATCGACAGCGGTGCATTCGCCGGCCTCGATACGGCGTAATGTCTCTGCCAGTCCGGCTCTGTTCAGGGGATTGCTTGCGTTCATCGATGCTCTACCTCGGGCGTTGAATCAGGTTAATGAGTCCATGGTACAACGCCAAATAAAAAATATTCAATTGAACATTCAAGTATTTGACCACATCGATAACTGAATATGGCCCATTGATAAACGAGGTCTTAACGAGGTCTTGATGCAGAACGATCGACTACCGTCGAGATCCGCCAAAGAAAGTCATACCAGAAAATTACAAAAAAAACCCGCCTCTCGGCGGGTAAAACTTGCGGGCTTGAAACTCGGTGTGGATACAGTCTGAGCTGTCATCCATGTGGCGTCTGGCTCACGGCCAGACATACCGGTAATGGAATAAGGACGATCATCCAGCGGTCAGGGAGCTGTCGCCATCCCCTGATCAACCGCTGGCGCTTGCTGCTGCCGTTTACTGTTCGCGATCAAACTGCGACAACCACTCAACCAACATCGGGTGGTAACGGGTCAGCCCCTTGTACTCAATCAGTGGCGCGGGCAAATCTTTCATGACCCGGTGCAGCCGTCTGGCCCAGTCCGGGTTGGCACACAGGTCGTTCATGCTGGCCATGTAGGTCCGGATATTGATCGACAGGGCGTTGGAACGTGGCATCCGGTCGATCACTTGCAGTTCGACTCGCAAGTAAACCTTTTCACCCACATTGTCCGGGGTTACGGACGCTCTGTCGTTACCCCAGTGAGGGTATTCCTCAGGAGAGGTATCCATACGGGCATTGACCGTTAACGTCCAATTCAGGCGGCGTACCGGTCGATTAACCTGCATGGCGGTCAGATATTTTAATGCCCGTTCAAAAATTCCCAGCTCGTGAGCCATGGGAACCGGGCCATGCCATTCGCTGAAGCTCATGCCCGCATCAAAGGCCAGCGACCAGTCGGCCGGACAAGTGACTATACCGGCGTCCATAAACAGGTCGCCGTCGCGTTGATCCATCAAGGCAAGGTCACCCTGAACCTGACGGCCGATGTATTCCATCGGCGGCATCGACAAGGTGCTGCTGTCACCAAAGGTAAAGGTATCGTCGATGTCCAGCAGAGTGTTCTGCCAGTGCCACTGGTCACCCTCTTTGCTGAGTTTGAACCAGTCCGGGTAATCCGCCGACAAGGCGTTCATGGCACGCTCGATCAAATCCCAGCAGGCCAGATCCATATGCGGCATGGCCAAGCAACGTTTTGGGCTTTCAGCCAGTACCAGGCCGCGCTCGTGCATTTCTGACAGGTAGTGTTCATCAACATCGAACAGGTGTTCATACACACTGTCCGGCTCTCCCGGCAGAGCATGTGGCTCGATATTCACCGTGTAGCTGTATTGATCTTCCGGAAAAGGGAACGGAAAACGCTGAATGGCAAATTCACTGTTTGTGTAAGTAAAATCGTCCCGGAAAGTTTCAAGTTTGGTCGGTGTCACACGCATTACGTATCCCTCTTGGTTGGCATTGGCCCTGATGGGCAAATGCCCTGTTCTTGTTCTGGTGATTGGTTATGACAATCTTGGACTATAGATCCAACACCAGGGTTTTGCTTTTGGCTCGTGATACACACGGCATGATGCAATCGGCTTTCTCTGCGGCTCCGAGGTAATTATCCCGGTGCTCAACATCGCCTTCGAGTACTTTGGTCTGGCATTGGCCACAGACCCCGCCCCGGCACATATTGGGGATCTCGAGATCCGCAGCCTCAAGCGCTTCGAGCAAGCTTTCTTCGGCACCGATATCGATGGTTTGACCGCTGCGTTTTAGCGTCACGCTGAAGGGTTCACCAGGTTGCGGCGCGGCAAATTCTTCAAAGTGAATCAGGCTCGCCGGGTAACCGATCTGGGCAGCGTTCTGCCGCACGCCTTCAATCAGCAGCTCTGGGCCACAGATGTAAATATGGGTGCCGCGTGGCTGCTGCTTGAGCAACGCCGTCAGATCACAGCGATTACCGGCATCGGCGTCGTAACGCACACAGGCATCACCCAGCTGTTGTTGCAGCTGGTCGGCATACGCGCCGGTCTGCTTGCCACGGTAGCAGTAGTGCAATTCAAAATTGGCACCCTGACGCTGCATTTCCGGCAAGTAGGACATAAACGGTGTGATGCCCACACCACCGGCAATCAGCAGGTGTTTCTTGGCCCGCCAGAGCGGTGCAAACAGGTTGGCCGGCGGGGTAATTTCCAGTACGTCGCCAATCTGTACCTGGCTGTGCATGAATTCGGAGCCACCTCGGGAGACTTCCTGCAAGCGGACGGCAATTTTATACGCCTCGGTGTCGCTTGGATCACTCAGTAGCGAGTAAGCATTTTTCCACTTTTTGGCTTTGCCATTGGCATCGGTGCCCGACATGGTCACCACGACGTGGGAACCGGGAGAAAACGGCGACAAAGCGCCGTCGACGGCAACCAGGGTAAATTCCTTGATGGTCGGTGCGACCAGCTTCATATCACTGACGCGGACCATAAGATGATGGCTGGGGGTATTGGCTGTCATTACTGCATCTCCTCAGGTTCGAAAGTCTCGCTGCGATCTTCGGCATTAATCGATACGCCAACGTAAGCACCGTACAGGCGCGAGAAATGATCCCGTACCAGCAACTGTTCACCACAACCCGAACAGGTATGCGGTGAGTGCGTGACGTCTTCCATCAGGGTGTAACAGTGGGTGCAAAACAGGCGACGGCGATGACTACTGGGTGCCATCAACTGAATCTGGTCGGGAGCAAAGTCCATCCCCAACAGGGTATTCCGGCAATCCCAGAGGAAGGGTTCATCACCAGCGACGTATACCGCAGCGGCTACCGGAGCATCCTCTAACAGTTTGAAGCTCTCCGCCTGGTCGTCACCAACCACCACCCAAAGAACGGTATTGTCAGGGTCGGCGATCGAAACACATTCATCATGCATTTGTTTCAGGCCTTGCTGGTCTTCATTCTGGGCAATAAATATTTGCCACTGTTTGCCACTGAGCAAGGTCAGTGGTTTATAGGACGGGCGGCTTTTGATTCGTTCGTCTAGCTCAATCGATTCGGTCGGGGTCATCGCTGGCTCCAGTGTTCATTCACAGACGTCCGCCTGCCAGTGTTATCCGGCGACGGGGATGCGGGTGTGAGCAGCAGCTCAACCACCACCTTCACGGCGCTGGCCAAAGAAACAACCTGTGCCATCGCTCGGTGGGTTAAAGGTGATGATGCTGCCTTTTTCAAAATAAAAAACGTCACCCACTTTGGCTTCAACGCGGTAACCGGTTTCATCACTAATGACCATGCCGCCTTCGACGATGATTTTCATCTCATGGTCGGTGTATTCACAAACCAGCGGCTCATCAGATTTTTCCATACGCGAGCAGCCGTCCAGACGGGCCTTGTCGGTATCGTCCAACTGGCTGACACCCTGCAACCAGGTATGGATACCGGGGCGGCTGATTCCCGCTTGCGGCGTTTTGATCGCTTGTGAAAAGTGGGTCATTGACATGGTTGTACTCTCACAGTCATTCATTATTCTGCGTTCACAATAAGCCGATCAGGAGCGTACCCGAGTGCGCTCAGGGTCATAAAACGGGGTGGTCGTGACCATCGCCGGAATACGTTTTTGCACCCCGTCAAGCTGGCCGACCTCCAGGTCGGTTCCGGGCGCAGCGGCATCTGGTGCCACCCGGCACAGGGCAATTTGCTGTTTCAGCAACGGCGAGAAGGTCGCGCTGGTCACCACGCCGACCGGGAAACGGCCGCCTTTGGCGAGTGGGAAATACACCTCGTCACCGTGGCTGACGGTCTCGGTACTGTCGATCAGCAACCCGACCAGTTTCTGGCGGCTTTCCGGTGCCTGACGCGCCAGCGCCGCCCGGCCGATAAAATCTTCTTCCTTGGTTTTCATCGGGACGGTAAAACCGATACCGGCTTCGTAAGGGCTGGTTTGTGGGCAAAATTCATAACCGGCAAAAATCAGCCCGGCTTCGATACGCAGCATATCCAGTGCCAGCAGCCCCATCGGCGCAATATCGAACGCTTGTCCAGCTTCCCAGATAGCGTCCCAGATGGCCGGGGCATCGTCCGGGTGGGTCCAGACTTCAAAACCCAGTTCGCCGGTGTAACCGGTACGTGACACCATGACCGGTTGTCCGCTCTCGCCACCCAGGCGACCGATGGTGAAGTGGAACCAGGCCAGGTCGGCAATATCCGGCTGATGCTCCGGCGTCCAGATCAGTTGGCTGAGCAGCTCACGGCTATTGGGGCCTTGTACGGCGACGTTGTGTAACTGACTGGTGGATTCTTGTACCCGCACGGCAAACTGATGCTCACTGGCCAGTTGCTTCAGCCAGGTGCAGACAAACGAATCACCCGTCACCAGACGGAATGCCTGCGGCCCCATGCGGAACACGGTGCCGTCATCGATCATGCCACCGGTCACATGACACAGCGCGGTGTAGGAGATCTCTCCCACCGACAGCCGCCGGACATTACGGGTCAGCGCCAGCTGTAACAGCCGTTCGGCATCCGGGCCAACCACTTCAAATTTGCGTAACGCGGTCAGGTCGATCATCGCCACCCGTTCGCGACAGGCGAGGTATTCGGCAGTGGCACCCCAGCCGGAATATTCGTCAGCCAGCCAAAAACCCTTGTACTCACCGAAGTGTGTGGTCAGGGCGGAAGTGCGGGAATGGAAACCGGTTTGCTGAGTCATACGTGGAAGCTCCTCGGGAATATCCCGCCAGGCGACAGATCGTGGAAAAGTTTGCTCGGCATCGTAAACCCGGACGTGAATATCGGTCGGGCACCAGCCATTGGCGGAGTCAACATCATCAGGACAGGCGGAACTGAGACACAGCAAATCGCGCTGTGCCTGCATCAGGACGTAATCCCCCGGCCGCGACCAGGGTTCCTCGCCATACACCGCACCACAGTCACTGACAGTGGTATTAAAAAAGAAATTGATCGCAGGCCAGCCAGCCCGGGGGGCAATCTGCCAGTCGCGCAGCTGGGTATTGAAATTGTCGGTACAGCTGGCATGACCAAAATAACCGGCGTCTTCATAAAAACGTGGCGTACAGGCCAGCATAAAGCTGTCGTGGCGACCGACGGTGTCTTGCACCACTTCCAGCATGATTTTCAGATTCTGGTCATAAAAACGCGAGTGCAGACCCGGCGTCGGCAAGCTGTGCCCCATCATGGTACGGGTCGCCACAGCATCCAGCATGGGAATGTCATGCGGAGATATTTCACCACGTCTGGCGGCTTCTACAGCGTCCAGGTCAAAGGCGATAAAATCGGAGCTTTGCTTGCCCTCGACATCAATCACCTGAATCCATTGCCCGGCCTTGACGGTATAGGCCCGGGCTGTGCTGTCGGGAATATGTAAATCCTGTACCGGTGGTGCCAACGGTTCCGGCAGGTTACCCGCAAATCGCGTGCTGCCGTGGCCAATTTCCACTTCTCCGGGGGCAATCTGGCTATCCACCGCCATCGGGGCCGCCGGGGCCACCACCACCAGGGTCTGTTCCCGGTGCGCGGTCAAGGTGCAGCCGGCCATGATGGTCTCGGCAGGGATGCTCAGCACATCACTCAAATGCCCGGCCACCTGCCAGTCTTGCAACTGCTGACGAGCCTGCAGCGAGCGGCTGTCGCCCTGCTCCAGCAGACTCAGGGTGCCGTCGGCCACAACCGGTGTCAGCGCCAGGGTGCTATCGTTGGCGGTCAGCGCCGGCGCTGACACGTCATCACAACGAATGATCTCGACGCCTTGCAGTGGGTCGCTGCCGCTCAGTATCAGGGTATCCCCTGGTCGTAACAGCAATCGCAACACCATCTGGCCACACAGCCGATAACGGCGACAATGGTCTGGAATCCGGGATTGAGTCTGTGGTTGCAAAGCAAACGCCATAACAACTCCTGCTGGCTCTCACGTCATTCTGTGCGTCAACCCAGTGCAATTCCGGCCGTCCGGAGTCACTCTGGTGCATATTCGCCGTCAGACATACACAAAGCCTGGTTAACAAATGGTGGAAACAGAGCGGGTGTTGCTGTTTCCCTTCGGTTAAAAATATTTACTCAAGGGATTGTTGGTCTCAATACTCAGGAAGGGATACTCACTTGAGAATATTCCTTATCAAGGGGGATATAACGGGACAAATATCAGCCAAAATATCGAAACTGGCACAGCACCTGCTACCTGTCTTGCCCAAAGGTATCCTCTGGTCGTCGATCACGTCGCGGCCGGGACCATAATCGGAGGGAAATTCGATGACAGTGATTCAATCGAATGGCATGGCCCAGCCAATATCTGGCCGACTGCAGCGCTTGTTGGAATGGGTGATTTCATCACAACAAAGCCGTTACATCACTCCCCGACCTGTGCCTGCCGATGCACCGGAATTTACCCAGCGCCTGCTGCCTGATCTCGCTTGCGATATCTCCAGCTGCACTCAGCCAGCAACCGAACTGGCCACACTGCTGGTGCCACTACAATCCTGGTTGCAACAGCAGTTTCATCCGACCCGCCCCGACAGCCTGCTGCAAGCACTGTGGTTACCCGGTAGCCAGGACAACGGTTACCGCTGCGTCATGCTGGCCAATAGCGCGGAGATCACTCCGGTTAGCGACCCTGTCCATGTGCTGTTGCCTGCTGGCCACCGGATGCAATCCCTGTCCCTGAAACAAGGGACAGCCTGGTTACTGGTGAACGGACAACATATCAAATCCCGAGACCAGGAATCGCTGGAGCAATGCCTGTCGCTGCTCGGCGAGCAACTGTGTCGTGGCCTGAATGGCTGGCAGCAACAGCAACAACGGCTGCAACAAGCACTGAAAGATGAGCGCCAGTGGCACGCCGCCGAATTACATGACTCTGTCGCCCAGGTACTGGGATACCTGCGCATGAGCAGTGCCCGCTTGGCCAAACGCTGCGATAACAGTGCCGAACTGTCAGCTTTGTTACCTGAAGCCCAGGACCTCTCCGAGCAATGTCTGTTTGCCTATCGCCAGACCCGGGAACTGATTGCAACTTCCCGCCTGTCAACGTTGGCCAGTGAACTCGGTAATGAACTCAATCAGCTGGTAGAAGAATTTGAAGAGCGTTCAGCACTGGTGTTTGAGCTGGATAATCGTTGCGAAAATCTGCCACTGAATGACCACCAGGCCACCCAGTTGCTCTATATTGTGCGGGAATCTGTGTGTAATCTGGTGCGCCACGCTCATGCCAGTCATGCCCGTATTCGTCTCTATCAGGAAGCGGACGGCACACTGGTTTGTGCGATAGAAGATAATGGGCGCGGCATTCAGGCAGCCGCCAACAATGGCAGCTTCGGGCTACAGATCATGCAGGAGCGGGCACAGCGTATCGGTGCCAGCCTGACGATCGGTTCCCGCCAGCCCAGCGGTACTTGTGTCCGCTTGCAGCTGCCACTGACCCATCCACTCACTCAGGCCCGACACGACCGCCTGGCTGAACCATCCTTTCGGAAATAGCATTATGACTCCGTCATCCGGTATGACACCTGGTAGTCCACCCGGCCACTCATCCATCCCCCAGGCTGCCGCCCGTGTGGTGGTGGTTGATGACCACCCATTGTTTCGCCGTGGTGTTGTCCAGCTGCTGAACGACAGCGACCAATTCAGCGTTGCCGCCGACCTCGAACACGGTGGCGACCTGCTGGCCGTGCTGGCGCAACATCGGCCACAGCTGGTACTGCTCGACCTCAATATGCCAGCAATCAGCGGCCTCGATTTACTTCGTCAGATTCGCCAGCACGAGATCGATACCAAGGTGGTGGTGATTACTGCCTCCGAGCATGACAGCGACCTGTTTGAAGCCCTCAGCAGTGGTGCCGATGGCTATCTGATGAAAGACACCGCCCCCGACGACATGCTGTCCCAGCTGGACGGGGTGTTAAGTGGCGAAGTCGCCCTCAACAATCACAGCGTCACCCTGCTGGCTCAAGCCTTCCGGCAACCAGGGCCAGGCGACCAGGATATCAGCCCTGCCACCACCGAATCCGACACACGGCTCCCGGGCGGCGTTGATCTGACAGCACGAGAGCGCCAGACCCTGACCCTGATTGCCCAAGGGCTGAACAACAAACTGATTGCCCGCGAACTGGGGATCAGCGACGGCACCGTCAAGGTCTATGTCAAAAGCCTGCTGCGTAAACTGAATCTGCATTCGCGGCTGGAGCTGGCTGCCTGGGTACACCAGCATCCGGATGCCGTGAGCCTGACGCTGTGAGCTGGCTGCGCCGTCAGTCCCGATCATTGCGGCACGCGGAGTCTGCGACGACCGATCTGCAACAGTTGCTCGACAGCCTGAGCGATGCCGTCTTGCAGCTCGACCAGCTCGGACGCCTGACCTACGCCAACCAGGCCTGGCAGCAACTGAGTGGCCACACCATTACGAGCAGCCTGAACCAACCACTGGCTGATTTTCTGCACCCGCAGGATCGTGCCGCCTGGCTACAGCTGCTTAACGGCAGCAGCGACCTGACTGCCAGTGGTCCGTATCCGCCGCTCAAGTTACGCCTCGCCAGCCCGGACCGGCAGCCACTCTGGTGTGAATTACGCCTGCAAACCCTGGGGCCGCAATCACCAAAGACCCGGCAATATTCTGCCACCCTGTGTGATATCTCTCTTCAGGAGCAGGAAGACCAGCAAAACCGTGCGACCCAGCGTGGCCTCAATGCTCTGGTGTCGCGCCTGCCAACAATGATTTACCGCTCTCGTAACGACCGCGACTGGACCATGGAATACGTCAGCGAAGGCTGTCTGGCCCTGACAGGGTACAGTGCCGACGATCTGGTCAGAATGACTCAGAAAAGTTATGGCAGGCTGAT
Source organism: Oceanobacter sp. 3_MG-2023 (assembly GCF_030688925.1). Taxonomy (NCBI): domain Bacteria; kingdom Pseudomonadati; phylum Pseudomonadota; class Gammaproteobacteria; order Oceanospirillales; family Oceanospirillaceae; genus Oceanobacter; species Oceanobacter sp. 3_MG-2023. Next base: position 66,466 of record NZ_JAUYVX010000006.1, read on the forward strand.
TCATCCGGCGGACGTCGACTACGTCTGGCAGCAGGTACAGGAAGCCCTGTCACAGCGCCGCAGCTTTGAACTGAACTATCGGCTGTTTCATACCAGCGGCCAGATGAACCATGTCACGGAAAAAGGCCATGGCGTCTATAGCAGTAACGGCAATGTCCTCGCCGTTGAAGGGGTGATTTTTGCCCGATCAGACTGGCACGATCAGGTCAAGTCAGCCTGATGGCAACGTCACCAGCCGCAGGCCTATAGCCCATAACGTTCTATTTTCTTGATTAACCCTTGCCGGGAGATACCCAATTGCCGGGCGGCCCGGGTACGGTTGCCGCTACATTGCAACAGCGCCTGCCCGATCAGTCGGATCTCCAGCGCCCTGACCTGCTCATCCAGGCTCGCTTCACTGAGAGGCACCTCAGCGACCGCACACTCGATGGCGGACGCTGGATTTCCGGCCACCGCTCCTGCCGTCGCAGGATACAGCAGCTGAATATCCTCCAGGGTGATTTGCCCCTCTGGGCAAATGGACGCCACGCTTTCGAGGGCATTCCTTAATTCCCGAACATTACCAGGCCAGGTCTGGCTCCGGAACCAGTGCATCGCCTCCGGGCTGAGCTGCCAGCTTTTACCTTGCTGTTGCTGCAAACGCGACAGGAATGCCTGCAGCAATACCGGTACATCTTCCTGTCGCTCCGACAGTGGCCGGGTTTCTATATTGACGCCTTTAATGCGGTAATACAGATCTTCGCGAAATTCAGCACCGCGTACCTTTTCGGCCAAATCGGCATTGGTGGCAGAGACCACCCGGATATCGATGTGTTTTTGCTCGCGCCCTCCCACCGGGAAAAACGTGCCTTCCTGCAACACGCGTAATAACTTCACCTGCATTGCCAATGGCATTTCACCAATTTCATCCAGAAACAATGTGCCGCCATCGGCCAGGCTTAACAAACCGGCCTTGTCTTTTTCGGCTCCGGTAAACGCGCCTTTGACGTAGCCAAACAATTCACTTTCCAGCAAGTCGGCCGGTATCGCTCCACAATGCACCGATACAAAAGGCTTGTCCGAGCGATGACTCAGGTCGTGTAATGCCCGCGAGATCACTTCCTTGCCCGTTCCTGATGGCCCGGTGACCAGCACCCGCACGTCCGTGGGCGCGATACGCTCAATCAAGGCCCGCACTTTTTGTGCACTGGCCGAAAGGCCCAGATAGGCCGCCGCCCCTGATGGCTGCTGGCTGGACTGTTTCAGCTGCTGCAGCTCTCGCTCCAGCGTCGTCTTGATCAGCGCCCGCCGCACCACCACCGCCAGCATGTCAGGATCAATCGGCTTGGCGATAAAATCCCACGCTCCTTGCGCCACCGCTTGCAGCGCCAGATCACGATCGGCATGGCCGGTGATAATAATCACTGGCCGACCGTCAAAGTCAGCCATCGCCGCCAGGGTAACCTGGGGGTCAAACAGCGGCGGCATGGATAAATCCAGTAACACCAGGTCAGCCTCAAACGACACCAGCGCCTGACGGGCATCGTCCAGGCTGACGGCAGTTTTGACGTGATAACCCTGATTCGCCAACCAGCGACTGGCCAGCTCCCGAAATGCCGGCTCGTCATCCACCAGTAATATGCGTTGTTGTGTCTTGGCACGTGTCATAAAAGTTGCTCTGGCAAAAAGTCATTATTCTGTGTAACCACGGCAGCCGGTTCGACAGCAGATGCCGTTGCCGGGCGGCACGGTAACCGCAGCTCAAACGTTACCGGCCAATCGCTATCCTTGCGGTGATAAATCTGGCCTTGATGGGCATCGACAATACGCCGCACAATCGCCAACCCCAGACCACTGCCGCCTGCCCGCCGAGTGACAAATGGCTGAAACAGGGCATCCCCTTGCAGTCCGGCATCCACTTCCGGCCCGTTGTTGTGAACGCGCACCAGCAGATATTGCCCCTCTTTCTCAGCCTCGATACACAAGTGGCCATCGGCCGCATTACGCAGGAACGACAGGGCATTATCGATCAGGTTAATAAACACCTGCTGCAGTCGTTGCGGGTCCCCTTCCAGCTCAAGTGTCTCGGCAATTTTCAGCTCACACACCACTCCGTCGGACGGAGCTTGCGCCAAGACATTCGCCACTAACGCCCGCAAGGGGATAACGCTGATTTGCAGAGTCAGACCGCCGGAATACACCAGCATATCGCTGACCAGCCGGTCTGCTCTCTTAAGCTGGGTTTGAATATGCTGGCGGGTGGCAGCAGGTGCATCATAAGCCGCCATCGCAATGATATTCAGGGGATTACGCAACTCATGCGCCATCGCTGCCGACAGGCTACCCAGCTCGACCAGGTGCTGTTCATCCAGCCGTTTACGCTCCGCCGCCGCCAGCGCCAGCGAATGCTCCAACAAACCACAACTGGTCGAGAACAGCGAGGCAAACACTTCCGCCGTCAGACGCATACCAGGGCTGGCATCGTCCCAACCCACCAACACAAAATGCCAGCCAGACGCTGATCGTGATAGCCGCAGCGCCAGCGCAGTGTGTTGGGATGGCTCCATCGGAACCGGCTTATCCAGCTGGATAGCGACCTTGTGGCGTATTTGTTGTGAGAGCAACTGCTCACCCAGACTGACCAGCTGAGACCAGTCTTCCGCTTCCTTTAACCGGGTTGACCAAGTCTCCAGCACAGTTTCATTCAGCGAAGCCCCCGGATAAATCAACCGCGATACCATCCGGCTTAACGGCTGATAGATAAATGCAGCCACCACCAATACCAGCAACGAATACAACCACAGTTGCCAACTGGGCACGTTCGCCAATGCCTGTAAACCGATACGTCCGGACACCACCCCGATCACCGCAATCAGACACAGAATCACCAACATCATGGACACCCACAACAGTGCCCGGTTGGCAAAAGCATTGACCGACAGAATCTGATAACGCACCACGGCATACACCAGCAGCAGCAAGTAGGTAGGCAGCAGCAACATCGGATAGGGAAACCAGCTGATGCCAAAAGAAGGAAAAACAAAGCTGGTAGCCAGTAGCAGCCCCCAGGCTCCTACACCAAACATCGCCAGAATCGATCGCTTTTTATTACCCGAATGACGATACCAGCCAAACAATAATACTGCGTGTGCCAGTATACCGATCAGTACGGTATAAGATAAATTCCAGACACCCACGTCGGTAAAGACAAAAAAGTAACGGATATCCAAGGTGCCAATAGAATCTCCGGCACCCACCCACCAGCTTTGTAGTACCACGGCAATACTGGTGGCATAAAACCAGGGAACCGTTTGATAAAGACGATCAAGTTTATCTTCTCTGGCAGCACCGGAGTTTACAAACCGAATCGCAAAGTGCAGGAAAAAAGTAGGCATCAGTGGATTGGCCAAAATCATATAAATACCAATACGTTCATAACCATGAAACAGCACCACATGGCCAAAACACCACACCGCCATCATGATGGCAAAACCAGCCAAGGCTTGCAGGTCGCTTTGTTTGCGAGCACGCCAGAGTAGCCAGGCCGCGACCAAAAAACCGCAAACACTGGAGACCAACATGGCGATTTCAAACATCAATGAGAGCTTCAAACTGTCAACCTCGCTTACACCACCACAACAAACAATCGTAAACTTACTTTACAGTTCACACAAAAATTAATTTTTATCCTTAAAAATCAACAAGATAAAAACCAATAAAAATTGGCCTATCGATTGCTTATAAGCAAATCATATTTCTTGATCTATCTCAAAATTTTATCTGTTTTTGGAGAAAGCAAAATGAATACTGGATTTTTCATGACGGAAGTCATCGCACTGTTCAGCATTGCTGGTTTGGCATTATTTCCTTTGGCCATCCAGAAAATGCGCACGCTGGCCAGCAACAAGGCCAACTAGCGGACGACTTGATCAATCATTTTTATCATTCACGGCTTTTGTTTTTTATAAAATATTAAAAGCTCTGGTTTAACACTATTGGAATGGCTATGGATCTCGACGTCGCTCTATTATCCAGATTGCAGTTCGCCTTTACGGTGAGCTTTCATATTATCTTCCCCAGCATTACTATTGGCCTGGCCACATTAATTGCTATCTGGGAAGGTTTATGGTTAAAAACCCACAACCCTTATTACTTGCAACTGGCCAAATTCTGGATAAAACCCTTTGCCATTACCTTTGGTATGGGCGTCGTATCCGGTATTGTTTTATCCTATGAATTCGGCACCAATTTTTCCAGGTTTTCGGAAATGACTGGCGCAGTATTAGGGCCATTAATGGCTTATGAAGTGCTAACGGCCTTTTTTATGGAAGCCGGTTTTCTTGGAGTGATGCTATTTGGCTGGCAGCGGGTTGGCCGCAAACTGCACTTCTTTGCCACCACGGTGGTGATGGTCGGCACCTGGTTTTCCGCATTCTGGATTATTGTTGCCAACTCCTGGATGCAAACCCCTGCCGGTTACATCATTGTCGATGGCCACTTTGAGGTGGCCAACTGGATGGAAGTCATCTTCAACCCCTCCATGCCCTACCGCCTGATGCATATGCTGATGGCCTCGTTGATCACCGCCACCTTTGTGGTCGCCGGTATCAGTGCTTACTACCTGTTAAAAAAACAGCATATTCCCTTCGCCCGCAAAGGCTTGTCCATGTGCATGTGGTTCGCTCTGGTCTTGACGCCATTACAAGCATGGGTGGGTGATATGCACGGCTTGAACGTCAAGGAGCACCAGCCAACCAAGCTGGCGGCGATTGAGGGCATTTGGCCTGCGGAAGAAAACAACGTACCACTACTGCTGTTTGCCATGCCGAACATGGCCACCGAATCCAACGATTATGAAATTGCGATTCCAAACCTTGGCAGCCTGCTGTTGACCCATAGCTGGGATGGCGCGCTGCAAGGCCTGAAAGCCGTACCGGCAGCAGATCGTCCCAACGTACCACTGGTGTTCTGGTCATTCCGGGTAATGGTCGGTATTGGCTTCGGCATGATCTGTATTGCCCTGCTGGCGCTGGCTTTACGTCGCAAGGAGCGCTTGTTTGAGAGCAAACCCTTTCTGGCACTGGTAACGCTGTTTACTCCCAGTGGAGTGATTGCGGTGCTCGCTGGCTGGTACGTGGTGGAAGTCGGTCGCCAGCCCTGGATTGTTTATAACCTGGTGCGTACCTCAGACATCGTATCGCCACTACCAGCCGAGCGGGTGTTGTTCACGCTGATCATGTTTGTGTTGATCTATACCTCCCTGCTGGGTGTTTACCTCTACTTCATGCGCAAATTGATTAAAAAAGGCCCACCCACCATGAACGCACTGGAAGAACAGTTGATTGGTATGGATGCCCCCGGCTATGCCCTCGCCTGGGTCAAAAACCTGAACCAACAAGAACGAGGAGCAAAATAATGGATCTGGCCTTGTTCTATTTTCTGTTATTGGGATTTTCCATCTTTATGTATGTGTTGCTGGATGGCTTTGACCTGGGGATCGGCATTCTCTACCCCTGGTTTGATCAGGATGGTGAACGTGATCACCTGATGCGCTCCATCTCACACGTCTGGGACGGTAATGAAACCTGGCTGGTATTTGGCGGCGTCATGCTATTTGCAGCCTTCCCTGCTGCCTATGCCGCGATTACCACGGTATTTTACCTGCCGATTATGCTGATGTTGTTTGCGCTGATTTTCCGGGGAGTGGCGTTTGAATATCGTTTCAAATCCGACACCTCGCGACCCTATTGGGATTTTGCCTTCAGCGCCGGTTCTGCCATTGCCGCTTTTTGCCAGGGCATGCTGCTAGGCTCTCTGGTGCAAGGTATTCCAGCAGGTAGTCACAGCCTGTCGAGCCTGCATTGGCTAACACCCTTTTCGGTATTGACGGGCTTTGCGGTTATGGCAGGTTACGCTTTATTAGCCGCCTGCTATCTCTATATGAAAAGTCGTGGCCAGATTCAGCAACACGCCGCCAAACTGGGAAAATACCTGCTGATGACCACCCTGTTCGCCATGGTGGCAGTGAGTTTATGGACCGTAATCAGCCAGCCAGCTATAAGGGATCGCTGGTTTACCGATAACCACTTTTTATTGTTGTCGCCACTGCCGATACTGACCTTTTTGGCAGCATTATTCGCCTGGCGAGGCCTGCACAACCACCAACACGAAAGCCGTCCCTTCTGGTGTGCCGCCATCATCTTTTTGCTCAGCTTTGCCGGATTGGTTGTTGGTCTGTTTCCCTATCTGATACCGGGCCAGCTAACCTTTATGGCAGCAGCATCCCCCGACAGCAGCCTGTACTTTTTATTACCCGGCGTGTGTATTTTTATCCCGCTGATTTGCCTTTATACCTTATGGGGTTACCGGGTATTTTCCGGCAAGGTAGAAGATTATCAGGAGGGTTATTAATGGATGTAACCACTATTAAAAACAAGATAGCCAGGCTCAAATCCTGGCAATGGTTTTTACTGCTGTATTTAATCGGTTTTACCGCCGTTTTTTCTATGTCCTACGGGATCAAACTACTGATGACAGGCTTGCCCTGAGCCACTCTGGTCAGGGACATCTTTTTAACTAGGACACCCACTTTTATTTTCCGGTGAAATTGGCTGAAATTGGGACACCCATTTTTATTTTCAAGCTGCGGTATCCCACTTCAGGCTTTGCCAGACGAATCTGCCTGTTTTGGGTGGTCATTGGCAGGGCGAACTAGTGATAAAAAGGATAAATCTTGATCGTTGCGCGTGATCAAGCCTCAGAGTATGTCTCTGATCGTCGTACCTGGTTTGGGAAATTCGCGGTGAGTGATTCGGATCAGCCCGCCAACAGCTTCCTGGCTGGCGCTATACCGGTCGGTCGTTTGTAACCGAGTCGTTCGCAGGCAGAACGAACATTGGATTCGCTACCAACAAAGGTTGTGAAGCACTGCTCGAATTGCTGACTAATGGTCAGCCACTGATTGTCATCCAGGCCAATTCGGCTGAGGATCGGCGATACGCTTGTATCAATCGCGCCACGTTTATCGCCGCGAGCTATCCGCCCGGTTGCATCAACTAACGCCAGATAGTCACTCAATGGCATCTGGATACCCACGGGTGAATGTTGTTTCGGATGGCCAACAAATGGCAAAAGCCCGGAAGATTGCCGTTCGATGGCATCGGTATTTACCGTCGTTGTTGCGTCATTGATTCGACGGCTAACGGATGTGTGATCGGAGGTTTCAAGCGTCGCGGCAATTTTCGCTCTCACCGGATTCAAATCCACGTAAGCCATGCAACTGAGTAACGCTGCTTCATCGAGCAATGCCTGGGACTTGAAACGACCTTCCCAGAATCGCCCGGAACAGTCATCTTCCGCATTCGCCTCGCGGGCAATGGCTTCGTTTAACACGCGCATAAACCAGCTGATATCCGACAATCGGGAACGCCATTCCTCAATCAGAATCGACAACCGCTGCTGCTCCGGCTCTGAGAGCAATTCTTCCTGCACAAACCGCTGCGACAGCGCATTGCCCTTGAACAGCTGATGCCAGCGCAGCACAACGTCCATATCGCTCCAGGCCTGAGCCTGCCGGGTATCGATAAACAGCACCACGTGGTAGTGATTCGACATCACTGCATAAGCCGCAACCTGGATGGCGAATATTTGCGGTAACGCCAGAATACGCTCTTCCAGCCAGCCGCGCCGATGTTCGTAACTCTGGCCAGACACTGAATCTGTTCCACACAGATAAGCGCGACGTACACAGCGGGAAACGCAGTGGTAATAAGGAGTGGCCTCAATCGAGACCTGTTGTTTACGAGGCTTGGGCATAGTCGAACTCCGTCCGTGAAGTTGATGATTTTCAATTATGACATCGCGACGCGGCAATGGAATCAGGCAAAAGTACTTGATTAGTGGGTGTCTTAATGGATTTTACTAATGGATTGTTAATGGATTGCTTGATTGATGGGTGTCTCAATGGATTGTCGAGTGCCTATAGAATTGATGGGTGTCTTAATAGTGATTCCTATAGAATTGATGGGTGTCTTAATAGTGATTCCTATAGAGTTGATGGGTGTCTCAATAGTAGGATTGTTTAGTGGGTGTCTTAATAGAGGATTTCACTCCCCCTCTGGCTGTTCCAGCTCTTGCAGCAAATAGCCCACTTCTTCCATCTTTTCATGCAGCAACTGCTGGCTGTCTTGCAAACCACGATTGTAGTAATACGGGCCGATTTCACGGGCAAAAAAATCAATCAGAAACTCGGCATCAAAGCTGCCAATGTCTTGCTGCAGCTCGTCGTTGAAGTATTTTTTCACTTTGGCTGCCATGTGTGATTTTTGTTCTGTAGAAAATCGAATTTCGTTCATGTCGGTTCCTGGCTAACCCTTTATTTTGATGATAAAAAACAGCCCCAGGTTGATCGCTCAACAAGGGGCTGCTTTGAATCGTGCTTGAGTTTACGCAGTCCGTCAAAGCGGACAGCTGCTGCGGGCATCGCGTCCTCAGGCAGCAGGGGCATCCATTTGTGATTGCAGGTAGTTCTGCAAGCCGATGCGCTTGATCAGGCCCAGCTGTTTTTCCAGCCAGTAAGCGTGGTCCACTTCGGTGTCATCCAGCATTTTCAGCAAGATATCACGCGTTACATAATCCTGAACCGACTCGCAATAAGCCATCACCTCACGAACATCGGCCACCACCTGATATTCGAGGTTCAGGTCATTCTGCAACATGGTCGGTACATCGTTACCAACGTGAATCGGTGTACGGGTGACCATATCGGGTGTGCCTTCGAGGAACAGGATACGTTCAATCAGGTCGGCAGCGTGTTGTTTTTCGTCATCAAATTCGTGGGAGATACGGACGTACAGCTTGTCCAGGCCCCAGTCCTGATACATGCAAGAGTGAACAAAGTACTGGTCCATGGCAGTGAGTTCACCCGCCAGCAGTTCGTTCAGTTTTTCAATAACCTGTTGATTGCCTTTCATGGTGTTCCCCTTAGTCGTCGCTCATCATGGACTGCAGATAGTTTTCGATACCGGTGTTGGCGATCAGATGCTGCTGGGTTTCGATCCAGTCCAGATGCTCTTCTTCGTACTCTGTGATTTCTTCCAGTACTTCGCGACTGACGAAGTCCTTGACCGATTCACAGTAGGCGATGGCTTCACGCAGCAGCGCCAGCTGTTCGACGATCTGGTCCATGTCGCACTGCAACATCTCAGCCGGGCTTTCACCGATGCGCAGACGATTCAGTTTCTGCAGATTAGGCAGGCCTTCCAGAAACAGTACGCGTTCAATCAGTTCATCAGCCTGTTTCATATCCTTGATGGATTTTTTGAAGCATTTTTTGTCGAGTGCTTCGAAACCCCAGTTCTTATACATGCGGGCATGCAGGAAATACTGGTTGATCGAAGTCAGCTCAATGGTTAACACCTGGTTCAGGTATTCAATAACCTTGCTATCGCCTTTCATAAGCCCCTAATCCTTGTCGTGATTACATTGATGCCAAGTCTAGGTATCAAAAGGCTGGTCGGCAAGTCTGTAAATGCAATATTTACGTTATAAATAAGTTTGCACCTACCAATATTATTGAATTTTCAATTTTGTAGCAAAACAAACAAGTTATTGATTTTAAACAATTTTATATCAATAAAACTCAATCGCCTTATCATTTGAAAACCATCACCGTTTAGGACGAGTTCCTGTTTGATATAAGCCATCATTAAAAAACCACACCACTTCATCACGACTCTTTCCCAGTAACATTGGCTGGTCATCAACAAAAAGAAAATTCTTCCAGTGTTGCTGAAATATATCCCAGCGCGTCTGGACAATATGATCGACGTCGTAACAAAAAAAGACGGTGACGTTGGTCTCCCAGTGAATATGCTGCGCCAGGTCTTCCGGCATGCTGTTTTCGTCGGCTTCCCAGGCATTCTGCCAGTTTGCCTTCGGCTGCCAGATACCTTTTTTGGATGGCCAGTCATCACCTAGAAAGTGGCTGGCATGCGCCGCTTCCTTGCTGATATGGGTTTTCCAGAACTGGTTGGCTGAGGCCTTGTCGAGCGGGCGAATCAGCGCCAACGTCTCAGAATCGATCGGTAATTCACGATGACGGAAAATCCAGCCCCATTTAAAGTCGTTCAGGGATACGTACTGCATGGCAAGCCTCGAGGGAAGAGAGTCAAACTCGGAATGTCAGATGTACCATCATTACCATAATCTGCACAGCAGTCAGTGGTCGATGGTCAAGTGATAAGAAACCAGGCAGCGGGCACGCTGGTGCCCGCTGGCAAGGCAAGCCAATCAGTCTTTGAAGGTGTGGCTGGCAATAAATGCGTGCACGGTGGCCAGATCGGCAGGTAATACGCTCAACCGCTCTTCGCGTTCCATCAGATCGGTTAGATGATGCGGCAGTTTGGGCATTTCGAATCCGGCGCGCTGGACCGCTTCTTCAAATTTCACCGGATGCGCGGTGCCCAATGTGATCATCGGAATCCGGGGGTTGCGACGGCATTCCCGAGCGGCTTTCACACCAATGGCGGTATGCGGGTCCAGCAGGTAGCCGGTTTCGGCAAAGACCTGTTGCATCGTTGCAATGGTGGCATCCTGATCCACCGCGAGGCTGTCGAACAACTGGCGGGCGCTGGCCAGCTTGTCTGCGTCGAGGGAGACCACTTCGGTTTTGGCATTCATCCGGCCCATCAGGTCGGCCAGAGCGGCGCCGTCGCGATCGTACAGGTCAAACAACAGACGCTCAAAGTTGGACGATACGGCAATGTCCATGGATGGCGTGATGGTGTGCTTGAGCGGGTGAACTTCGTACAGGTTCTGGCTCATCAACCGATGCAGGACGTCGTTTTCATTGGTCGCAATGATCAGCTGCTCGATTGGCAGGCCCATTTTACGCGCCATGTATCCGGCAAAAATATCGCCGAAATTCCCGGTCGGTACCGAATACGCCATTGGCCGCAGTGGACCACCCAGGTTCAGGCTGGAATAGAAGTAATAAACAATCTGGGACATGATGCGCGCCCAGTTGATGCTGTTGACAGCGACCAGCTTGCGTTCACCGCGCAAGAAGGACTGGTCGCCAAAGCTGGCCTTGACCATATCCTGCGCCTGGTCGAAATTGCCTTCGATGGCGATGTTGAAGATATTGTCGCCGGTAACGGTAGTCATCTGGCGGCGTTGCACTTCAGAGACCTTGCCATGGGGATGCAGGATAAAGATATCCACATTACGACAAGCCTTGGTGCCTTCGATGGCCGCCGAGCCGGTATCACCCGAGGTGGCTCCCATGATCACGACCTTTTCCTGACGCCGTTCCAGTACGTAATCCAGCAAGCGTCCCAGCAGTTGCAGGGCAAAATCCTTGAACGCCAGCGTCGGGCCGTGAAACAGTTCCAGCACGTATTCGTTGTGGTCGATCTGCTGCAACGGCGCAACGGCTTTATGACCAAAAGCACCGTATACATCATCGATCATGCCTTGTAATGCATCGGCGTCTACGCAACCTTCCACGAAGGGATAAATCACCTTGTGCGCCAGTTCGGTGTACGACAGGTCACGCCAGGATTCAATCTCTTCCAGAGAGAATTGTGGCACGTCTTTCGGTACGTACAGGCCGCCATCAGCGGCCAGACCGGTTAACAGAACGTCGTCGAACGCCAGCTCTGGCGCATTACCCCGAGTGGAGATGTATTTCATCATGGTGTGAAAACCCGAATGCAGTGGTGGATTCGTGCAGCGCCAACACCGGCGTGGCCGTGCAGACCATCAATGTACCGGCAGGGTGCTAGAAAAGTGGGCTAGCTTACCTGTTTTGACCGCATTGCGCACGACCAGCAGGAGGAATTGTGAACAGCAAGCCGTCACCTGACTGACGACTTGCTCCACCGGGCAAGTGCCCATATTCAATAGACATCGCGGCGATAACGGCCCTGCACATCCAGCGCATCGACCTGATCATCTCCCAGTACAGCACGCAGTACCTGATCAACAGCGCTGGCCATACCGGCACGACTGCCACACAGATAAATCATCGCGCCCTGTTGCAGCCAGTGCTGCAGTTCTTGCTGCTGTTGTTCCAGCACCTGCTGCACATACCCCCGGGTCAGATACCCTGCCTGTAACTCTCCGTCAATGTCGCGGGAGAACGCCAAATCCAGACGCCCCAGCAAACCTTGCGCTTGCCATTGCTGCAGCTCTGTCTGCCAGAGCGCATCGTGAGCCAGGGTACGTTCACCAAAGATCAGCCAATGCCGGGCCGTTGAACTCCGTTCAAAGCGCTGCTGCAGATGCGCCCGCAGTCCGGCCAGCCCGGTGCCATTACCAATCAGAATCAGCGGGACATCGGTATCCGGGGCATGGAAACCAGTGTTCTCAATAACCTGTAAACGCGCTGCTGCCTGCAATGGCAATTGTGTACATAAAAAGCCGCTGCCCAGTCCGGGCTGACCATCAGCCTGGAACTGCTCCCGTACCAGCAACCGCAGATGCCCTTCCGATGGCGTGCTGGCGATGGTGTAATCGCGGCTTTGTATTTTGCCTGCCGCATCATCCAGACTCAGCCGGGCGATATCTCCGGCTTGCCAGACGTCGGAGCATTGAAAATCCAGTTCGAACACCCGATGACCGGGGCTGCCGTGATTCAGACACTGTCGCCGTAACAAGACACTTGCCGTATGCGCCGGCTTGGCGGATAACGGCCCAGCAGCGGCGGCTGTCGAAATACCGTCGGTCTCTGTGATGGCAGTCGTATCGCCCCATAAACCGGCACTCAGACCGGTATAATCCGGCACCCTGTCGAGATGAGACTGCCAGCGCTGCAAATCGGCCGGAGCCAGATTATCCACCAGCACCGGCTCAAACAATCGCTCGGCCCCTGCTGTCTGCAAGGCATCGCTGACAGCCACCCCAAACGCACAGAATTCCGGGTAGGCACGGTCTCCCAGCGCCAGAACGGCAACCCGACACGTCCAGCGCTCATGGTCAGAGCGCGGGTCTTGCAACCGGGACAAAAACCGGTTGCCATTATCCGGGGCTTCTCCTTCTCCGGTGGTGCTGATAAAGAGAAAGATATCCCGACCGTGCGGCGATGAGGACGACAACGGTGCCTGAGTCAGCTGATTCAGGGTTAGCAGGTGAGCAGCACGACCCTGGTGCTGCAATCGCTGTTGCCACTGTTCCGCCAGCGAGCGGGCATGACCGCTTTCACTGGCGTAGACACACAATGGCCCACCGACACCATCGGCGTCAGCAGGTGTAACCCCCCAGCCGAGCCGGTGCCGATAACACCAGCCCGTCAACAGCAACCAGGCCAGCACCAGTACAATGGCTTGCAGTTCCGCCATCCCGATGTAACTCATCAGTCCGGCAGTACCTCAAAGACACCCACGTAGCTGCCGGTACGTTCGGTAGCCGGTTTTTTGGCGTCGTCGTCCTTGTATTCCGCTTCCAGGAAGTAGCGACCCGGGGCAGGCCAGTCAATCTGGATATTACCCTGGCGACTGGTGGTCAGCTCGATGGCTTCCTGATCGTTGCGGTAGCGGGAACCTTCACGAATCAGGGTGACTTTTGCGCCTTTGGCGGGCTTGCCGTCAATCAGAAACTGGAACGTCGCGTCTTCCCCAACGTACAGGTCTGTCGGATGTGTGACCGGCTTCATTTCAAAGCCCTGGCCAGTCACCTTGTTGGCATTGTCGGAGGGTTCGCCAGCAGTCACAAAGGTTTCCAGGCGGCGGGAGTATTGGCTTACTTTCAGGTTTTTGGCGTTTTTGGGGACGTTCTTGTCAAAACCTTCCTGGGTGTAGTCTTCACCTCGCCCTGGGTAAGAGCCTCGCTTGCCATCACTTTTTTCCCAGCGCGCACGCAGACCTTGTGAGGCGATAAAGACCCGGTACGTGCCTTCTTGCTTCAGGGTCAGATCGAAGGTGCTGCGGTAGCGGGCTTTGGCGGCGTTTTCCGGCTCCACCATGCTGCCATCGGGTGCGGTGATACGAACGCTCTTAACGTTCAGGGCAAAATGGTCAAAATTGAAGATTTCGTTGGAGACAGCAGCATCAAACGCCACCACCGGCTCTTCTCCGGACAAGACCGTCACATCCGGCAAGATCCAGGCACGGTGCGCATTGACCTGCATCGACATCAGGGTCGCACCGGCCAAAACGGCAGCGCTCAATAATTTCAGTGGTTTCATACACGTATTCCTTTATCAAATGATGGGTTGGCAAGGATCAGGGCTGGATACTGAGGACAACGTCGCCCAGCTCCTTGGAGCCATTGGCGGTGGCACTGAAGCTGCCGTCCACCGGCCATTGAAACGGGATGCTCAGCAGTTCACGTCCGCCCACTTCCCGAGCGGCTTCCACACGTAGCTGGTAATTACCCGCTGGCAAGTCCGCCAACCGGGCCTGATTGCTACGAAAAGAAAGGTCGTACTGGCCTGGGCCACGGGTGGCACTGGTGATGCCGTCGACGGGCATATCCAGCGAACGGCCGCTTTTGCGCCACCACTGGCGCATGTCTTTCAGCCACTTGTTACCTTCGTTATCCGCCATGTCGGCGTCGTACCAGACGTCCAGGTTGGTCACTGCGCGGGTGTCCTTGTTTTCCAGCCAGATCGCAACATAGGGCTTGTGGTATTCCGCGACCTTGAGGTCAGGCAGTTCAATACCGATGCGCAACTCGGTAGCGCTTGCCTGACTGGCCAGCACACTGGCTGCCAGAACCAGCAAGCATTTTTTACCCGGTAACATACAGACTCCTTATATGGTGTGTTCATGAGCCATCCGCCAAGGATGGCGCGTTACAGATTTAATGGATGGTCAGTAAAACCAGCAGCAGAGGTATCACCAGTCCCAGCGACACCATCGGCCAGGTTCCCGGCCGCTGGCGGGCATATCGCACCAGCAACCAGCAGCCACTCAGAGAAAAAACAATGCAACTGACCGAAAACACATCCAGAAACCAGCTCCACGCCACTCCGGTATTACGGCCTTTGTGCAAATCGTTCAGAAACGAGATTGGCCCACGGTCGGTCTTTTCGTAAATCAGCCAGCCGGATTCCAGATCCAGGCTCAGCCAGGCATCACCGCCCGGTCGCGGCATACCGAGGTAGACTTCAAGATCGTCCCATTCGGCATCCAGTGCCGGAATACTCAGATCGTGGTTTTGCTGCAGCCATTGCCGCACCGACAAGGGCAAGGGGCCGTCTGAACGCTGTGCCAGTATCTCCAGCAAGCCGGGCGACAAGGTGGTTTCGATGGTGGTAACCACGGCTTCGGCAGGAATATGGCGGGCGTTGTTCAAGGTGATGCCAGTGATGGCGAACAGCAGCATGCCAACCAGACACAAGGCGGAGCTGACCCAATGCCATTGGCGCAAGGTCGCCAACGACACGGATTTCCAACGGGTGGCTACTGGAGTTGCAGAATTTGCTGCCGGGGGCGCCGCAGACATGGTGTCCCTGTTTGTTATGGTCAAGTGGATGAATCAGACGATGAACACGTAATACACGGCGCCAACGGTCCTTTTTGTGGCGACAGAGTGTGTCTCAGTTAGTTACAAATCTACAATTGAAAATATTAATGAGAAACAGTATCAGTGCGTTTTGTAGGTATAAAAGGCAGACCGATATGCCAGGAGCAGGCCATAGGTACAGGTACAGCACAGGAACAGTGCCGGGAATAACAGAAAAAATCAGAGAACGGCTAGATCACCTGCGCAACAGCCTGCCATCAGTGAATGCAGGGCGGTTACTGCAGGACACAGCATAAGATGTGGTTAATGCAAGACGCGGTTAATGCAATACAGGCAAAGGCTGGATTTCATTCACATCCAGATGCACAGCCAGGATACTGACCAGTGATGGCAGTGACAGGTTTTCAAACACGTCGTACACCGGATTGGCTTCCGATGACTCGGGGTACTCCAGATGAACGCCATAACGACCTGGCGCCTGACCCAGGGTATACAGGTAAGCGCGCATTTCCGGTTCGTCCAGATCACAAATATACACCGCTCGCAGATCGGTCAGGATGCGTTCGTCAATCGCAAACCCATCCTCCCCCAGCTGTTCTGTCAGCAGCAGCAACAGGTGCTTGATATCCTGATCCTTGTCCATCGCCCAGATATTCAATTCGCCGACCCGGATACCTGCCGGGTCGGTCTGCATGGTGGTTTTCATAATCAGCTTGCCACTTGCAGCTCCTGCCAGCGCAGGTAGCCTCCACCAAGGTTATAAACCTGTTTGAAACCGAAGCCGCCAAACAGCTCACACAGGTTTTCACTGCGATGACCCGAGTAGCAATAAATCAGGATCGGTCGTTGCTTGTCGCCCTTGCGCACCAGACTTTCGATCAGGCTGTCGTGGGCATGCAAGGCCCCTTCAAGATGATGGCTGCGATAGTCGCCAACATCGCGACAATCGAGCAGCAACAGATCGGGCTTGTCGAGCAGATTCTGGATGTCTTCACACAGAATCATTTTGACGGGATCGGTCATCAGTGCGTCTCCACTAACCGGCTGATCATGGAGTCGTAGGACTGGTGATCAAACTCGATATGTTCACGCGAAAAGAAGTCGGCGGCGTTTTCGACCGCATCCTGAATCGCCGCCAGTACATAGGCCTGACAGTGACGGGAC
The DNA here is from genome assembly GCF_030688925.1 of Oceanobacter sp. 3_MG-2023. Classification (NCBI taxonomy): domain Bacteria; kingdom Pseudomonadati; phylum Pseudomonadota; class Gammaproteobacteria; order Oceanospirillales; family Oceanospirillaceae; genus Oceanobacter; species Oceanobacter sp. 3_MG-2023. The sequence continues at coordinate 83,077 of NZ_JAUYVX010000006.1, forward strand.
CCAACCATATGCGCAGGGACCGAGGATTCGATCCGCAAACGCCGATTGGTGCGGTCAAATGAATGAAAACGCATCCCCCGAAACGGCGGTACATCGGTGCTGCCCGGCACCAGAAAGTAGAGATCCAGATGAGGATCTTCCGTGTTGGTCTGACGCCCGCTCATACTTGTCAGTTTTGCTGCAACCCTTGTCAGCGCCCCGACAAACGGGCTGTCTGATAACCCGCTTTCTGGCAAATATGCCCCGCAATACAGTGTCATAACGGCAGTCTCCCTAGTCAATTGCCAACTCACAAAGAGGTATTGCAAAGAGTCTGCCAGCTTGCTGGGCCTGCCTCACAGAAGGGCTATTGGCCGCTATGATTCGGTTACCCTTGCTCGTGAGCCGGGAAGCCAGCCTCATGTAACGCCGCGATCAACTCGGCTGCCGCGACCCGGGCATTGGTTTCTACCAGCCCGCTTGCCAGCGACACCTGGACTTCAGACTGATCATCCAGTCCAGTAATAATGCGGGTAACCGCGTTAACACAGCCACTGCACGTCATGCCTTCGACACTGAGTTTCATCATGATGACTCCTGTTTTATCGGCGGGTATCTGTGCTCCGCCGCGGTGATTTTAATGTGGGTTCTGATGCTATGTTGATGATTCAACACCGCTTTCATATGAGCCCTGTCCCCATGACAAGGTCAATACAACCGCAACGCCAAATACCATTCTATTGATCTGGCTCGATGGACAGGGTACAGGCTGACGGATTTATCCTGATTCGGTTTACCTTGCCATAATGGGAAGGTTTACCCTGTCCCTCTCGTCGCCGCTGATTAACTGGCACCGCCAACACTGACGCTTTATTCGACCTGACAACCTGACAAGGAGATGCCATGTCTGCCATTGCTACCACCAGCCCAGCCACCGACCCAACCGTGGCTCTCGCAGAACACACAGTGCAGCTGCGTATCGATGGCATGACCTGCGCCTCCTGCGCTGCCAGAGTGCAAAAAGCACTGCTCCACGTCGACGGTGTCGAAGACGCCAACGTTAATCTGGCGACGGAAACCGCCACCGTAACAGCCAGACCAGCACCCGCCGGATCATCGACACCCCCCCAGGCCAGCCTGTCGGTACAGGCCCTGATGGACGCCATCACCCTCGCCGGGTACAAAGTGCATCTGCCGCCCCCCATAGAATTGGCCATCGAAGGCATGACCTGTGCGTCCTGCTCCGGTCGTATCGAACGACAACTCAATCTGCAGGCTGGCGTCATCAAGGCCGAGGTTAATCTGAGTACGGAACAGGCACGCATCCAATGTCTGCCCGGCACCACCGCCGAACACCTGATCACCGTGATCGACAAAGCCGGTTTTGGCGCCCGCGCCATCAGCAGCGCCGAACCCGCTGGGCAAGCGTCGCTGGACACCCAGGCCAAGCGCAACGCCGAAGCCAGAATATACCAGCGCGACTTCTGGCTGGCCGTGGCCCTGACCTTGCCAGTGTTTATGCTGGCCATGGGAGGCCATTTGGTGCCAGTGCTGCAGCAGTGGCTTATGACCGTTCTGGGCCAACACACCAACTGGCTGATACAAGGCGCGTTGACCACGCTGGTGCTGCTAGGTCCGGGACGAGGATTTTATCTGCGGGGCATTCCCGCCCTGCTGCATGCCGCACCCGATATGAATTCATTGGTGGCGGTCGGTACGCTGGCAGCCTGGGGGTTCTCCACCATCGCCACACTGGCACCCGGCTTGCTGCCACACGGCACCGTGCACGTGTATTACGAAGCCGCGGCGGTAATCGTCACGCTGATTCTGCTGGGGCGTTTGCTGGAGGCCCGGGCCAAGGGGAAAACCTCCGCCGCCATTCGCCACCTGATGGGACTGCAGCCCCAGACAGCACGGGTACAGCGTAATGGCCAGCGGGTCACAATCGCCCTCGCCGATGTAGTAGCGGGAGATCGTATCGAACTGCGGCCCGGTGAGCGCATCCCGGTGGATGGCAAAGTAGTGGCAGGAGACAGCTATGTCGACGAATCCATGCTGACAGGAGAGCCGGTAGCCGTTCACCGTCAACCCGGCGACAGCGTTACCGGTGGCACCCTGAACCAGTCCGGTGCCCTGACCCTGCAGGCAACCGCCGTTGGAGAACACAGCGTACTGGCGCAGATTATTCGTATGGTCGAGCAGGCCCAGGGGGCCAAACTGCCGATTCAGGCCCTGGTCGACAAGGTCACACTCTGGTTTGTGCCTACCATTATGGCGCTGGCCTTGCTGACTTTTGGGGTATGGCTGATCTTTGGGCCTGAACCGGCATTAACCTTTGGCCTGGTCAACGCCATCGCGGTGCTGATTGTTGCCTGCCCTTGTGCCATGGGGCTGGCCACCCCCACCTCGCTGATGGTCGGCACCGGGCGCGGGGCGGCCATCGGTGTGTTATTCCGCAAAGGAGAGGCCCTGCAACAGTTACAGGATGTGGCGATGATTGCATGCGATAAAACCGGCACCCTGACTGAGGGCAAACCGGCGTTGACCGATTTCGACGTCACCCCGGATCTTGAAGCAGATTCTCTGCTGGCCATGATCGCGGCGGTTGAACAACACTCCGAACACCCCATTGCCCGCGCCATTGAAGATGCCGCGCAGCAACGACAACTGAACCTGCCGACCTGCTCCGACTTCGCCTCGCTTGCGGGCTTGGGGGTAACCGCCAGGGTGATGACAGACGTCACGCAAAATAAACAGATGCAGACCATTGCACTGGGATCGGATCGACTGATGCAACAACTCGGCATCGATATTCGCCCGCTGGCCCATACCGCTGCCCGACTCGGCCAGGAAGGCAAAACGCCACTGTATGTGGCGTTGGCAGGCCAACTCGCCGCCATTATCGCCGTCTCTGACCCGATCAAGGCCAGCACCCCCGCCGCCATTGCCGGTTTGCACCAGCTGGGTCTCAAGGTGGTAATGATTACCGGCGACAACCACCACACCGCCGCGGCCATTGCACAGACACTGGGGATCGATCAGGTGATTGCCGAGGTATTACCCAGCGGCAAGGTCGACGCCTTGCAACAGCTCAAGAACAAACTCCCGACAGGCCAACAATTGCTCTTTGTTGGTGACGGCATCAACGATGCCCCGGCACTGGCCGCCGCCGATATCGGCATGGCGATTGGAACAGGCACCGACGTCGCCATTGAAGCCGCCGACGTGGTACTGATGTCGGGTAACCTTAACGGTGCCCGCACGGCTATTGCCCTGAGCAAGGCCACCATGACCAATATTCGCCAGAACCTGTTCTGGGCTTTTGCCTACAACGCAGCTCTGGTGCCATTGGCGGCCGGGGTGTTTTATCCATCCTTCGGTTGGTTGTTATCCCCCGCCGTTGCGGCCGCAGCCATGGCCATGTCGTCGGTGTTTGTTATTGGCAATGCCTTGCGACTTAACCGTGTCCGTCTGGCCTGATCACGGTGATCTTCCAGACAACAATGGCTCCTTCACACGGTTGACCCTTCACACGGTTGACCCTTCACACGATTGTCCCACAAGAGAGGAGACCAGCATGAACATTGGAGCCGCCGCCCGCGCCTCAGGCATCAGTGCCAAAATGCTGCGCTATTACGAGAATATTGGCCTGATCCAGCCTGCGGGACGCAGCGCTGCAGGCTATCGCCAGTACTCCTCGGCCGATATTCATACACTGAGGTTTATCCGTCGCGCCCGGGATATGGGATTTTCGATTAAAAAAACCGGAGAACTGCTGGCCCTGTGGCAAGACCAGTCTCGCCACAGCGAAGACGTCAAACGCCTGGCCACCGAACATATTGACGTGCTGAATCACACCATTACAGAGCTGCAAGCCATGGTCAGCAGCTTGCAATCGCTGCTGCAAGGCTGTGCCGGTGACGATCGCCCGGACTGTCCGATTCTGGAAGAAATCGCCAATCCTCAGCCGCAGAAATAACTGGCGATATCAATAACAGCCAGTTCAGCACAACCGGTACAAGCGTCAGTGCACCACTCAATGCTCAGTCATGCCATTCTGGACATTTTCGTCCGGTTGATGTGCCCTTGCCTGCGACGGATCAAATTCGCAATGCCTTCCCGTTTTAGCATAACGCCATTAACCGGAGGAACTCCCATGACAGACACCCTGATCGCTGTTGCCGTACAAGACAACGGCAGCGTATCTCCCCACGCTGGCCGAGCAGCACACTGGCATGTCTATGCCATCTCACAGGGCCAGCCCGAACTGGTCTGGAACCTGACCTTGTCACCAGCAGGCAGCTTGCATGAATGGCATGTCCGCGGTGACGGTAACCGGCACCCATTACACGAGGTGGATATTGCGATTTGCGGATCGGCCGGGGAAGGTGTCACCCGGAGGCTGGCTGAACGCCACACGACTCTGGTGGCGACGTCGGAATCTGACCCGGTCACGGCAGTCATCGCTTATCTCAACAGCAACCTTGCCCCCGGCCGCCCTCATGAAGAACTGCCGTGCCTCGATCCCGAGCATCGCCAGGCAGTCAGCGGCCGCTAAACTCCTGACTTCAGCCGCTGTTTAAAGGCATCCAACAGCGCCGGGCTGTATTCATCAACGGATACGGTCAATTGCCGCTCTGCCAGAGTGGCTTCCAGTTCGATGATTTTCTCTTGCAACTCTGGCAGCGTCAGGGTGTTGTCTTCGGCGGTGTACAACAGCTTGGCGCCGCGCAAGTTAAAGTTCTGAATCACAAATGCCTCACGATCGCCATCAGCCAACGCCTGTTCTATCAGCTTGCTGCTGCGATAAATCCGGTTCAGCTCCTGCTTCAGGCGCCACAGGTACACCACGTCCGCCATCCAGGGTTTGTCCTTGATGATATTAAAGACCAACCCGACCAGCCCCGCAGCCGTGGCGACAGCCAGCGCATTTAACCAGGTGCTGGACTCACCATTGGCCCATAACCCCCGATACAGTTCAGAGAACAGTAGCGCCAGTACCAGCAAGGCCACCACCGCGCCTCCCTGCACTTGATTAAGACGTTTTTTGTAGCTGCTTTTATCTATGGGACGCAACTGCACAATCATCCTTCCTGTATCGATAAAAAGAAGCCGCAGCATAAAACAGAATGGGTTGTTAAGCAGGTAACGGCATAAAAAAAGCCTGACGGGGATAACCACATCAGGCTTTGGGTATCGACTGGTTGATTGACCAGCTGATGGCCTAGCGCATGGGTGGCATACCGCCACCACCGCCAAAGCCCGGTGGCAAGCCGCCACCCGGACCGCCCATACCGCCGCCACCCATACCACCCATGGCGCGCATCATTTTTTTCATGCCACCTTTGGCGGTGACTTTTTTCATCATTTTCTGCATTTGCTTGTGCTGTTTCAGCACCCGGTTAACGTCCTGGATCTGGGAGCCAGAGCCGTTGGCAATACGTTTTTTACGGGAACCGTTGATCTTGTCCGGGAAACGGCGCTCGTCCAGCGTCATGGAAAAAATAATCGCTTCCATCTGCTTGAACTGGCTTTCAGCGGCGGTGGTTTGTTTCGCCATCTGGTTCATGTTGCCCATACCCGGCAACTTGTCGAGCATACCGGTCAGGCCACCCATATTTTTCATTTGCTGCAACTGGTCGAGGAAGTCTTCAAGATCGAAGCCTTTGCCTTTTTGCAGTTTTTTCGCCAGCTTGTCGGCCTTGGCCTTGTCGATATTACGTTCGGCTTCCTCGATCAGGGTCAGTACGTCACCCAGGTCGAGAATACGGGAAGCAACACGATCGGGATGGAAAGGCTCCAGCGCGTCGGTCTTCTCACCCATCCCCATAAACTTGATCGGTTTGCCGGTAATATGACGCACCGACAGGGCCGCACCACCACGCGCATCACCGTCTGCCTTGGTCAGTACCACCCCGGTCAATGGCAAGGCTTCACTGAAGGCCTTGGCGGTGTTGGCAGCATCCTGACCCGTCATGGCATCAACCACAAACAGGGTTTCGATCGGGTTGATTCCGGCGTGGAGTTCCTTGATCTCGGCCATCATGGCATCGTCGACCGCCAGACGTCCGGCGGTATCCACCAGCAGCACATCAGCGTGGGCCTTTTTCGCCGCGTCGATCGCACCGCGGGCAATGACCAAAGGTTTCTGGCTGATATCAGACGGGTAAAACAGCGCCCCGACTTCGTTGGCAAGGGTTTCCAGCTGTTTGATGGCGGCCGGACGATACACGTCGGCAGAGACCACCATGACTTTTTTCTTTTCACGCTCGGCCAGATATTTGGCCAACTTGGCGACGGTGGTGGTTTTACCCGCACCTTGCAGACCGGCCATCAGCACAACAGCCGGAGGCTGGGTCGCCAGGTTCAGCTTTTCGTTGGCTTCACCCATGACGCTTTGCAGCTCTTCATGGACAATTTTCAGAAAGACCTGACCCGGATTCAGGCTTTTCAGCACCTCGGTGCCAATGGCGCGCTCTTTAACCTGATCGGTAAAGGCTTTCACCACGGGCAAGGCCACGTCGGCCTCCAACAGCGCCATGCGAACTTCACGCACAGTGCCTTTGATGTTTTCTTCGGTTAACTTGGCCTGGCCGGAAATGCTTTTAAGGGCTTTGCCAAGTCGGTCGGTCAAACTTTCGAACATAATGACAACTCGTATGCTGGTACGTCTGGCCGGGACTGGATAACCGGACCGGCGCTTCGTTTGCGAAAAATAGCCTTGAGAGGACATCGATTTAATCTTGCACGGCTCTGCGCGAGTGTTGCCGTTGTTCAGGGGCTGCCGGATGATCTCGACTCGGTGTCGCCGACTTTTGACTTGACCCGTCAGGCCTGCAAGTCGGCTTCGTGATTCGAAACCATCCAGTGGCCCAGAGTGAGCACCGGATTAAATAGATGTCCCCCCGAGTATACCCTCTTTAAAGGCGGTTATCTTCACACCCTTGGGCGAATTCGTCACAGTCGACGTTACCCGAACCATACCCGTTGGTGGCAAGCTCGACACCAGCGCCGACCAGGCAAAGCCGATTGCCTGGCTACCGGGGTTCTGGCAACCAATCAAACGCGGCCGCGGGAACTCATGCCATCGCCGCCACCTCTTGGGAGAGCAACACGATGTTTACGGCTTTTTCACCGGAATTACTGACTTTTTTGCAACAACTGCGAGAGAACAACAACAAGGCCTGGTTTCAACAACACAAGGCCGAATACGAACAGCAGGTGCGAGGCCCGGCGCTGGCGTTTATCGCGGCGATGGAAATGGAAGTTCGTGCCATCTCTCCGTATTACACCGCAGTGGCCAAAAAAGTGGGCGGATCGTTAATGCGGCCGTACCGGGATACCCGTTTTTCGAAGGACAAAACGCCGTACAAGCTGAATGTCGGCATCCAGTTTCGCCACGAATCAAGCAAGGATGTCCATGCGCCGGGGTTTTACCTGCACATTGAACCGGACGAGGTATTTATCGGCGTGGGTGTCTGGCACCCGGATTCGCCCTCACTGGGCAGGATTCGCGACGCGCTGGCAGAACGACCGGCCCATTATCTGGATGCCATGGCGAACGATGATTTCCAGCAATACTTTCAGTTGGCGGGTGACCGCCTGATCCGGCCACCCCGGGGTTACGACAAGGAACATCCGCACATTGAGGAAATCAAGCGCAAGGATTTTATTGCCCTGACTACATTAGACCCGGCCATGCTGTTTCAGGCCGACTTTTGCGATCAGGTCGCCCGGCGCTTTCGGGCTGCCAGTCCATTTCAGGGCTGGCTCTGCGATGCCCTTGGGTTGAGATACTGAAGTAACACGCCAGCAGAATAATCCCGATGGAACGAGCCGCCGCTCTTGACCGGCATGCCAATTGCTCCCCAACGGGGTTATCTCGGCATGGCATCTGCTTTGCGAAGCGGAAGCCATGTGCGACACTGGACGCGTCTTTTTGGAAACCTGTTTATGTCCGAATTTTTTGTTGCCCTTCCTGCGGCTGCCCTGTATCTGTTTTCTGCCTTCCGCCAGTGGCAAACCATTCGTGGTGATCGCCCGGCCAATCGTAATATGGTGCTCACCCTGGCCATGCTGGCCTCTCTCACCCATATGGGTGTACTGGTGTTCAGTGCCGCCACCAACAGTAGCGACCAGTCCGGAATCAATTTCGCCTTTTATGACATTGGCTCTGTAATCGGTCTGCTTATTACCTTGCTGTTGCTGTTTTCCAGTCTGAAAAAACCGGTAGAGAATCTGTTTGTCGGGTTATTCCCGATGATTGTGATAGTGCTGCTGGTGTCATCGCTGTCCCAGCGCCACGAGTCTTTACAGCATCTCAGCTACGGTCTGGTCTGGCATATCATGCTCTCGATGCTGGCATACAGCGTGTTTGTGATTGCGGCAGTGCAGTCGATCCTGCTGTCCTTGCAGGACCGTCACTTGCGCAAGCACAAGACCCACGGCCTGATCCAGGCCTTGCCACCGCTACAGACCATGGATGTGCTGCTGTTTGAGATGATCTGGCTGGGTATGATTCTACTGACCATGGCGTTTGCCATTGGCTGGCCGAGTGTGGTGGATCTGAAAGAGCAGCATCTGATTCACAAGGTCGCTTTTGCCTCGATTGGCTGGTCGGTATTTGCCTTGCTGCTGTTTGGTCGTTATCGCTTTGGCTGGCGTGGTGTCACAGCCAGCCGCTGGACGTTAATCGGTACCGGTTTTCTGGTGCTGTCCTACTTCGGTTCCAAGTTTGTGCTGGAAGTACTGATCGATCGATAAAACCAGCAATCAGCGGCGCTGGTTCAGTAACTGCAAATAGTCACAGATACTGGCCATCAGCCCCTGATACACCCAGAAAGCATCCTCACCATCGGATTTTTTCAGTTCGGCAATGCCATTCAGCCAGCGACTCAGGCGTTTCATCACGGTTTCGATACTCATCACCAGCCAGGCGTCATTGGCGATGAACTTGTCGACGATGTAATCCAGCCGGTCAAACGTGTGCTTCAGCAGTGGATAGCGGGTATTGAATACCTTGCTTTGCTGTATCTCGATAAAGTGCTCGTAGGCGTCGTCACAGTAGTGTCTGGGCTTGCTGGCTTCCGCCAGATACCCAGCCTGATAGGTGGCCATCAACGAATCAAAGCCTGCCTCAAAAGCGGCCACTGAGTTAAGTGCCACAAAGGGAGACAGGATGTCGCCGACAAAATCGTAGACCTTCAATACATCCTGCACCATCGCCTCAAAGGTCTGTGAAAAGTCGCTACCCGGCACATGGCCAGCCACCGTACGGTGAATTTCCAGCCATTCCGCCCGGGTAACAGACACGACTGCCAATTCTTTCAGAATAGTCAGCTCATTATTCATCGCCTTTCTCCACTTGTCAGGCTGTCGTCAAATCAGCAATCGCTGCAATGCAGGCGTTATCCTTGACGGCGTGCAGGGCGTTGTCGAACAACATCTGATCTCCAAATAACGCACTTTTGGCAATGATCTGGCCTTGGGTGTCCTTGATAACAAAAAAGGTCTCACCTGCAGGGGTTCGGCCTGCTGCAATCTGATGTCCCATCAACGAACCCAGCTGCACGTCCTTGATTCCTTGTTCGGCCTCGGCTTTGGTCGGGTAATCACCGCCCAACAGCAGTGAGTGGCCACGACTACTGAGCAGTTCAAACGTAAATGCCTGGCTGATCGTCGTTTTCAGTTCAAATGTCGCTGACATAACTGGCTCCTGTAGCGTCTGACGCTATGCTTTGAATGAAGGTGTCCTTGATACGTCAGCAAGCCAGGGGCCAGGGTAAAAACCGCCCTTTTGACCTCTTTGCCCAGGGTTTCGTAGGCTTTTTTGTCATCAACCCGACAAGGCTGTCAGAAACACTCTGATACTTTGTCAATGCTGAACATCAGGCATCACATTGATTTCATGTGTCATTATCGATTTTCTTGAACTATGCAAGGCACATCAATCCAAAGGCAGGCATGGCGACGGGTACAACATCAGCCAATAAACAAGAGAGGAGGGGAAATCATGGAGTTAGCGAATTTATTGGTGTTTTTATTCATTGGCGCGACTGCCGGATGGCTGATCAGTACGCTAAAAAAAGAAGGTGGCTTCAGGATTATTGTCAATCTGATAATTGGTATTGTCGGGGCGTTTATTGGTGGTCTTGTCTTTGCGCTCACCGACCTTGCCGCCATTGGTTTTATTGGTTCGGCCCTGATGGCAACGGTCGGGGCATTACTCTTGCTGTACATTGGTGACGTCATGCAAAAGCCCGATCCGTAAAAGGATCAGGCCAACCTCTGCCGGAAGCAATATTGGGTTCCTTGTGTCAGCTGTCAGCGAGTGCCTTGATATGGTCTGCGTAACGCTCGGCAAACGGCATAAAGTCTTCACACTGTTCATCGCTGCACAAAATATCGCCGCTCTTGATGTCATACACCCAGCCATGCAGATAAATCTTTTTGGCGGCCACCTTGGCGGCCACACAAGGATGCGTCCGAATATGGGCGACCTGCTGCAAAACGTTCTGGCTGATGGCCTCATTCAGATAACAGGTGTCTACCGGTGTATTCCAGGCGATGCCATGACGCTCACGCACAATATCCATGGCGGAACGGCAGTGCCCCAGCCATTCTTTTACGTGTGGTAAACCCTGATCCTTGATCGCCTGAATATCCAGCGCCCCCTTGATCGCGCCGCAGTCGGTATGGCCACAGATAATCACATGGCGCACCCCGAGTACCGCAACAGCGTATTCAATGGAAGCCGTCATCCCCCCGGTGAAGTTCGAGGGTGGCGGCACAATGTTGCCGGCGTTGCGGCAAATAAACAGGTCGCCAGGTTCTGAACCGGTGACCAGGTTAGGATCAATGCGGGAATCAGAACAGGTAATAAACAGGACATCCGGGCTTTGGCCATCGGCCAGCTCACCAAACAAATCTTTATTTTTCGGGTAGATGTTTTGCTGAAAATTCAGCACACCCTGCACCAGTTTTTTCATCTCTCTTCCTCAAAATGCCATCAAGCGGTTGTTCCGATTTATAAGCCGGGAGATTACGTCACCCGCGTAATCAACACATCTCTTTTGATGTGAATCATCGGAGTCATTCCATCAGCATGGTGAGTTGGGTAGCAGATTGCCGGTGTGCGTAAACGAAGTGGCTCAGCCGATCTCGATCAGCACTTCGCCGGGAGTGACGCGATCCCCTTTGGTGACATAAACCGCCTGGATCACACCGGCGATATTGGCGCTGATTTCAGTTTCCATTTTCATGGCTTCTGCCACCATAACTGCCTGACCGGCTTTGACGGTATCGCCTTCCTTGACCAGCACATCCACCACATTACCTGGCATGGTGGCCGTGACGTGACCGGGTTCCGTTGCGCGTTTACGGCCTTTGCTGGCACCGTCATCAACATATTCATTTAACGGTTCAAAGATCACTTCTTGTGGCACGCCGTCCATACTGAGATAGATCTTGCGCTTGCCAGCCCCAAAATCACCAACGCCGGTGACTGCGATATCGTAGCTTTCTCCGTGCACATCGATAACGAACTCGGTGGCCACACCCATTTTGCTTTTGCTGTCGACATCCGCCGCCAGCAGCGCTTCGGGCATCAATGTACCGGCAGCACGCTGCTGCAGGAATTCACGCCCCAGATCCGGGAACATGGCAAAGGTCAGTACGTCTTCGTCATTAAGGGCCAACTCGCCGATATCGGCTTTCAGGCGCGCCATTTCGGCATCCAGCAAATCCGCCGGACGGGTTTCAATAATACCTTCCGTACCAATCGCTTGCTGTTGCAGTTCGGCGTTCACGGCCGCCGGTGCCTTGCCGTATCCCCCTTGCAGGTAACGTTTGACTTCGTTGGTGATGGTTTTGTAACGCTCCCCTGCCAACACGTTGTATACCGCCTGGGTGCCGACAATCTGAGAAGTCGGCGTCACCAGAGGAGGGAAGCCGAGGTCTTCACGTACCCGTGGAATTTCTGCAAATACATCGCGAATCCGGTCGAGGGCATTCTGTTCTTTCAACTGGTTGGCGAGGTTGGACATCATGCCCCCGGGCACCTGGTTGATTTGCACCGAGACATCTTCACGGGTGAACTCGGATTCAAACTGGTGGTATTTTTTGCGCACATCACGGAAGTAATCGGCGATCTCGCCCAGCCCTTCCAGATCCAGCCCGGTATCGTATTCGGTGCCTTTCAACGCGGCCACCTGTGATTCACAGGCCGGATGGCTGGTACCACTGGCAAAGGAAGAAATCGCGGTATCTATCCGGTCGACACCGGCTTCAATCGCTTTCATCTGACACAGCGGCGCCAGACCGGAAGTGCTGTGGCTGTGGATCACAATATCTACGTCCACCGCTTCTTTCAGCGCCTTGACCAGGTCATAAGTGCCATACGGTGTCAGCAGACCGGCCATGTCTTTAATGGCAACGGAGTCGGCTCCCATATTGACCAGGTCCTTGGCTTGCTGCACAAACAGATCCAGCGTGTGTACCGGGCTGGTGGTGTAACAGATAGTGCCCTGGGCGTGTTTGCCTGCGGCCTTGACCGCTTTCATCGCGGTTTCGAGGTTACGCAGGTCATTCAAGGCATCAAAAACCCGGAACACATCCATGCCGTTTGCTGCCGCTTTATGGACAAATGCCTCAACCACATCATCGGCGTAATGGCGGTAGCCGAGCAGGTTCTGGCCTCGCAGCAGCATTTGCAAACGGCTGTTGGGTAACGCCGCCCGCAGTTGGCGCAAGCGTTCCCAGGGGTCTTCTTTCAGAAAACGGACGCAAGCATCAAACGTTGCCCCACCCCAGACTTCCAGCGACCAGAATCCGGCTTGATCCATTTTTTCACAGATCGGCAGCATGTCTTCGGTACGCAGGCGGGTAGCAATCAGCGACTGGTGAGCATCACGCAGTGTGACGTCGGTTACCTGTACTGGCTTCTTGGTCATGTTCAATCTCCTCGATTAGGCGGCCATATGGGCTGCGATGGCCGCGGCCAGCGCCAGGGCAATTTCACTGGGGTCTCGTTTTTCTGAGTAGTTCATCAGCTCAGGGTGGCTGGGTACAAAACTGGTATCAAACACCGCTTTTTCAAAATCTGGATGAGCCAGAATCTGCTGGTAATAAGGTGCTGTGGTTTTGACTCCGCGCAAACGCATATCATCGATGGCCCGTTTACCCCGGGCGATCACTTCTTCCCAGGTCAAGGCCCAGCAAATCAGCTTCAGACACATGGAATCGTAATGAGGCGGAATGTCGTAACCGGTGTATATCGCTGTATCTACCCGAACCCCCGGGCCACCCGGCGCGTAGTAATGGGTGATATGACCGAAGCTGGGCAAAAAGTCGTTTTTGGGGTCTTCGGCATTGATACGGAACTGCAAGGCAAAGCCGCGATAACTGATGTCTTGCTGACGATAACTGAGCGGTAAACCCGCAGCGATACGCAGCTGTTCGCGCACAATATCGACGCCGGTAATCTGCTCGGTAATGGTGTGCTCTACCTGAACCCGCGTGTTCATTTCCATGAAATACACCTTGTTGCCGGTCAGCAGGAACTCAACCGTACCGGCATTTTCATAGCCCACCGCAGCGGCGGCCTTGACGGCAAGAGTGCCCACATACTCACGCTGCTCCGGCGTGAGTTGTGGGCTGGGTGCAATCTCAATCAGTTTCTGGTTGCGACGCTGGATCGAACAGTCGCGTTCGTACAGATGTATGACATTTCCCTGGCTGTCGGCCAGAATCTGTACTTCGATATGGCGGGGATTAACGATGCACTTTTCCAGAAATACATCGGCAGAACCAAAGGCCTTGGTCGCTTCGGATATGACTCGGGGGTACTGCTGGCGTAATTCTTCCGGGCTGTCGCAGCGGCGAATCCCCCGACCACCACCACCGGAAGTGGCCTTGATCATCACCGGGTAGCCGACCTCTTCTGCCAGCGTTAACGCTTCGCTAATGTCTGCCAGGTTACCGTCGGAACCGGGCGTAACCGGCACACCCGCCGCCCGCATCGAATCACGGGCCTGGGTTTTGTCACCCATGCCATGAATCACCGCCGATTTGGGGCCAATAAAGGTAACGCCTTTTGCTTCACAAAGGCGGGCAAATTCCGCGTTTTCAGACAAAAAACCGTAACCGGGATGGATGGCATCACAACCGGTCGAGACTGCCAGATTCACCAGTCGCAGAGGGTCCAGATAACCCGCTAACGGATCGTCCCCTAACGAATAGGCTTCGTCCGCTCGTTTGACATGCAGGCCATAACGATCGGGTTCGGTGTAGATGGCAACCGAGCGAATTCCCATTTCGGCGCAAGCGCGCACAATACGCACTGCAATTTCGCCACGGTTGGCGATCAGTACCTTCTTCAACATGAGTCAAGCCTCGAACATGGTTGATGGGTTCACCCTACGACACTCGTATATCAATCCAAAATTGATATTATTTTAGTCAGCCATAAGCTTTACCTTATAGACAAGCTGCAGCTATGGACTCAACAAAACCCGGCAGAACCAGTTCTGTTCAACGATGGTGTCAGCCTCTTCTCTATAGCCGTTACCCTGATGACTGATGACCACCGATTGCCCAACAACAGCCACATCAGCCGCATCACCATGACAGGGCAACCGGCCAGCAGCTTGACCTGACGCAATCAGCCCCGGTCTTGACGTCATAACGGCCTGAATATGAACAAACACATCCACTCATTCAGGCCGGTTCAGGTCATCACCGGAGGCGAGACAGAGAGGAGCAAGAGATAAAAAGCGGAGACAGAACCAACCGCAGAACGGGCAGGTCGCCGCCCTGATTCCGTGCAACTGCATCATAAGCGGGCCATGGTTCAGTTATGACATCGGTAAATTATATTTATGCAAAGTGCTTTCGTAATGGCTAAAAGACATCTCGAAAAATAAAGAAACTGACTATTAAACAAACAATAAAGCCAGCATTTAAAAACGGAAAACCGGTCAACTATTGATTAATAAAATCAGAAACCACCGCTTATAATAATCACCAACAATGGCACCAAAAACAGCAATACCGAAAGAACCAGCAACAAGAACAATGGCCGCCAGCTTTCACCCAGCAGATTCGCGAACTGGATTTTTGCACCCAGGCCAACCATCGCCGTTACCAAAAAAACAGTGGATAATTCTTCTGCCAACCATTTGACCTGATCACCAATAAACCCCAGTGCATTAAGCGTTACAATAGCAGCAAATGCGTATAGGAAACCGGGCAAGCCATTACCATGATCGCTGTTTGATTTCTGCCAAATGGCAATAATCGCAATCACCGGCACCAGCGCCGCAACACGCAACATCTTGGTATAAATGGCAACATCACCCACCGTATCGGAAATGGCGTAACCAGCCCCGGCTACCTGGGCGACATCATGAATGGATATACCGATCAAGACACCGGCACTTTGAGCGTTAATACCCAGCACATCCACCAGAAATGGATAACTGATCATGGCAATACTGCCGATTCCAGTGACGCTGGCAGCAATATAAGGAAGAATCCGGGACGTCCCCTGACGAGCACTCAATACCGCCGCCACTGCCATCGCAGCCGACGCGCCGCAAATAGCCACCGCTGCGCCACCAATCAGCCAGCACTCCGTCGGTAGCCGTAACCAGCGACCAATCACCCAGGCCAACAGAATTGTCAGCGGAACACTCAGACTCACCAACAATACCGGGGTCCAGCCAAGCGCCAGCACCTGATGCAAATCCAGTCTCACTCCCAGCAACACCACCCCCAGTTTCAGAATATTCTGCCGACTGAATTCTATGCCACTGTAGAGTGGAAATTCCCGCGCTGGAGCACCAATAACATAGCCAAGAAAAAGCGCCAGAATCAGTGATGGCACACCCCAAAAAGGCGATGAAAAAACAGCTGCCATACCCAGAGCCAGACAGAGAGCAAAACCAGGAATAATCGAGCCTTGTGAGCTGAGCAGGGTATAAAGTCGGAAACCCACGGAGTGATCCTTAAACAGTGATTTGAGATCCGGTTATTGCAGATATTGTGCCACCCGAAAACATCACCCAATCCGCGCTCCAGCAGCGATATAAACAAGAAAGAAAAAGCCTCAAACAGCGTAAAAAAACGCTGCAAAAAAGAGCAACAACAGTCTGTTTATATTCCAGGCACGGTTAATGCTTCAGTTAATATTCAAACGTATCCGCGGTTCCCTGAACTCATCAACGTACTGGAATATTTTATGCCCGTTACACTACGCCAACTGGAAATTTTTTCGTCGGTCGTCAAAAACGGAAGCTTCAGCGACGCGGCAAAAGAACTCAATCTGTCGCAACCGGCGGTCAGCATGTCGGTCTCGCAACTCGAAAATATTCTGGGAGAGCGGGTCTTTGATCGCGTCGATCGTACTCTGTTACTCAATGATCGAGGCCGGGCCATATTACCCCTGGCGGTTGAGCTGTGCTCCCGCGCCAGTGAAATAGAAACCGGCCCCAATACGCACCTGACACAACAGGTTGGCTCATTAAAAATAGGAGCCAGCTCGACTATTGGCAATTATTTATTACCGGTCATATTGGGAGGGTTTATCAAGCAACATACAAAAGTCAATATTCGCCTGAATTCAAGTAATACGGAACAGGCACTGGAAGACTTATCTTCTTTTAAAATTGATATTGCTTTTATTGAAGGCATCAGTGTCGCTCCGGAATTACAGGCATTTCCCTGGCGACAGGATAATCTGGTTATTGTGGCACATCCGAATCATTCACTAGCAAAACATCCACCGTCCAATGTCCATGATTTACTTGACAAGCCTGACTGGATATTACGTGAATCCGGATCCGGTACCCGTACCATATTCGAGAATTCATTACGTGATCATTTACATGAATTAAAAGTCTATCTTGAATTAGGGCATACCGAAGCGATTAAAACAGCAGTCGCCAGTGGATTGGGCGTCAGTTGCCTGTCGATTACCGCCGTCAAGGCCATGATCGATCACGGTGATCTGGCAGCGGTGGCAGTACCTTTTCTGGATTTGAAACGGAACCTGTATATCGTGGTGCACAAAGACAAATATCGTAGCCGTTTAATGAATGCGTTTTTGCGCTTCTGCGAAGACTGGTCCGCCAATACGGCATAACCCTTTCCGGCAACCCTTTCCCGCCATCACGGCTGACTCAAGTCAGCCCATCCCGGCGCCCGGCCAATCAGCAAAAACTCAGCCGCTGCCGACATAAGATTGTTACTGTCTCCTGTTG
Organism: Oceanobacter sp. 3_MG-2023; assembly: GCF_030688925.1. Taxonomy (NCBI): domain Bacteria; kingdom Pseudomonadati; phylum Pseudomonadota; class Gammaproteobacteria; order Oceanospirillales; family Oceanospirillaceae; genus Oceanobacter; species Oceanobacter sp. 3_MG-2023. The sequence continues at coordinate 100,314 of NZ_JAUYVX010000006.1, forward strand.
TCTCCAGGCACCCATGCTCAGCACAGGCGATGCCTGGCAACGCCTGATGCAGAAAGTGCCCGGCCCAGAATCAATCAGAAATACTCTCCGACCAGCTGGCCAACAGAGCAATCCTGAAAACCGGCCCGTTGGGTCTGGTAATCCACCAGATCACGAATCGCCAGCGTCTTCAGGCCAAATTCTTTAGCCAGTTGCCGCAGGTCACTCTGCCCTGCCATACCACCGTCGTAGTTCATGATTTCGCAGATCACAGCACCTGGCGTCAGACCAGCCAGCTGGGCCAGTTCAACCGAGGCTTCGGTATGACCGGAGCGCTCCAGTACACCACCAGCCCGGGCGCTCAATACCGGCAAATGCCCAGGTGCAATCAGATCACCCGCCTGACTCGCCGGGTCCAGGGCAACTCGTACAGCCTCCGCCCGGTCTGGTGCGGAAATCCCTGTCGTTACACCAACCCTGGCATCCACTGGCATACAAAACGGGGTGGCATGAGCCGTCTGGTTTGCTTCTGGAGCCACCAGCAGAGAAAGCCCCAGTGTCTGGGTACGGGATTCTGGCAGCGCTAAACAGATCAGGCCACGTCCATGAATCGCCATAAAATTAATGGCTTCCGGGGTAGCGTGTTCTGCAGCCACACACAGGTCACCTTCGTTTTCGCGGTCTTCATCATCGGTCAGAATAATGATGTTACCGGCCGCCAATTCCGACAGGGCGGCGCTTAACTTGATGGATGGCATATTGGACATACGTCCTCCTGATAGTCGACCGGCAAGGCCGGAGGTGCCCGGCCGGCCGTTTCAGTGTTCATTAATAGAAGCGGCAGGCAGTACCCGCTGGCACGCCTGACGGTGGCAAACCGCTACGGTCAGGCCGGGCTGTCCAGTCCGGCGTAACGGCCTTGCCAATACAACAACGGCTGCACTTCCTCATTCACCGCCGCATAATCCAGCTGGGCTATGTAGATGGTGTGATCACCGGCTTCGTAGGTCTCGGTAATCACCGCTTCCATCACCGCAGCGCTGTCATTAAACACCAGTGCACCACCCGGACAACGCCGGGTGTCGAGGTCATCAAAACGGCCCGGGTCGGCTGTTTTCCAGGCATATCGATTGGAAATTTCCTGCTGGCTCTCGCTCAACAGACTGACTCCCATACGCTCTGCCTTGCCCAGTAACTGGTCGGTATCACTGCCACGTTTGATACACACCAGCGCCAACGGCGGCTGTGCCGATACCGAGGTAAAGGACGTGGCCGTCATGGCGTGCAGTTGACCGTCGTTCTCCATGGTGATCACCGCCACGCCGGACGCCAGTTGCCGCATCGTGTTGCAAAAAAGTTCGTTGCTTATCATTGCCGTCGCCTCAGTTGGCCAAGAGGTTCTCGCGCAGCGTCGAACCCGTGTATTCGGTGCGGTAACGGCCACGTTTCTGCAGCTCAGGCACGACCATATCGACGAACTCTTCGAAGCAGCCCGGGGTGTAAGTGGCCGCCAACATAAAGCCATCAGCACCGCCTTCATCCATGAATTCTTCCATCTTGTCGGCGATGTCTGTGGGGGTCCCCACCAGAATCGGCATGCCCATGCCTTGTGCGTAATAAAGCGCCGCTTCTTTCACCGTTACCGGTGCGCCGCCCTTGGCGTAAATGATGGATTCAAACAGCCCCTGAATACCCGGGATCTCGATGTTCTGTACGTACTCATCAAGGTCGTAGGTCGAGAAGTCCGGGCCAAAGTGTCCAGACATCCAGGCCAATGCGCCTTCCAGCGGAATACAGGCCTTGATGCGTTCGTACTTGGCTTCGGCTTCTTCCCGTGTCTCGGCGACCACGGTTTGCAGTCCGTAAATCAGTTTGACGCTGCCAGGCGCACGGCCTGTCGCCGCCAAGCGGCTGTTCACGTCGTCGGCATACTCACGCATGCGATCAATATTGGGGTGAACGGCAAAAATAGCTTCCGCATGGCGGGCAGCAAAATCACGTCCTGTCGCCGATGAACCGGCCTGCCACAGTACCGGGCGGCCTTGTGGTGAACGGCAGACAAACGAACGGCCTTTCGACTTGAAAAACTCGCCGTCAAAGTCGATCTCGCGGACTTTGGTCGGGTCGACGTATACGCCGCTTTCCTTGTCAGCAACGATGGCATCCTCATCCCAGGAATCCCACAGTTCGTAACAAAGCTTCAGGTACTCTTCCATCCGTTCATAACGGCGTGAGCGATCGGTCATCGGCTCACCGTACGCATCCCATTCACATTTGGAGTAGGAGCTGACCACGTTCCAGGCCACCCGTCCGCTGGAGAGATGATCAAGGCTCGACAGACGGCGAACCATGGAATAAGGATGTTCAAATGCGGTCGAGAGCGTCACTCCCACACCCAGATGTTTGGTCGCGCCGGTGACGATTGGCACAATGGTTGATGGCTCGTGGGTCGGGCACTGGACGGCGTATTTCACACTCGCATCCGAACTCTGCTCGTAGTTGTTATAGGGCGCCAGCTCGTCTGCAATAAACATGGCATCAAACAGACCCCGCTCCATGGTGCGACCCATGTGTTGCCAGTACTCGGGCTTGCGCCAATCCCAGTTGACCTTGTCGCGGGAGTGTCGCCACATACCTGTTGCATGACTGTTGATGCCATGTTGTACAAAACCGAGCAGGTGTGCTTTTTTCTTGGACATTGTATTTCTCCACTAGCGCTTATTATGAAAAGTATTCAAGCCGTATAAAGAGAGTGAAACGGCTGCATAACCTGTTGAGCGAACTGATGACTGCCACCGACCATGTCTTCAAATTGACACATCAGCACATCCACCCCCGCATCGTTCAATTCACGGAGGCGGGCAGCGATGGTGTCGGTAGACCCCACCAGCCCAATGTCGAAACCACAATTGGAGTCGAGCATTTTTTCCTTGCTCAGTCCTTCCCAAGAGCTGGCACCGGACTCATCCATCGCCGTGCGCAGTTCATCAACCAGCGCGTCATCCCGCTGGCTCTGTAATGCCTGATAACGGGCTTGCGCCTCGTGATCGGTTGCTGCCATCAACACAAAGGCGCTGACAGCAATTTTCAGCGGTGTTGCCTCTGCGGCCTCGGTGCTGCGAATATTCGCAATGGTTTCCCGGAGTTCAGCAATCGGCATGCTGTTCAGGAAAATCGTCTCGCCGTACCGCCGGGCCATGGCCAGGGCAGTCTCGGACTGCCCTCCCACCCAGATCGGTGGCACCGGTTCGAGCTTGTCGACTGGCGGTGCGACTTCGGCACTGAAAAACTCCGCCGCCGCAGTTGCGGTTGTTACTCCCCAGAAACGCTGCAGGCTCTGGCAGTACTCATTCGCACGGCGATAGCGACCAGCATGGTCCAGGTAGTCCACACCGGCCTGTCGGAACTCTTCCGGCCACCAGCCACAGACGATATTGACGGAACAGCGCCCACGACTCATTTGCTGCAGACTGCGGGCCATTTGCGCCGCCACCAGTGGTGAGCAGAAGCCAGGCTTGCTGGCGACAACCAGTTCAATCCGTTGCGTCAAGGTGGCGATGCCAGCGGCAAATATCCATGGGTCAGCCACTTCTGCATCCTTGCCATAAACACAATTCAGCAGATTCTCCGAGCCGTACAGATAATCAAATCCGTCATGTTCCGCCTGAACGGCCAGGCGAGCACACTGCTCAAAGTCGGGTAACGGGCGATGGTTAAGTAATCGCAACCAACCGCCGTACACCGGCAACCACAGACCAAACTTCATGACTACCCCTCAGCGTCGACAAAGAAAGCCACGCCATTCATGGTCGCGGTCACAATGGCAAGAAAAGGCCCGGCATAAATCATTTCAGGCACAAAACCGACCATGGCAATGATGCCGCTGGCGGCCAGGACAGCAGCCAGAATCGCCAGACCATAGTTGCTGTCCTGCTCTTCAGGGATGGCCGTCTCGGCGGTGGCGCGGTGATCTGCCACCGCCCCGGTAACGCCCTTGATATAGCCGGCCACAAAAATGGCCGTCGCTATCAGACACAGAAACAAAGTTACATAAAACAAGATCGACATAGCGGTTTCCTCAGTGGGGTCGTATCAGTTTGCGACGGGATGTCAGGCACGATTGGCGACTTCAACATTGTGATCCAGATCGGCCGTCATGCTCTCAAGCTCATCCATATCGAACTTGACGGGTTTCAGCAGCGCACCCAGTACCACCGTGATACCGCTGATAGAGAGAATCGACAGCGTACCGACCAGCTCGCCGTACATGCTGCGGATGGGCATACCAACCAGGATGGCGAGAATGACACCGGCCACAAAACCGAGGGTGTTGGTTCGCGACCAGAGAATGGCCAGTACCAGCGGAATCAGAATGGAGGTCTTCAATGCGTAGGTCGTCAGTACCAGCGAGGTGAAATCGACCCCGGAGAGCACGATCAGCGCCGCGACACTGCCGCCAACAAACATGGAAGCCTTAGTGATATAGAACAGGGTTTTTTCACCGGTATTGGGGGCAAAGCGTTTGACGATATCAATGGCAACAACAGATGACAGCGCTGCACTGGCACCATCAATGGTGGAGTAACAGGCCGCCAGGATCACCAGCGTATAAGCGATGATCAGCGTCATCGGCAGACCGATATGAGAGATGATATAAGGCCCAACAGCGACAATATCACCACCCAGTTCGGTGGCCGTCAGACCAAAACCAATACCGACCAGACCAAGCATGCCCAGACAGATAGGAATCGGGTAGAACAGCGCCCCGGCCCACAGGAACGTACGTGACACCTGATCCTTGCGTACCGACCAGACTTTCTGCCAGAAGGTTTGATCAGCAACAACCGAAGCCAGCAAGCCAAAGGCCAGCGTGATACCAAAGCCCGCCGCGGCAGCGGAGTCGGTGATCGACAGATTGATTTCATCCGCCTCGCCGACAGCGGCAAAGACCGTATCAACCCCACCAGGAATCAGATCAAAGACTGCCACAATCACCAGCGCCGCAGGCACTGTAATCATCCAGGTGTTGATCGTGCCCGTCATAACGGCTGTCCAGAGCCCGCCAAAGAATGAATACGCCATCACCACACAGACAGTGACAACCGTGGCCACGCGCCAGTCGATCGAAAACACCGTCGACATCACAACCGAGGTGCCTTTGAGGTTGATCAGGATCTCCAGCAGGATGCCAAAAATCATCGTCATGGTGACCACACTGGCAGCCGCCTGGGAACGACCAAAGCGGTTATAGGCAAACTGGCTAATGGTATAGCCGTCCGGCATCCGCTTGCGCAGAATACGCGCCAGAGGAATCATCACCATCAATGCCAGGCCGTTGGGAACCACAAACCAGAACAGCCCCGACAGGCCCCACTGGAACGTCATCGCTGAACTCATCATCACGGCCATGGCCCAGGTCCAGACCGAAATCACCGACCCAACGCCAAAGCCCAGGCCAATGCGGCGATTAGAGGAAATAAAATCATGTGTGTTTCTGATCAGCGTTCGCTTGATCAAGTAAGCAAGGGCCAGAAAGACCAGCCCCAGTCCGATCATAAGTGCAAAGCCAAGGCCCGGTGTGAGCCCTTCAGTTAGCTGTAGCGCCGACTTGTCCATACATAGGTTCCTCAAGTGGAGTTCGGGATACGCCCGAAGGCGCTCTGAGGGGGATAAAGCAACAGCTATGCCATGACTTCAAATGGCTTAAAAACGGCCCTTATTTCTGTTTTTTATATACTTATCACCATTATGAATATCAAATCCCGCCCTGCTTCCGTGCAGTTGCATCATAAAATAGCCATTGAAAACTTATCTTTTATATAAGTTTTCCTTATGGGAAGGCGATTCTGCGGCCATTCAGGTCCCTTGGTACAACCCACTCATCGAAACGCTAAAACAGGCTCGAAACCCGTCTTACAATCGGATTATTGTGATCTAATCGAAGCCTCTGAATAGTTTTTATACCTATAGATTATTGATAGTATTTAATTTTCGACCATAAAAAATGAATTTTTCAGTGATTTAATTTAATGTAATTTCAGTGTCCATTCTGCCAATCATCCACATAAGCCTCCGTTCATTGCCCCGTCGGTGTATTTTTACGGTATTTGGCCACCATCCGACGCAACAAAATCCCTGCTATCGCTCACGAACTTGAACGAATGTTCAATAATGGCGCACTCACCAACGGACTGATAACGGAGTCTGATAAACGACGCATTGGCCTCTGCCATGGCTGTTTATCTGAGGTCTGGCAGCGGCCGTTTTCCCTTTCCCGCAGTCGCTGAAGCGTCCCGACCAGAATGCTCAACACCCACAGCGCCGAAACCCGCGATAACGCCAACAAACGATAATCAGCTCATTTCCAGACACTTGAACGAGCAACCTTAGATAACGCCGCGTTTTACCTTATAGTCGGCTTTTTTGTATTGAGTCTGGTATGCCAAATTCTGTTCAACAACTGATCAGTCGCCTGTCTTTCCGGCAGCTGCAAGTGTTCCGTGCCGTCTATCGCCACCGCAACTACAGCAAAGCCGGAGAACAACTGGGACTGACTCAACCCGCGGTCAGCTCACAGGTCAGGCAGCTGGAACTGGCGCTGAAACAACCGGTGTTCGAATACGTCGGCCGCAAACTGTTCTGCACCGCCGCCGGGGAGCAGTTGGCCTCCTGCATTGAAGTGATTTTTGAAGAGCTGGGCACCTTGCAGAACCAGCTGGTTATCATGGGTAACCAGGTGGCCGGGGATCTCAACATTGCCGCCGTGGATACCGCCCACTGCATACTGCCGTATCTGTTAAAGGATTTTATGCCACGCCACCCGCAGGTACAGGTGCACGCCCGGATGGTGACCCGTTCCGAGTCGTTACAGCGTCTGGCCGATTACACCGACCATCTGGTGATTATGGGCATGGCTCCAGTCGACAAAACCCTCGCCACCCTGCCATTTCTGGATAACGAGCTGATTCCACTGGTGGCCCCCGGCCATCCACTGCTGTCTCAGCCAGACGTGCGTGTGCAGGACTTTCTCGACCATGGACTGATTGTCGGGGAGCAGGAATCCGGCACCCACCAGGCTCTGACATGCTGGAGTCAACAATGCCGGATACCACTACAACCCGTGATGCAGATCGACTCCAACGAAGGCCTGAAACACGCCGTCATGGCCGGTCTCGGCGTCACCGTACTGCCGAAGCTGACGGTGCTGTCGGAACTGCATGATGGCAGCCTGCAACAGCTGCCACTCGATGGCTTTCCGCTGCGCCGCTCCTGGTGTCTGGTCTATCTCAGCGACAAGCAGCCCAACCCGGCCATGCGGGCATTTGTCGATTTTATTCAGGACAATATCCAGACGATCGAGCAACAGTTTGCCCGCCGCGCCGCGATGATCACGACCAGCCGCCAGCCAAGCAATGACGCTTAATCACGACTATCCTGTCATCACACCTTGTCACAACCGCCACCGCACAACAGGTATCACCCATGCCAGAATTAATGACTTCATACAGCCTGACGTTTCAGGCCCTGATGCTGATTTTTGCCACTCTACTGGTACAAAATCTGGTCGCCACCATGGCGCACCGCAAACAGGGGCGCTACACCCCCGGAATTGTTGACCCGCAGTTGAGCCATGGCTCGTTTGTGTTTCGCAGTCACCGCACCTTTATCAACTCACTGGAGAATCTGCCACTGCTGCTGGGGCCAGCCCTGATCGGCATATTGAGTGGCTTTGATGCCCTCAAACTGGGGGTCATGTGCTCCATTTATGCCGCCACCCGGCTGATTCACATGGGGCTGTATTACGCCATTGCCACCGAGCGAAACCCCAGTCCGCGCAGTTATTTTTATATGGTCGGTTTGCTGGTCAGCATCGTCCAGCTGGTAATGGTACTGATACACGTGCTACGCCTGCCCTGAGCAACCCCGGCAGCCGGGGCTATGACAACAGTGTGTACCACCGCCAGTGCTGTTGTCGTGCCGGAGAACCTGCCAGCATAACCGGCTGATAAAACATGAGGTTTGTATGTCGGTACTTGAATCGATTCCGTTGTCATTGCTGGAGCTGGCCACGGTGCCGCAAGGCGCTGATATTCCCCAGACGCTGCAGCATATGCTGGAGCATGCACGTCACGCCGACCAGCTGGGTTTCAAACGCCTGTGGCTGGCGGAGCATCACAATATGGCCGGTATTGCCAGTTCAGCCACTGCCGTGCTGGTTGGCCAGGTTGCCGCCCATACCCGACAGCTCAGAGTCGGTTCTGGCGGCATCATGCTACCCAACCATCCACCGCTGGTGATTGCCGAGCAGTTCGGCACCCTGGCATCGCTGTACCCGGATCGCATCGACCTCGGTTTGGGTCGGGCACCAGGTACCGACGCCATCACCAGCCGGGCATTACGTCGTGACGAGCGGCGAGCGGATCATTTCCCTGCCGAAGTCGCCGAGCTGCAACGACTGTTAGGTAAAAGCACTGGAGGCCACGCCGTCCATGCCTACCCCGGCAGTGATACCAAGGTACCGATCTGGCTGCTGGGATCCAGTTTGTTCAGCGCCCAGCTGGCCGCACACCGAGGCTTGCCTTACGCCTTCGCCGCGCACTTTGCCCCTCGCTATCTACACGAAGCGCTGGCCTTGTATCGGCGGGAGTTTCAACCATCAGAGCAACTGGCCAAACCGTACGCCATTGCCACGCTGCCGTTGATTGCCGCAGCAACCGACCAGCAGGCCCAGTATCTGGCCACCAGCAGTCAGCAACGGGTGATCGCCCTGATGACAGGACAACCCTTGTTTTTACCGCCACCCACCAGAAATATGGATGCCCTGTGGGATCTTCCGATGCAAGCGCAAGTGCAGTCTTTTCTGGCCATGGCTGTCGTCGGTGGGCCAGCAACACTGGCATTCAAACTGGCGTCGCTGGTACAGGAGCTGGAGGTGGATGAGTTGATGTTCACCAACGATATTTATGATCGCCAACAGCGGCTGGATGCACTGGATATTGTGATGGCAGCAACGCGAGGCTGATCACGGTATGACGCAAGGCGAGGGATTACGCTGCCGTGCTCGCAACCCGCTACCAAACGCCAACCCTGATTGATCTTGGGCACGACCCCTTTGGCCAACAGCAACTGAGCGACCTGTCAGACCGATTCCTGTCTGATCAACCACTGTCTTACATCGCAGACTACTACCTTTATCAGGGAGCTGACCCCCGTGACGCCAAACCGGCTGCAAACAACACAACCGATAAAGCGTGGCATGCCGAAATGGCCAGACGAGCCAGGTTGATTGGCGGCCGCGTGGAATCGCAAGTCAATAACTGGCTGACCCGCCATGCACATTGATATGCGCATTAAATCACTCGATCAGCCACCGGCACGAACTCAATAACCCTTGGCGATATCGACCAGGTGCCGCAACGGCTGACCGGCCAGCTGGCGGTAGCCGTTCTCGACCAGCTGCGCCAGCATTACCTGGCCAGAAGCCGACGATGCCATATGCGGCGTCACGATCACGCCGGCTTGATCCCAGAGAGGGTTGCCTTTCGGCAACGGCTCCTGCGCAAACACGTCCAGCACAGCAGCTCGCAAATGGCCGCTGCTCAAGGCATCGATCAGGTCTTGCTCATTCAGGTGCTCGCCGCGGCCGCAGTTCATCACTACCGCGCCCGGCGGTAATTCAGCAAACAGCGAAGCATCCAGAATCGCCTCGGTTGCCGTGGTCAGTGGCAGCAAATTAACCAGCAGGTCACAGCTGGATAAAAACGTTCCTCGCTCAGCCTCTCCTGCGTAACAATGCACTTGCTCAATCTGCTTGCGACTGCCTGCCCAGCCAGAAACAGGATAACCAAGCCCGGCCAGCCTGGCCGCGATAAATCCCCCCAACTGCCCCAGGCCCATCACACCGATCCGCATACGACCAGCCTGGCGCTGCGGATGTAATTGCCAGATCTTGGCCTGCTGGTTGCTCAAGGCCAGATCAAAATCGCGCTGATGATGCAATACACCCCATAACACATATTCCAGCATGCCTTGCTGTTGCCCTTCATCAACGACTCGGGATACGGGCAAGCCGCTGTGCATCAGTATGTCGCCCAGATGATCAACCCCTGCCGATACAGCTTGCAGCAGCTGCAACCCGGGACAACGCTGCAACAAATCCACCGGTGGATGCCAACACGCCGCCACCTGGGCATGCCGGGCAGCCGGATCGTCCGGCGTACACACCGCAACCTGTGGATACTCTGTGGCCATCAGCGCCATCAAGCGGGCACTGAATGCCGGGTTATTGGTGGCAAACACAATGTTCAGATCAGAAGAGGAAGCCGGCGTAAGAGCGGGAGTGAGGGTGTCTGTATTCATCAGCGGCCATGATTGTCCAAGAATTCGATGCAATCCAGCTTACGCAACTCAGTTGCGCAAACCAACCAATGCGGATTGTTGAAGACGAAAACGGCTGAAGACAAAACAAGCACCACTGGCAGCACGTTTTTATTCACCAGCGGCGGGAATAACTGCAACAATTAATGGTCAACCGGTCGCATCAAGAAATGCCAACACTTCGTCGGATTGCCTCTGTTGCCAAAGACGGCTTTACTGACGGTGATAATAATAGTCCGGGCGCGACCGTCGACCCGGATCCAACCGCCACTGTGGAGAGACTCTTATGACGGATGCACGGCAGCAGCCCGCTCAATACCCCACCCCGATACACCACCCGCACGACATCTGGCAGCTGGATGCAGAATATGTCACTCCGGGGGTCGCCAGTGTCTATATCATCCAACAGGAAGACCGCCTGGCCATTGTCGAAACCGGTACCTGCCATACCGTTCCTCATATACTGGAGCAGATCCATCAGCTCGGCCTGACCCCGGCCCACGTCGATTATGTGATCCCGACGCATGTTCACCTCGACCATGCCGCCGGTGCCGGACACCTGATGGCCTGGTGCCCCAATGCCCAACTGGTGATTCACCCCCGCGGGGCAGCCCATATGATCGACCCCGGCAAACTGGAAGCCGGAACCCGGGCGGTGTATGGCGCCGAAAAATACGAGCAACTTTATGGCTCGCTGTTGCCGATTGCCGCAGAGCGGGTGACTCAGGCCAGCGATGGTTTCACGCTGGACTTCAACGGTCGCACCTTTACCTTTCTGGATACACAGGGTCACGCCAAGCATCACTTTTGCGTCCACGACAGCGCCAGCAACAGCATCTTCAGTGGCGACACCTTTGGTATTTCCTATCGCGCGTTCGATGCCGACGATGGCCAGAATCTACTGTTTGTAACCACCACCCCGGTGCACTTTGATCCACCCGCGTTGCGTGCCAGCATCGAACGGCTGGCAGGGCTCAAGCCCGAGCGTATTTACCTCACTCACTACGGCCCGATTGTTCCCCACGCTGACAACGTCAGCCAGTTGCTGCAATCCCTCGATGCCTTTGTTGCCATCGCCCGGCAGGAAATCGCGCCGCCCGAAGGCCGCAGCGACCGAATCCAGCAGCGCATGATGGCATACCTGCTGGCGCAGCTGGAAACAATCAACCCCGCCGCCGACCTGGATCAGGCTCGCCACTGGCTCAGCATGGACGTCAACCTCAACACCCAGGGCATTGAGGTGTGGTTGCAACGACAGGCGTCATAACCGCTGGCGCTCCGGAGATGCTTGCCGAGCGCGCGACGACGGAGCGTATCAACCCTGTTGCAGGATTTTTGCCGTATCGCGCTCCCGCACGTTATCCAGATAACGGCGACAGGCGCTATCCGGGGCCAGCAACCCCCCCTGTTCATCCAACGGTGGCACATTGACAAGATAATCCAGAAACGGCGTCAGCAAGCTGTCGGCCATGCTGTACTGCTCACCGGCAATCCAGCGTGACGCCGCTAGCTGGCGCTCGATCACTGCCAGAAACTCACGGACTCGCGGCAGATTACCCCGTATCACATCCAGACGCGGCCGGCCGTTGTCACCCTGGGGAAACACCAGCTCCAGCATAAAGCCGTCCATGGTGTAGAGCCGTCCATAAATCGCGATCGCTCCGGTCCAGCGCAGCACCGTCGCCCGCTGCTGGCTCGACAACGCCGCCAGGCGCCCAGAAGCACCAGCCAGATCATCCAGATAGGTACAAATAGCCGTTACTTCCGGCAGACTGAAATCGCCGTCCAGCAAGATCGGGAATTTCCCAAACGGATTGAGCGCCAGATGATCCGGGGAATACGGGGCAATCGGGTTGCCCGCCGGGGCCATGCCAAATGCCAGCGGCAATCCCAGTTCATGGGCATACAAACGAACCGCACGAACATACGGACTGATGGCCGGACCAAAAAGATACAATGAACTCATATTAAAAGACTCCGCAGCAAAAATGGGCCATTCCTGATTCTGAGATGGCCTGACGCACTGTATGCCGCCCAACAATATGTTCAACAACATATTCTGGCAAACCGGCACGATGGCCTGGAATAAAGGCCACAAAAAAACAGCCACTGTATTACAACAGTGGCTGTTTGTTTTCTGCTACTGACCGGCCACTGATAGCCTGAATCAGTTCCGGATCAGGTAATCAAACGCTCCCAGTGCGGCGGTGGCCCCGGCACCCATGGAGATGATGATCTGCTTGAACGGCACCGTGGTAACGTCACCGGCCGCCAATATACCAGGCACGCTGGTCTGGCCTTTGGCGTCAATCACGATTTCACCCCGGTTACTCAGTTCCAAAGTGCCTTGCAGGAATTCGCTGTTGGGCACCAGACCAATCTGGACGAAGATACCGGCCACTGTCAGGTCGTGCATCTCGCCGCTGACGCGATCCTTGTATTTCAGGCCTGTCGCCTTGCTGCCATCACCAACCACTTCAGTGGTCATGGCGTTTTTGATGATGGTAACGTTCGGCAGGGATTCTGCTTTTTTCACCAGCACGGCGTCGGCACGCAGGGTGTCGCCAAATTCCAGTACGGTTACGTGTTCAACGATCCCTGCCAGGTCAATCGCGGCTTCGATACCGGAGTTACCACCACCAATAACGGCAGTTGGCTTGCCTTTGAACAGCGGGCCGTCACAGTGCGGGCAGAAGGCCACCCCTTTGGTTTTGTACTGCTCTTCACCCGGTACGTTCATTTCTCTCCAGCGTGCACCAGTCGCCAGAATCACGGCTTTGCTGGTCAGGATGGCACCGTTTTCCAGTTCAATCTGTTTCAGTGTCTGGCCGTCGACTTCGATCTCACGAATCGCTTTGGCACGCTGGTTGGTCATCACATCGATATCGTAATCCTTGACGTGCTCTTCCAGGCCAGCCACCAATTTCGGGCCATCGGTGGCTTTTACCGAGATAAAGTTTTCGATCGCCAGTGTATCCATGACTTGCCCGCCAAAACGTTCAGCCACAATACCGGTGCGGATGCCTTTACGGGCAGTGTAAATCGCCGCTGAAGCACCCGCAGGGCCACCACCGACCACCAGCACGTCGAACTGTTCCTTGGCGGAAATTTCGGCGGCTTTTTTGGCGTCGGCGTCATCGTCCACCTTGTTGAGGATCTCTTCCAGCGTCATGCGACCGTTGCCAAAAGGTTCGCCGTTCAGCATCAAAGTTGGTACCGCCATTATACCCACGGTTTCCACTTCTTGCGGGAACACACCACCGTCGATCATGGTGGCACGCACGTTCGGGTTCAGTACCGCCATCAGGTTGATGGCCTGGACGACATCCGGGCAGTTGTGGCAAGACAAGGATATGTACACTTCAAAGTCCAGTGGCTTGTTCAGGCCTTTGACTTGCTCCAGCAACTCAGGTGCCGCTTTACTTGGGTGACCGCCCGCTTGCAGCAGCGCCAGTACCAGTGAAGTGAACTCGTGCCCCATTGGCACACCGGCAAAGGTGACTCGGGCCGCTTCGCCTTCCGGGCCAACCGTCATGCGTGGTGTACGACCACTGTCACCAGAGACGATTTTCAGGGCAACCTTGTCGGACAGGTCGGCAATATCACGACCCAAACTTTCCAGCTCGGTGGATTTGTCGTTGCCTTCTTTGGTGTAGACAGTCAGCTCAATCGGACGAACGATGTTTTGGAGATAAGCGCCCAATTGCTGTTTCATGTTTGCGTCAAGCATGATGGTTTCCTTATTTCGTTGATTTCGTTCAGGCTGCTGCAACGACGGCATGAACGCCTTTATTCAAGATACGAGACTATGATAGCCCTGCCCCCATGATTATATAAATCAATCTTTTCTAACTATTCGATAGCTTAAAGCTAAAAATAAAAACAAAAAATATCTGATTGTCATTGTGTCCCCGGACTGACAGACCTCGCTTGAGTCGTATCAATGTCCGGCCGGGTTAGTGGCTGACTGGGTTGTTTGTAGGGCTGTTACGGCTCTGGTTTTACTGTGGCTACAAACGCAAACAGCCCCGTCTAAAGACGAGGCTGTTCACAACAGTGGAGCAGCCGCGGATGCTCCCTTTTATCTTATCTGCCCAAAATTCAGATCAGATTTTGCCAACCAGATCCAGTGAAGGAGCCAGTGTGGCTTCGCCTTCTTTCCACTTGGCCGGGCAAACTTCACCTGGGTGAGCCGCGACGTATTGAGCCGCTTTGATTTTGCGCATCAGGTCGTCGGCATCACGGCCAATACCTTCAGCGGTCACTTCCATGGCTTGAATCACACCTTCTGGATCGATCAGGAAAGTGGCACGGTCTGCCAGGCCTTGACCTTCACGCAGTACACCGAAGTTGCTGGTGATAGTGGCCGTCTGGTCGCCTACCATGTAGTAGTTGATGGTGCCAATCGCATCTGAAGTGTCGTGCCATGCTTTGTGGCAGAAGTGGGTATCCGTCGAAACAGAGAACACTTCAACACCCATGGATTGCAGTTCTTCGTATTTGCTGGCCAGGTCTTCCAGTTCAGTCGGGCAAACAAAGGTGAAGTCAGCTGGGTAGAAGAAAAAGACAGCCCATTTACCCAGAACGTCGGCTTCGGTGATGTCGACGAATTCGCCTTGTTTAAAGGCAGTAGCAGAGAATGGTTTGATAGCAGTATTGATCATAGTGGTCACTCCAGTGAGTTTGAGTCAGAGAATATATCCGGGAACGAGATCTATAATGCGCCGCTCCACGCCATAGGTTAAATTAATCTTTTTAAATAGGCCTATAGCCAATAGCCATCGAACGATATCGCTATTGAGACGAGCCGAATGAAAGCCAGCAGGCAGCCGGCTGGATTAACTCGAACACAATTGTGAGTCAGGTAAAGGCAGGCCCAGACCAGACACGACCGACGCTTACGGTAATGTCTGGCCATCCGGGCAAGAAATCAATGAGTCAGATCAGCAATATGCCTGAACCAGGCCAGATATTGCGGATACCCCCCTGCACAGACAAAATTAACCTGCAGCGGATCGGCCGGATCACTCAAGCCCGCCACTGCTTGCCAGTACGACTCATGATCAGCCGGGTGCTGCTGCAGGGCGTCAACATCCACACTCGGGCGAATCACCTCACCGCCACTGCTATCGACCAGCAAGACTACGTTATCGGATTCGAACTGACGGCCGAGATCCTGCACCAGGGTCAGGAAGCCCCGGTCACTGCCACCCCGTTGCCATTCATCCCCCACCCGATGGGAGGTGATGGTGTCACCCACGCCGATAATGCGGGGCATCTGGGCCGGATCAAACGCTTCCCTGGATAAAGCCAGCAGTGCGGCATGGGAGCCTGGTGCGCTACGGGCGCTGAAATCTTCTCCCAGTGGATACACCCCGGTTTTGGCAGCGTAATACTGATTCAGTAATACCAGCACTCCGGACTCCTTTACTGCACCGGTCAGCATGAACTGGAAATCCGTGGTTCCCCAGCTGTTACCATCGGCCGGTTTAATCCGCTCTTGCCCGGTTACCGGATCGGTTCCCAGGTTTGGGGCATAGTGGATAAAGAAAGAATCACCCATGCCTTGTGCTTGCGCCTCTAGCAGCAATTTGGCCATAAAAGACTGCAAATCGTGTTGCAGCCGCGTCACGCTACTGACCGAACCGAGTACGGCACATAACAGGTTGGCATTAATCGTCGGCGAAGCGCGGTTATCCAGCACGACGGCGTCTGCCAGCAAGTGGATGTTTTCCTTGGCGAGGTTGTAGGGAGTATTGCCCAGTAAATTGATCAGAAAATAGCGGGCTTTCACTGGTATTTGCAGCAAGAAGGCCATTTCTGCCGAGCTGACACCGGGGTGAGTGACTTTGCCAAAGCGATCCTGTAACTGGACGCCACCGGCACCCAGGCCCGGCAAATACAAACCTTGCTGCTCGGCTGTTGAGTCTCCTAACGCCCGATCAACAATCGGATTGACCCCTCGTTTGCCGATGTGTTCGCCATTGGTGAGCACGTAGAAATGCCCGGCCTGTTGGCGTACAGCCTGGATATAAGCAGGATCCATCGTGCGGCTCAGCGGGTCGTTAACCAACCCCATACACACACCGTCCAGATCCTGAATGATCAGATAATCGCGTTCTGCCGCCAGGGCATCAGCGAGCGGAGAAGTATCGGTGTGCCATTGATACGAAGAAAGATCCGGGGACATACAGGCTCCATCGTTGCTGGTTTTTCAGACAACGACCATACCATTCCTGATCTGCTTTGGCTCTGCTGCGACCAGAGCCAGACCAGCCTTGATCAGACGCGGGAGGCCGCGCCGTCGTTCGCCATGGCCGCCGGCGGCATGGACTCCAGATGCAAGGTGCGTGTCGGGAAGGCACAGTCAGCTCCTTCAGCATGGATGATACGGATCATCTCCAGCATCACTGCCTGCTTGACCTTGTGGTAGGTGCTCCAGTCGGTGGTTTTGGTAAAACAGTACACAAAGAAATCCAGACTGGAGGCACCAAAACTGTTGAAGTTCACCATGATCATTTGATCGGTATCGATATCCGGATGTGCTCGTAACATGGTATCGATCTTGTACAACACATTATCCAGCAAGTGGGAGTCCTGATAACGCAAGCCGATGGTTTCATAGATACGGCGATTCAGCATCCGTGACGGGTTTTCCACCGCAATACTGGTAAATACCGAGTTAGGTACATACAAGGGGCGTTTGTCGAAGGTGCGAATACAGGTAACCCGAAAGCCGATGTGCTCCACCGTACCTTCGATATTGCGATCCGGGGAACGGATCCAGTCTCCTACTTTGAAGGGGCGATCCATATACACCACGATCGAACCAAAAAAGTTAGCCAACAAGTCCTTGGCCGCCAGGCCAACCACCAGCCCGCCGACCCCACCGAACGCCAGCAAGCCAGAAATGGTAATCCCCAGCGACTGGAATACCGGCATCATGATCAATATCGTGACGGCGACCTTGGCCAGCTTGCCGACCAACTGAATCGTGGTTGGATCGGCTCCCCGTACAATCTGCCGCTGCTCTACCTGGTTAATCAGCCGCCAGATTCCCCAGGCCACCAGGATAATCAACGACAGCTGCCGCACCACCGGCACGCTGGTCATGACATCCAGCTGAAAGTTACGGGTAGTAATATCGGCCACCCAGGTGGCGCCAATGGCAATAATGATCCAGTTCACCGGCACCGCAATGGCATTCAGCAGCACATCATCCCACTGATTATTACTATGAGCTGCCAGCCGAGCCAGACGCTTGCGCACAATACGCCAGACAAAAGCAGCCACCACCATAATCGTCAGGGCAATGGAGACATCCCAGAACCAGTCATAATTCTGGCTGACCAGGTCATGCCACCAATCTGGCAGTGTAAAAACGAAATCGGACATAAATCGATCCTTGGCAACAGCAAACGCAACGGAAGTAATAAGCACAAGATCGAGAGAGTAGGGAAAAACCATGAAAGTAACAATTCACTGGTGGAATCCATGGCAGATATTCAGTCGCAGTGATGCCGATATGGTGGCCAATACATGGCTTTATTCCGGTTTGAGCGCAGAGTCGGTGCTACTATCGCCTCAACCGAACATGAATCCGCTTGATTTATGCAACTTGTATTGAGTCTTACACAACCTTGTTCCATAAAAATACATTACCGATCAGCCATATAGCTGATACCCTCCCCGGCCTCTTGTTCCTGATCCTGTTTTCATCTCAAGGTAGTCATTTCATGAAACACCCTCTTTCCGTTGCCATTTTATTAATGGCCAGCTCCTGCTATTCCGTTGCCAGTGAAGCCGCCATGCGCAGCCAGGGCGACTGGTACGGCTATTGGGGCTGGAACAACGCCACCTACTCCGACAGCGATATCCATTTTGAGGGAGACGACTACGACTTTACCCTGCATAACGTCTCCGCCAAGGATCATCAGACCCCGTTCAGCATTGCACAGGTTTTTCACAGCTACCTGAACCCCGGCCGCTTGACGATTCCCCAATACAACTGGCGTTTCGGCTACTTTGTGCAGGATAACTGGTCAGTCTCGCTGGGCTGGGATCATATGAAGTACGTTATGGTCCAGGACCAGACCGTCACCATGACCGGAGTGAACGATCGCGACGGTTTCGAGAAAACCAACCCTGCCGCCGAAGAGGTTGTATTAAGCGGCGACTTCCTCACCTACGAACACACCGATGGCTTTAACCAGATCTCACTGGAAACCGAGGCCTATTTACCGGTATGGCAGTACGGTACGGACAAGGACATTGCCCTGTTTGCCGGTGCGGGTGCGGGCATTATGTACCCGAAAAGTAACGTCAAACTGATGAGTGGCGCGCGTAACGATGAGTGGCATATTGCCGGTTACAGCACGCTGGTGAAAATCGGCGTGGAAGCCAACGTCTGGCGAGGATTGTTTGTGCGCTTTATTGGCAAGTACGGTTACGTCAATATGACCGATGTACTGACCACTCATAGCAGCAGCGACAGGGCCCGTCAAAAAGTGTTCTACGATGAATATATTGGCGCCGTCGGGTATCGGTTCTGAGTCCTCTATTGTATGGATGATCGAGGGTGTTCGCGTTAAAGGTGTCACACAGGGCTGAGGGAAATCATAACCAGGAGAAAAAAGCGTCGTTTCCTGGTTGTCAGAGATCTGCGAATCACACAGCCTCAGCAAAGCTGAGGCTGGACTCGCAACAAATTGCTCGCCCGTGTTGGCGGCGTTCAGGCTGTAGAAAAACCTCCCGAACTATGATCTGACCGGGTTTTGAAATGCAGGAGGCGGTGATGGCTCGTTCAAACACTATGATTACAAGCAAACGTCGATGGTGGTCATTAATTATCAGGATCAGTTGCAGCCAGGTACTTTTGAGCATGCCCTGAATTATCCCTATTTTTTATAAAGAGGCTGAAAAGCTGGGTCTGTCCGCGTTTCACCAGCCTTATCTTTAAAGCCCTGTTTTGTGATACTGTCCCGCACTCAAAAACCCTGTTCTGCGAAACTGTTCCGTTCTTTATAACCTTAGAACAGGCACTGAAAGTGATATGGTATCTGGCTTTTAGACAGCTAAAGCCTGAGAGACCGGAAACACAGAATTAGCCAAGGGTTGCCGATAAAACCGGCAATTAACAATGGAAAATGAGCTAGTGGGTAAATTGATTAGAAATAAATTTTTCTACAGGCTTGTTAGGAATAGAGGGCAGCATGAAGATGCTTTTAGTCACTGAAAGGCATAGCTGTATTGTGGTTTCTTTATGAAAGGTTATGATCAAGAGAAAGTTATAAATAATTCATGTTTATTGCCAGTTGGTTCGACTTTCTTTAGATATGCTAGGTTGTATGATATAGATGAGATTGTAAAGCTGGATGAAAGTGTTTTCGATAAGCATGAAATAATTGATAGGAATAAGTTTTTCGAATGGCATAATAAAAACCCAAAAATTTTTACCTGTCTAGTTGATGATAATAAGGTTGCAGGGTACTTCTCTATATTGCCTCTAAAAAAAGAGTCATTAGATAAATTCTTAGCAGGGGAGGTTTGCGAAAAAAGTTTTACCAGCAATGATATTCTCCAATATAAGGATGCTGTTGGTCATTGTAGGGATTTTTATTTTTTCTCTATAGCTATAAATTCAAATGGCAGGAAATTATTCTTGCGGTATTTTATAAATGAAATAGCAAAAGAGTTGCAAGCTAATAATAATTCAAGAAATTTATATGTCACAGCAGCTAAAAATGAAGGAAGGGCTTTGATTGAACGGTTTAACTTTAGACTCGTTCAAAAGGGGGCGTGTCGTGCTGATGGCCATGATTTGTATGTTAAAGAAGTTGATGATTTTATTAAACGTATTAAGGCCCATAGAGGCTATATCAAATATCGACTTGATAATATAGATAAAATTTATTGATTAACCGGAAACCGATACCTGATAATAAACAACAGCTGGGCCTTTTCTATCTGGTGCGTAACAAGTGTCGGATGACGCGCTAATCGGGTTTCAGGTGTTGGCTGGTTCGGTGTCGGGCGCTTATCCAACCTACGACTGGTGCGTAACAAGCTGTTCCCAATTCAAACCGTTAGCAGCACTTGCAAACCTTGTTTCCCAAGGAACAAGAGAAGAAGTATTCAATGAGCTAATAGGATTCATCAGGAGTACACTATCTAATTCCAGCAAGTTGGCAAAAGCACTCACTGCATAGCCTCCCATAGAACCACCATAGCCAATTTTCCGTCGAAATTTCTTCAACTGCAAAGCAAAACTCTCAAGAAAATCAATAAACAAATCATTTCTGTACCAAGTAGTCTCTCCTATGCAAGAAAAAGATATTACATTTAAATTTTTCTTGCAGAGATACTCATATCCCCATGGAGAATACGAGGTTTCATGTATATTATTTGGATTAGTAACCTCTCCCGCATTCGAAAAGCTTATTACCAATGGGGCTTCAGTGTTCAAAATTGAATATTTTAAATAAACACCCCCAACAACCCCGCAACCTTTACAAGGTTTAGAACTGGAATGGTCCAATTCTAAAATATTGTCACCATATAATAATTCGAACAAAAGCAACACCCCAGAAATAACTTACTTCAATAATGACTTATAATATTCGATCTTTTCTCTTATAAACCCACCATGCGGCCTGAATCTATTGGCGATAAGCATCAAAGAATTTGCTTTCTTCAGATCAACCTTCTCCAAAAGCAAAGCCGAGTCTCGCACAATATCAATCTCTTTTTCTGTAAGATAATCTGCTTTATAGGATAAAGTTGAGATAATACCCAATATAGAATTGAATTCTTCTTCTGTGAACTTATAGTTGCTTTCATCAGGGTAGTCTTCAAAACTACCATCAAAACTTTGTTCAAGACCAAACCAATCAAATAAAGTATGATTTTTATTCTCAAAAACGGAATAGAATTCTTGTGCTTCCTTCTTTGATGGCATCACTTTACAGCTATCACGGTTAATTTTTGACCTGACTTTGTCAACGATCACGGATGGATAATCCAAATTTATGAGAAGATGTGAACACAGGCTATATAATCTACTAACCCCCTCGTTCACCCGGATGGATTCCAAAGAATAAGGGAGGTTTATTATTCTTGGAAAATCCGAACAAATATCACCATCAATCAAGTTATTTTTTTCGAACAATCGAAGTGAAACTGATTCTTTTCCAAAAATATTGCACCATATTTTTATTTTGCTTTCAAAATCCAAATATTTTTTCAAATCGTCCGTTAATTCAGGTAATGCTGAAGCAGAATGTCCGCATAAACAGCTAGACAACATAAGTTTCGGAACACTACATTTTGCGGCCTGTTGCTTAAACGATAACGCAAGTTTATCCTGGCGTCTCAAATAAACAATAATAACCACCTTATCAAAATAACATAAAATAGTTTCTTTTAATTTGGATATTTCCTCTTCATCATTCAAAAGAGAAAAATGTTCTCCAGAAATGATAACGTTATCTTGGGTCGATTTACCCAAGAAACCATCAAAATCTGAAGACACTTCATACTCCATTGACTCACTACCTTTTATCTTAATAAAAGATGATGAATTACCCAGTTTATCAAGTGACAAAAATTCCCAACCGACATCCAACAAATTTGATCTATTATTATATAGAGCTAATTGTAATGACGAAGACCCCGTCTTATGAAACCCTATATGCAAATACAATGTTCTCATATTTATTCTCAAAAAAATATCTAGTATTTATTTTATCACTAATTATTGCACCTAGGAACCCTTCAGAAAGAGTACCTCATCATGGTAAACCAAGTCTGAGTTCTCTTTCGTATTAAGATATATTTAATGACGGATTGGACAGATTTGCTCTGACGCCAGAGCTCGACAAGACCGTTTTGGTTCATGAGTGGCAATGGCCACAATCGATTGGCACTGCCTGTCGACAGCTTGCAAGAGTTTTCCTAGAGAACGTGTACCTGATTCCATGGCAAAAGAGCCATAAAAGTGCCTGTTAGCTTCAACGACGACAGATATGGACTTTGATCTTAAACGGGATGTTATGCGTCGCTACACTAGCCCAACCTACCATATGACTTTGGTCATCAGGTAGGTTGAAAAAGCCTGGGAGACTACGTTCACGCCACCAAAACAACAGGCCAACGGTTTATCACGACAGCCGCTGCCGCACCGCTTCAAACAAACAAATACCGGTCGCTACCGAGACATTTACCGAGCTGACTTCCCCCGCCATCGGGATATTGATCAAATGATCGCAGTGTTCGCGGGTCAGGCGGCGCATGCCAGCACCTTCAGCCCCCATCACCAGTGCCAGCGGACCTGTGAGGTCTTGCTGATACACCGCGGTGGTGGCTTCTCCTGCGGTACCCACCAGCCAGATACCGCGTTCTTGCAGTTCGGTCATGGTACGGGCCAGGTTGGTCACCTGTACATAAGGCACGACTTCCGCAGCACCACAGGCCACCTTGGCGACAGTGGCATTCAGCGGCGCTGATTTGTCTTTTGGGGCAATCACCAGATGCACACCGGCAGCATCGGCGGTGCGCAAGCAGGCACCCAGATTGTGCGGGTCGGTAACGCCATCCAGAATCAGGATAAAGGCCGGGCCTTCGATGCGATCGAGTACATCTGGCAGATTACGCTCGCTCACTCCCTGTAGCGGCTTGCGGAACGCAATGACACCTTGATGGTTACCATCGGCTTTCTGGTTCAACAACCCTTTGTCGGCTTCACGAATATCCAGGCCAAGTCGCTGGGCTTCGTCCAATACCTTTTGCATGCGTTGATCAACGCGGCCTTTTTGTACCCAGACTTCTGTCACCTGATCCGGGCTGCGTTGTAGCAGAGTGGTGACGGCGTGCAGGCCGTATACAGCATCAAGCTTCATTCATTTGTCTCGTTGGAGGGCCACTCGCGAGCGAATGGCAAACAGCCCTCAGTGTATGCTAGTCAGGGTTTGGTGGTACTTTTGGCCTTTGAGCCAGCTTTGGGAGCGGCCTTGGGTCCAGGAGCGGCTTTACGCTTCGGCTTTTTGGCTTTTGGTTTGGCTTTGGTAGCCGCCGCCGCAACACCACTGGCGGGTGCTTTTTTGGCGTTCAGTTTCTGGCGCTTGCTGGGCGATTTTTTGCGGCTTTTCTTTTTACCACCAGCCGCGTCTTTCTCGGCCACACTGCCCCCTTTATTGACAGCAGCGCCGGCTACCATGGCGGGAGCGGTTGCCGCCGCGGACTTGTTGGCCGCCGGTTTTTTACGGCGACGACGGCCAGAAGGCTTGAGCGTTTCATCCTTGCTGCCAGTCGTTGTTGCTCCAGAGGCGGTGCTTTTGGCCCGCCGACGAGGCAAACGTGGCGCTTCCGGCGCTGCTTGCCCGGCTTTGCCTGGCGCGGTAGCCAGATCGAAGTCGACCTTGCGTTCGTCCAGATTAACACCCGACACCTGCACCCAGAGGCTGTCTCCCAGGCGGAAGGTGCGACGAGTGCGTTCGCCAACCAGCCGGTGTTTGGTGGCATCAAACTGGTAGAAGTCATTCGCCAGCGAGGAGATATGCACCAACCCTTCGACATAGACGTTTTTCAGTTCAACAAACAAACCAAAGCCGGTCACGGCCGTGATAACGCCTTCGAACACGTCACCAACCCGATCCTGAATGTACTCACATTTAAGGAAGTCGTTCACGTCCCGAGTGGCGTCATCGGCACGACGCTCGGTCATGGAGCAGTGTTCACCCAGCTGGATGACTTGCGCCGTATCGTAGGGATAGATTTCGGCCTTGGCCAGCGGCTTGGCACCTTCGGCACGGATGACGTTACGGCATTCCTGTTCGCTGCGAATCACGCTGCGAATAGCACGATGCACCAGCAAATCCGGATAGCGACGAATCGGCGAGGTAAAGTGAGTGTAGGCCTTGTACGCCAGACCAAAGTGGCCTTCGTTTTCCGGGTGATAAACCGCCTGACTGAGCGAGCGCAGTAACACGGTCTGAATCAGATGGGAGTCCGGGCGATCCTGAATACTGCTGAGTAATTCCTGATAGTTTTTCGGGGTCGGCTTGCCTTTACCGGTATTGATTGCCAGCCCCAGCTCACCAAGAAACGAGCGCAGGTTTTCCAGCTTGTCTTCATTCGGGCCTGGATGGACGCGGTAAACACAGGGCACCTGATATTTTTCCAGGAAGCTGGCGGCGCACACGTTGGCGGCCAGCATGCACTCTTCAATCAGCATATGGGCATCGTTCCGACTGATCGGCACGATTTCCTGAATCTTGCGCTCGGCATCAAACACAATGCGGGTTTCGACCGAGTCGAAGTCCATTGCACCCCGCTCTTCACGCTTGCTGCGCAACAGCTGGAACAGGCTGTACAGATTTTCGATGTGAGGCACGACCGCCGGGTAATGATCACGCCAGATCTGGCCTTCTTCACTGCGCGGTTGCTGCAGCATCGACCAGACCTTGTTGTAGGTCAGGCGGGCATGGGAGTGAATCAGCCCTTCCATAAACTTGTAACCGGAGATGTTCCCGGCTTTGGAGATGGTCATTTCGCACACCAGCACCAAACGGTCCACTGCCGGATTCAGGGAACACAGCCCGTTGGACAGTTTTTCTGGCAGCATCGGCACCACAAACCCGGGGAAATACACCGAGTTGCCGCGGGTATGGCCTTCAATATCCAGTGCCGAACCCGGTTTGACGTAGTGGGATACGTCGGCGATGGCAACGTACAAACGCCAGCCACCGGTGTTCTTGTTACGTTCGCAGTACACCGCATCGTCGAAATCGCGGGCATCTTCACCGTCGATAGTGACAAACGGCAGGTGACGCAAATCAATCCGGTTGGCCTTGTCTTCCTCACGTACTTCGTCAGACAGCTTTTTGGCTTCGACAGTCACCGCCGCTGGCCATTCGTGGGGAATATCGTGGCTGCGAATAGCCACTTCGATTTCCATGCCCGGAGCCAGATGCTCGCCCAGCACTTCAACTACCTTGCCAACCGGCAAGCCACCCTGTTTTGGCTGGGCAACGATTTCGACCATTACAAACTGGCCGTGCTCGGCACCGTTACGTCCATCAGCAGGAATCAGCACTTCAGTGCTGACACGCTTGTTGTCAGGCTGCACCACGCCGACACCGGCCTGGTCGAAATAACGGCCGACGACGTGCTGGGTGTTACGTTCGAGTACCTGCACGATCTTGCCTTCCGGACGCCCACGGCGATCCAGGCCAAGAATCTGCACGGCGACCTTGTCACCATGAAAGACTTTGCGCATTTGCCGGTTCGACAGATAAATATCGTCGGCATCGCTACGCAAGACGAAACCAAAACCGTCCTTGTGCCCCATGACGACACCGGTCACCAGGTCGGCTTTTTCCATGGGGAAAAACTGGTTGCGCCGGTTGCTCATCAGCTGGCCGTCCCGCGACATGGCGATCAGTCGGCGGCGCAGGGCTTCAACCCGCTCGGGATCTGATTCTGTCAGCGCTTCACACACATCTTCATGAGTCATTGGACGGCCGGATTGCTCCAGCAGCGTCAACAATGCTTCCCGGCTGGGTACCGGATTGTCGTATTTCTTTGCCTCCAACGCGGCGTTGGGGTCGTGAATGGGGGAGTTTTTTGGGGTGGGAGAATCCGTCAATGTACGGCTCCTGTTTTTATGAGGGATGTGTTTGGGCGCCACAGGCGGCTGGTCGAGACCGGTTTTATGTTATTCATGCCAGACAGTATACCCAAAGGCAGCTGATGCTGCTCAATCTGCTGTCATAGTCCACGAATATTAATCAACATGGATTCCCGACCCACACCGGCAGCGGCCAATTGATCAAGGTAATCTTGCCAGAGCGTTGCCTGATTCATACACAAATGGTGCAAATAAGACCAGTCGTACAGCCCGGAATCATGACCATCGTCAAACACCAGTTTCAGGGCGTAGTTGCCAGCGGGTTCAACCCGCAGCAGGCCGACGTCTTTTTTACCCGATTGCAGCACGCCGTTGCCGGTACCGTGACCGCGCACTTCGGCTGAAGGTGATAACACCCGCAGGAATTCGAAACTGAGTTCATGGCTTTGTTCGCCGTAGCGTAATACCAGGCAACGGCTGCTTTTTTTAACGGTGATGCCATCTGGCTTCATGGGGTATCTCCCGAACTGAGGGATGGAACACGTGGCAAATGTTGCCAGATTAGCGTGTGTTGGTCGTTGCGGCTAACGGTTTGGGTTGTCGGATTACGGTAATCAGTATGGATAGTCGCCGGTCTCTCGGCGACTCGATTAAACATTCATATCCAAATACCCAACCAAATATTGAACGCGGTTGCTCTTATAGCGAGAGCAACCAGCGTCAACCAGGCCTTTGGCTCAGAGAATAAACTGGCTCAGGTCCTGGTTTCTCACCACATCGCCCAACTGGGCTTCAACATAAGCGGCGTCGATGACAACGGCGTCGCTCAGGTCGGTGGCGTCAAAGGAAACGGTTTCCAGCAGGCGCTCCATAATGGTGTGCAAACGACGAGCCCCAATGTTCTCGGTGCTTTCGTTCACCTCGTAGGCGATCTCCGCCAGGCGCTTGATGGCGTCCGGGCGGAATTCAAGCTCCACGCCTTCGGTCTGCAGCAAGGCACGGTATTGTTCCGTCAGCGAGGCGCTGGGTTCAGTCAGAATACGTTCGAAGTCGCCCGGTGTCAGCGCTTGTAATTCAACCCGGATTGGCAAACGTCCCTGTAGTTCCGGGATCAGATCTGACG
Source organism: Oceanobacter sp. 3_MG-2023 (assembly GCF_030688925.1). NCBI lineage: Bacteria > Pseudomonadati > Pseudomonadota > Gammaproteobacteria > Oceanospirillales > Oceanospirillaceae > Oceanobacter > Oceanobacter sp. 3_MG-2023. Next base: position 127,418 of record NZ_JAUYVX010000006.1, read on the forward strand.
GCTTGGCAACGTGGAAAGCACCGGAAGCCACAAACAGGATATGGTCAGTCTTGATCATGCCGTGTTTGGTGCTGACGGTACTGCCTTCAATCAGCGGCAACAGGTCGCGCTGTACTCCTTCACGGCTGACATCACCACCGGAACCGGATTCGCCTCGCTTGGCAACCTTGTCGATCTCGTCAATAAAGACGATGCCGTTTTGCTCTACCAGGTCGATCGCTCTGGCTTTCAAGTCTTCCATATTGAGCATTTTGGCCGCTTCTTCATCCTGAAGCTGCTTGAAAGCATCGCGGATTTTCAGCTTGCGTGTGGTTTTTTTGTCGCTCCCCATGTTGGAAAACATGTTCTGCAACTGGCTGGTCATTTCTTCCATGCCTGGCGGCGCCATAATCTCAACGCCTGCCGGTGCCTGAGCAACAGCGATATCAATTTCCTTGTCATCCAGCTGACCTTCACGCAGTTTCTTGCGGAAAATCTGACGGGTGGAGGAATCTTCGGTTTTAGGGCTGGTTGTGGTGTCCCACTCGCTTTGTGTATTGGAACGAGCCGGAGGCAGTAAAGCATCCAGAATACGTTCCTCTGCCGCTTCTTCAGCCCGGTGGCTGACTCGCACCATCTCTTGCTCGCGCAGCATTTTAATGCCGGTTTCGATCAGATCCCGAATAATGGATTCCACGTCTTTGCCGACATAACCCACTTCGGTGAATTTGGTTGCTTCGACCTTGATAAAAGGGGCGTTGGAAAGTTTGGCCAGACGTCGGGCAATTTCGGTTTTACCCACCCCGGTCGGACCAATCATCAGGATATTCTTGGGGGTCACTTCATCGCGCAATGCTTTTGGCAGCTGCATGCGACGCCAGCGGTTACGCAAGGCAATCGCGACGGATCGTTTGGCATTCTGCTGGCCAATAATATGACGGTCCAGCTCGTGAACAATTTCTCTCGGGGTCATTTCGCTCATGCGTTATCTCCGGCAGACAGGCATTCAACCGTCATATTGTTGTTGGTAAAGACACAGATCTCTCCGGCGATAGTGAGGCTTTTTTCGGCTATGTCTCGTGCCTCCAGGTCTGTGTTGTGTAACAGGGCACGAGCCGCGGCCAGGGCAAATTGACCACCAGAACCCACACCAATCAGATCTTCTTCCGGCTGCACCACGTCGCCATTACCGGTAATGATCAGGGAAGCGGTGTGATCTGCCACTGCCAGAATCGCTTCCAGCTTGCGCAGCGCACGGTCCGAGCGCCATTCTTTGGCCAGCTCGACGGCGGCACGCGTCAGCTGGCCATGATGTTGCTGCAGCTGGGCTTCAAATTTTTCAAACAGGGTAAATGCATCCGCGGTACTGCCCGCAAACCCGGCCAATACCTTATTGTTGTAGAGCCGACGGACCTTGCGTGCATTCCCTTTCATCACGGTATTACCCAGTGATACCTGGCCATCACCGGCAATCACCACCTGGTCACCACGTCGGACGGATACAATCGTTGTCATAGCGTACTTCCTGCTTACATTCGGGTCAGCGGTAAAAGATGGGGCCGTCAATCACGAAATCAAGTGTCTATGCCAAGCGGATTACATTTGCCTTACCGCACTGTTATTTCTGGTTGGACTGCCTTTACTTACCTTTGACGCTTTTTTAACAGTTGCCTGACTTTACCGACAGCCGGATACTCTACAATTGAATATACGCTGGAAAACAAGATGATTACTGCCAATACCGTTGTTGAATTGCACTACCGCATGACCGATAGCGAGAACCAACTGATTGAGTCGACTTTTGATGGCAAGCCAGTGCTGTATATGCACGGCAAAAAACAGATGCTGGGGGCATTTGAAGCGGCCCTTGATGGCCGCTCTGCAGGGGATGAATTACTGCTGACCCTGACCCCGGATCAGGCCTATGGCCAGCGCCGCGACGACGCTCAACAACGGGTGCCGGTAAAACATCTGCAAGGTGCCAAACGCTGGCGCGCCGGAATGCTTGCAGAAGTTCAGACAGAACATGGCCCGCGCAAGGTGACGGTCGTCAAAGTTGGTAAATTTATGGCCGATGTTGATACCAACCATCCGCTGGCAGGCAAGACATTGACGTTTCAGGTGTCGATCCTCAGTACCCGTGATGCCACCGCCGAAGAGCTGGCCCATGGCCACGCCCACGCCGGTGATCACTGCGGACACGGGTCCTGACAGGCGGATCTGCCGTACCAGATCAATCACATTGTCATGGTGCTGGCGTAGCATGGGACAACAGGCAAGACAGGTCATATTGACATTACAAAGCATGAACCATTCAGGGTGTTGGCTTATCTGATCAGAAAGCGACCCCATTCATATCACAAGGAGAACGTTATGGCGTTTAAACATTGGGCAATGGCGGCTGTCGCGGTTATGGCAGGCTGCTCATCCAACCAGTCGATCGAAACCCAACCGGTCAGCTGTGCTTTTGCTGATGGTTCGGGCAAGGCAGCACCGGAATGGGTTTGTGGCGCACCGATTGATGGTGTCGACCTGACTGCAGTTGGTTATGCCGACAAAACTGCCGCTGGCCCCAACTTCATGAAACAAATGGCGGCCACTGCTGCTCGTGTTGAGCTGGCTCAGACCATGCGTATCGAAGTCCAGAACATGATCAAGCAATATGCTGAGACCACGGGTACCGGAGATGGCGAAACCGTCGACAAGGTGAATTCCTCTGTCACTCGCCAGATCACCAAGGAAACCCTGGTTGGTTCCAAAATCCTGCGCCAGATGCCGACCCCAAGCGGCGGTATGGTGGTACTGGTTGGTCTGAATGCCGACACCATGGCCCAGGTAACGGAACAGGCCCTGAAAACCTCCATGGCCAATGATCAGGCGCTGTGGCAGAAATTCCAGTCCGAAAAATCCTTTGACGAACTGGCTGAAGAAATCGCCAAACTGAAATAAACCGATTGCCCAACACAGCAGCAGCCAGGTTCACCTCGCTCTGCTGTGTTGGTTCCATCCCCGACAACGGCTCAGGTAACTTAACTGAGAGGGCAAGTGCCATGAACGTCAGATTCCAGCAAGGTTTACGCGGCTTTGTTGCTGTCGTCACCTTGATGACCAGTGCCTGGTCACTGGCCGCCACCCCGACACAAACCAATGAATACCAACAGTGGTTACAGCAGACCCAGGACAATTATCAGTCCTATCTGGATAAAAATGACCGCGCTTTTCTAACCTTTCTCAACCAGCGCTGGAAAGACGTCGAGGTTGAACCGGCACAACAACGAGATCCGGAACCCAAGCCGGATACTCTGCCGGTTGCCCGCCCGGCCCCGGTCGATACACCAGAACCAGCCCGGCCCACCAGTGAACCGCTCCCGCCACCCGTCGTGGTGGCGCCATTACCCCCTTCGACACCCCGGCCCGCGGTTATCCCACCGGAATCATTGCCAGCCAATCCCAATACCGTACAACTGACGTTTTATGGACGCAGTCTCAGTGTCGAGATTCCCGATGGTTTCAAACAGACATTCAGCGGTCGACCTGATAACAAACGTATTGCCACTTACTGGCAGCAACTCGCTAGCAGTCAACATCAATCGCTTGTCGATGCGCTAACAGCCGCGGCCAGTGACTGGCAATTAAACGACTGGGCTACCGCCGTGCTGTTCAGTCAATTTGCTCACGCTCTGCATGATGACCCCAACAGTCAGGTACTGAACTGCTGGTTTTTACTGGTCAAAGCCGGTTTTGATGCCAGAGTCGCCTACGACCAGCAAATTCACCTGCTGCTACCGGCCCAGGAAAAGCTCTACGGCGTTACCTATTTTGAGCTTGACCAGCAGCGTTATTACGCCATTCAACCCGGCGAGCAACCACTGGGACTGGGGACCGTCAAAACCTATCAGGGCACTCATGAACTGGGCTCACGCCCCATCGGTTTTAGCGATCCATACCGCTTTGTACCTGGTGGCGGCGAAGAAACACGAACGCTCAGCTTTCGCTGGCAAGGCCAGACTGAATCCCTTCAGGTCAGTTACCCTGCCGACTACAGCGCTTATCTGGCCACCTACCCGCAACTGGCACTGCCAGGCTACTTTCAGGCCGGATTACCAGCCGTTACGGCCCAGCAATTACTGGATCAGTTACGGCCTCGACTGGCCCGACTGAACGACCGTCAGAGCAAAATCAACTACCTGCTACGGTTGGTGCAAACCGGTTTCCGTTATGAAACCGACGCCGAGCAGTTTCAGAGCGAGAACTACCTGTTCCCGCTGGAAACCCTGCACTACCCTTACTCCGACTGCGAAGACCGCGCTGCTCTGTTTGGCTGGCTGGCGCAACAGCTGCTGGATGCTGATGTGCTGATTGTCGAGTTACCGGGCCACGTTGCCACCGCCATTGCCATGAACGCCACCGACAGCGCCATCACCGGCAGCGGCTGGCGGTTTGAAGGCAAACGCTACCTGGTAGCCGATCCGACCTACATCAATGCCGATCTCGGCATGATGATGCCCCGTTATCAAGACCAGACACCGACGTTAAGAAAATTCTGATCCCGCTGGGCGTCAAGCGTCATTGCCTCCGAACCGGTACTCACCAAGCAAACTGGACAGTCGAGAGGAGGCAGTCGCGCAACCCGGTGAGCGAGGCAATATGATGAATTCATTGTACTGTCGGTATCAGCATTCATCCTGCTATTCCGGGAGCGTATATTGCATAAAAACAGTAATAATCACTCGAACCCCTGATAGCTGGGGTTTCCACATATGTCAGGGCGGCCAGATACCAGCACTTGTCACATCGAATCTGTATGATTGATGCAATCCTGGCTCACAGTCGCGCACAAGGAGTTGTTATGACCACAAGCAATTATCCCGCTACGTTTATCTCGCAAATTGATGATCTGGTCGCTCTGGCACCGGTGATTCCGGTTCTAAAGATTGAACACCTGGAAGATGCCGTACCCCTGGCTCAAGCACTGGTGGATGGCGGTTTGCCGGTTCTGGAAATCACTCTGCGCAGTGACGCCGCACTGGATGCCATCCGCGCCATTGCTGAACACGTTCCCGAAGCTCGGGTGGGAGCGGGTACCGTCACCAATACGGCCAATCTGCAGGCAGCCATTGACGCCGGTAGTGAATTTGTTTTTACCCCTGGCGCCACACCGGCACTGCTGGCTGGTGCGATTGCTGCCAATATTCCCATGGTACCGGGTATCCAGACGGTCTCGGAGATGATGACGGCGATGGATTTTGGCTACCGCCGCTTCAAGTTCTTTCCCGCCGCTGCCGCCGGTGGCACAGCCATTCTGAAGTCCATTGCCGGACCGTTTCCAGAAGTGCGTTTTTGCCCGACAGGAGGCATTCGTCCCGGTAATGCCAACGATTACCTGAGCCTTGGTAACGTTATGTGTGTCGGCGGTACCTGGCTGACACCGGATGAGCTGATTGCAGCCAAAGACTGGGATGCCATTCGCGAACTGGCCAGAAGCGCCAGCAACCTGCGCGGCTAAGACCCGTGCCCAACCAATACCGGTGACAGACAACAGAATGGCGACCTGTACCCTGCGTCGTTTTGTTGTCACAACGATCAATAACAATTCATTTAATCCGTTTACCGTAAGACAGACAAGGAATACCAATGTCCGCCGTTACCCAACTACCCGCCTGGCAAGCCCTCCAAAAGCGCGTCGAACCAGCACTTGAAACCCCGATCCAATCACTGTTTGATGACCCGGAACGTTTTGACAAGTACTCGCTCAAGGTCCAGAACATCTTGCTGGATATCTCCAAGAACCCCATCGACGACGAAACCTTCCAGCACCTGCTGGCATTGGCGCGTCAATGTGATCTGGAAAAATGTCGCGACGATATGTTCAACGGCGAACATATCAATGTCACCGAAGACCGGGCGGTGCTGCATACCGCCTTGCGTAATCGCGGGCACTCGCCGGTGTATGTCGATGGTGAAGATGTCATGCCTGTCATTGAGCATGAACTCAAGCGTATCCGGGTGTTTGTTAATGCCGTTCGCAAGGGCCGCTGGCGCGGCCATTCCGGCAAACGCATTACCGATGTGGTCAACATTGGTATTGGTGGTTCTGACCTTGGCCCACGCATGGTAACCCAGGCGCTCAAGCCCTATGCCGACGACCAGATCAAGATCCACTTTGTGTCCAATGTCGATGGCATGGAAATCGCCAATGTGCTGAAAGGACTCAACCCGGAGCGGGTATTGTTTGTGGTGGCGTCCAAAACCTTCACCACCGCCGAAACCATGACCAATGCCCAGACCGCCCGTAACTGGCTGATGGCATCCTCGTTTGACAGCCGTGCCGTGGCGCAGCACTTTGTTGCCGTCTCCAGCAACGCCGAAGCCGTCAAAGCCTTTGGCATCAAACTGGAAAACACCTTCCAGATGTGGGATTGGGTTGGTGGCCGCTTTTCATTATGGTCTGCCATTGGCTTGCCCATCGCCCTGTATCTCGGCTTCAGACAGTTTGAAGAATTGTTGCAGGGTGCACATGATATGGACCTGCACTTCCGCAATGAACCATTAGAGCGCAACGCCCCCATGTGGCTGGCCCTGACGGCCTTATGGAACAGCACCTTCATGGGCCGCCACAGCCAGGCGATTTTGCCGTACGACTGGCCATTGCAGAAATTCTCGGCCTACCTGCAGCAAGCGGAAATGGAAAGCAACGGCAAATCCGTAGACCGTAACGGCGATATTGTTCCTTATACCACCGGGTCAATTATTTGGGGTCAGCTCGGGATTGATGGCCAGCATGCTTTTTACCAATACCTGCACCAGGGCAGTACCGTCGTACCGGCCGATTTTATCGGTTCGATCGAAAGCAGCACTCCCGTGGAAGGCCACCATGAAAAACTGATGGCCAATTTCTTTGCCCAGACCGAAGCCCTGATGTGTGGTATCAATGCCGACGACATTCGTCGGGACCTGACCGCCAAGGGCATGTCGAGCGCCGATATCGAGCGCCTGATTCCCCATAAGATCCACCAGGGCAACCGCCCGACCAACAGCCTGCTGCTGGATCAGCTCAACCCACGCACACTGGGTGCCTTGATTGCCCTCTACGAGCACAAGATTTTTATCCTCGGCACCATCTGGGACATCTGTTCTTTTGACCAATGGGGCGTTGAGCTGGGCAAAACCCTGGCAAAAAATATCCTGCCCGAACTGCAAAGTGGCGACGTGCGTAACGACCACGATGATTCCACCCGCAACCTGATGCAGTACTTTGTCGAGCAACGCAAAAACAGCGGCAACCTTGAGTAACCTCTCCATCTAACCCACCGTCTGCTGACGGTGCACATCGCCGTCTAGCGGCGTTGACACAGCGGGCAATACACGGTTGCCCGCTGACCCTGACGAATCTCCTTCAAGGTCGTCTCACACACCCGACACGGCTTGCCACCTCGTCCATAGACCTGCAACTGCTGGGCAAAATAACCGGGATTGCCATCACTGTTGACGAAATCCCGCAGCGTTGTACCCCCCTGCTCAATGGCTTGCCCCAGCACCTGGCGAATACAGTCCAACAAGCGTTCGAACCTGGGCTTGCTGATGTTGCCTGCTGCGGTTGTTGGCCGGATACCCGCCATAAACAGGCTCTCATTGGCGTAAATATTCCCCACCCCTACCATGGTATGGTTATCCATAATAAACAGCTTGATTGCCTGCTTCTTGCCCCGGCTGCGCTGATACAGCGACGCAGCGGATAACCCCGACTCCGCCTCGGGCAATAACGGCTCTGGCCCCAGGGAAGCGATCTGGCTTAACACGGTATCAGGTGCCTGCCACAGCAATGCACCAAAGCGTCTGGGGTCGTGATAACGCAAGATCCAGCCGTTACCTAACACCCAGTCAATATGATCATGAATCCGCGGATCTTCTTCGGCCTTCACCAGTCGCAACGACCCCGACATACCCAGATGCCAGACCGCTGTCCCGGCGTCAAACTGCAACAGCAAGTACTTGCCCCGGCGACTCAAGCCCGTCACCTGCTGGCCCGTCAATGCTGATATCTCATCAGCCACCGGCCAGCGCAAGCGCGACTGGCGCACCACGACATTCTCAATGGTCTGATTGAGCAGGTAAGGGGTAATACCCCGCAAAGTGGTTTCTACTTCAGGAAGCTCTGGCATAGTGTTTTAACATAATGTTTTGACATGGTTATTGGACGGTTGTTGGGCATGATGTTCTGGCACTGCGGGCAAACAGACAGCCTGCAGAGGCCGCTCTGACAGTATCAAATATAAACCACAAACAGAGCGCACAAAGCCCTCGACAGCAAACGCCAGACATAAAAAAACCCGGATAGCCTAAGCTATAACCGGGTTTTTCAAGCCTGTACAGGAAGAATCAATTACTTGATCTTGGCTTCCTTGTACATCACATGCTTGCGAACAACGGGATCAAATTTCTTGATTTCCATTTTCTCAGGCATGGTGCGCTTGTTCTTGTCTGTAGTGTAGAAGTGACCGGTACCGGCACTGGACACCAGACGGATTTTATCGCGTGGCATAATCAGTCTCCTTAGAATTTCTCGCCGCGAGCACGCAGCTCGGCCAGCACCGGATCGATGCCTTTCTTGTCGATGATACGCATACCTTTAGTTGATACACGCAGACGAACAAAACGGCTTTCGCTTTCTACCCAAAAACGGTGATATTGCAAGTTGGGTAAAAAACGGCGCTTGGTTTTGGTATTTGAGTGGGAAACATTATTCCCGGAAACAGGACCTTTTCCTGTTACCTGACAAACCTTAGACATGGATCTAGCCCCGATTCTTAACTGTATCGATCAATCTGAATTTCGTTAGCAACCGTGGGCTTGGAGCGCTTTTACAAGCGACACCAGATAGGCCCTGGCTGAAAAGAGTTGCGCTTTATACCAAAACCACAAACACAGCGCAAGCCGAAGTTTATTTTTTGTACGGAACCTGGCGACCCGAAATCGTCGTTTTACCGCCCTGAAACACCTGCGCCTGTCGCTCTCAGGTCAGATCCAGCCTCGCTCGGCAAAGGACACTTCTTCGCCATCACCCACCACGATATGGTCCAGCACCCGGATATCCACCAGCCCCAGAGCCTGCTGCAACTTGTCGGTAATATGCCGGTCCGCCCGGCTTGGCTCCGCCACACCGGAGGGGTGATTATGAGTAAAGATCACGGCGGCAGCACCGTAGGCCAGCGCCTGCTTCACCACCTCACGCGGGTACACCGACGCACCATCAATGGTGCCCTGAAACAGCTCCTTGTACTGGATAACCCGGTTCTGGTTATCCAGAAACAGACACGCAAACACCTCATGATCGAGATCCCGGATCTGTGCTGACAAATAACGCCGGGTCAATTCCGGGCTGGTCAGGGCATCACCTTTTTGCAGCTGCTCCGCCAGATGACGGCGAGCCATTTCCAGCACGGCTTGTAACAGCGCAAACTTGGCCGACCCCAACCCCAAAGGCTGGCAAAAACGCTTTTCACTTGCCATCAAGAGCGGCCGTAAACCACCAAACTCCGCCAGCAACTCCCGCGACAAATCCACGGCACTTTTGCCTTTGACCCCGGTACGTAAAAATATCGCCAGCAACTCGGCATCCGACAGCGACGCCGCTCCCTGAGCCAACAGTTTTTCCCGTGGACGTTCCTGCTCTGGCCAATCCCTGATTGCCATTATCTGCCTCCTTGCAGTGCTGTTATGCTTCGCTCATTCAACCACCTGACGGGCACAGCATCTGTCATCGTGCCGTCACCTTCCGGGTGCCATTATGATACGAGGCTCCTTCGTTTCACCTGTGCGTTATACTGACGCCAATTTTACCCCAGTACTGACGAGCTCTCCATGCTGCAATTAGCCAACAAACGTATTTTGCTCGGTATCAGCGGCGGCATTGCTGCCTACAAATCCGCCGAACTGGTACGCACTCTGACCAAGGCCGGTGCCACTGTTCGAGTCATTATGACCGCTGGTGCGATGGAATTTATCACCCCGCTGACGCTGCAGGCCCTCTCCGGTAATCCAGTGCACCACGCCTTGCTGGATGAGACTGCCGAAGCCGGTATGGGTCACATCGAACTGGCACGCTGGGCTGATACCATCCTGATTGCACCGGCCAGTGCCGACCTGATTGCCCGCCTTGCCGCCGGTATGGGGGATGACTTGCTGACCACCGTCTGTCTGGCCAGCTCAGCACCGCTCTGCCTGGCACCGGCGATGAATCAGCAAATGTGGGCCGCCGCCACGACCAAGAACAATCTCTCGACATTGGCACGGCTGCGCGGCGATGCATTGGCTCTGTTTGGACCCGGCAGCGGAGCCCAAGCCTGTGGCGATATTGGCCTCGGCCGAATGCTCGAACCCGAAGCGATTGCCCAACAACTGGCCGACCGTTTTGTTAGTGGTACCCTGGCGGGCAAGCAGGTGGTCATCACGGCCGGGCCAACCCGCGAAGCGCTCGACCCGGTGCGTTACATCAGCAACCACAGCTCTGGTAAAATGGGTTATGCACTGGCCCAGGCGGCACTGGAAGCCGGAGCGCAAGTTACACTGATCTCCGGCCCGGTCAGCCTGCCCGTACCCGAGCGGATCACCCTGGTGCCGGTCACATCGGCCGCTGACATGCTGACGGCGTCATTAGCGACGCTGGGTCAATGTGACGTTTTTATTGCCAGCGCCGCCGTGGCCGACTACCGGCCGGCGGCGGTAGCGGAACAGAAGATCAAGAAAGCCGGTGACGAGATCCAGCTAACGCTGGTCAAGAACCCCGATATTATCGCCACCGTGGCCCATCATCCACAACGGCCGTTTAGCGTTGGTTTTGCCGCCGAAACCCACGACGTCGACAGTTACGCCCGCGACAAACTCGAGCGCAAAAATCTCGATATGATCATTGCCAACGATGTCTCGCGTCAGGATATTGGCTTCGGTGCCGAAAATAATGCTGTCACGCTGTACAGCCGCCACGGTACGACCGAATTTGACGTCATGAACAAAACCCTGCTGGCGCGGCAACTGATCGCAGCGATCGCCCAGCAACTCAAGGCGCAATAACAGCCCGCCGATGCCACTCATAAACCAACAGGAAGCCGCTACAGTGCACACCTTGCAATTCAAAATTCTCGACCCGCGCCTCGGCGATACCATTCCACTGCCAGAATACGCCACCAGCGGATCCGCAGGGCTGGACTTACGCGCCTGCATCGAAACCGACAGCCTGGTTATCGAACCCGGCCAGACCGTACTGATTCCCACCGGAATGGCGATTTATATCGATGATCCCGGTCTCGCTGCCGTGCTGCTGCCGCGCTCAGGCCTGGGCCACAAACATGGCATCGTACTGGGCAATCTGGTCGGTCTGATTGACTCCGATTACCAGGGCCCGCTCATGGTATCCTGCTGGAATCGTGGCACCGAACCGTTCACGCTGAATGTCGGCGAACGTCTGGCACAGCTGGTGCTGGTCCCCGTGGTACAAGCCCGGCTCCAGCAAGTAGAAGACTTTACGGCAACAGAACGCGGCAGCGGTGGTTTTGGCCACTCTGGCCGCCACTGAGCCATCCATAGCGAGCGCCAATCGGGTCAGGCTATACTGCCCGATTGCCAATAACCTGAACCATACTCATACTGCAGGGCCGATTGAGTGATCGGCCTTGCCCTGCACCCGATGGAGCCCCACCATGCCGCTGAACCGCGATGACGCTATCCAAACCGTCAACGTTCTGAGTCAGGCCCTGCCCTACCTGCAACGCTTTGTAGGCAAAACCATTGTCGTCAAATACGGCGGCAATGCCATGATCGACGAACATCTGAAAAACAGCTTTGCCCGCGATATGGTGATGCTGAAACTGGTTGGCATCAACCCGGTTGTGGTGCACGGCGGCGGGCCACAAATTGGCGAGTTGCTGACCAAACTCAATATCGAAAGCCACTTTGTTAACGGCATGCGCGTGACCACCAGCGAAACCATGGACGTGGTCGAAATGGTACTGGGTGGCCTGGTCAACAAAGACATCGTCAACCTGATCAACCAGAACGGTGGTGATGCCATTGGCCTGACCGGTAAGGATGGCCAGCTGCTGCACGCTCGCAAGCTGCATGTGACCCGGGCTTCTCCGGATCTGGAAAAACCGGAAATCATCGACATCGGCCACGTTGGTGAAGTCGCCAGTATCAACACCAAGGTGTTGGACATGCTCAATGACAGTGATTTTATTCCGGTTATTGCACCGATTGGTGTCGACTCAGAAGGTCGCTCCTACAACATCAACGCCGATTTGGTTGCCGGTAAGGTCGCGGAAGTACTCAAGGCCGAAAAACTGATTCTATTAACCAATATCGCCGGTTTGATGGACAAGCAGAACAATATCCTTACCGGTCTGACTACCCGGCAAGTCGACGACCTGATTGCTGACGGTACTATCTACGGTGGCATGTTACCCAAGATCCAATGTGCGCTGGATGCCGTCCATGCTGGCGTCACCAGCGCCCATATTATTGATGGACGCGTGGCACACTCGACCCTGCTGGAACTGTTCACTGATGAAGGTGTGGGCACTCTGATTACCAACCGCAAAGGCTGACAGGAGGATTCATGGCACAGGCGGAAAACAAGCTATCCCGCAAGGACCAGATACTTCAGGCTCTGGTGCATATGCTGGAAACCCAGCCTGGGGCCAGAATCACCACCGCCAATCTGGCAAAAGAGGTGGGCGTCTCAGAAGCGGCGCTGTATCGCCACTTCCCCAGCAAGGCAAAGATGTTTGAAGGGCTGATTATTTTTATAGAAGAAACAATTTTCAGCCGTATCAACCTGATCCTGCAAGACATCGACACCGCTGAAGCGCGCTGCCAGCACACCCTGATGCTGTTGCTGACATTTGCTGAACGCAACCCCGGCATGTGCCGCTTGTTGTCTGGTGATGCCCTGGCGGGAGAAACCGAGCGCCTGCGTCAGCGTATCCAGCAGTTTTTTGAACGGCTGGACACCCAGTTCCGACAAATCATCCGGGAAGCCGAATTGCGTGAAGACAAGCTGCCACAGCACACGGCCAGTGCGCTGGCCAACTTGTTGACGGCTGTGGTCGAAGGCAAGATCCGTCAGTTTGTACGGACGGAATTTGCCCTGAAACCCACCGCCTATTGGGATGAACAGTGGCCGCTGTTACAAAGCCAGTTATTGCGGGCAAAGCACATTCCGACCTACTGAATAAACGGCAACGGCATAGACGGAATAAACAGACGGAAGACTCAACAGCAGGGACGCCAAGCCAGCTGGCCTAGCGGCTGACGGGAGGAGTGGCCTTGATAAAACGATCAACCCGGTCAAAATCCACCTCGTCGTACAAAGTACCCGGCGGATAAACCTGCAGAATGCGTATGCGCTCATACTGCTCCGCATAATCCCGGGTAATACGCCCTAACTCAGCACGACGATCCCGGATATCCCGTTGGCTGTCGGCAATCACATCAGCGATCTCGTCCACTTCGTCCTGAATATCCTCAGGGACCGGATCACCCTTACTGGTAAAGCGCTCGGCCTGCTGCTGTGCCACTTGCAGCTTTTCTTCCAACGCTTGCTGGCGACGTTCCTGCAAGGTGATATAGGTCGCGACTTCTTCTGACTTGCGCAGCCTGGCCCGTTCAACATCCGATGGCTGCTCGTACAACCGCAGCAGATTGATATCCGCTTCTTTTTGCTGGGCAATTTGCTCTTGTCGTTGCAGCTCAGCCGCTTCTCTGGCGCGCCGGATAACCAGCTCTTCTTCTGTTGGTGCCGGAGCAACCACTTCCAGCACCATACCGTTACTGCCCAGCACCTCGTAGCCCTGGCCCACCAGCTCGGCCGGTATTCGGTCCCGCAGCACCGTCTGACCATCGACCTTGAAACGATACAACTTGGCGGCAACAACTTCCGATGCCAGCAAAGAACCCAATAGCGCAACCAGCAAGCGACTACGAGCAAGCCATTGTTTACCGTTCAAGTATCCCAGCATCAGCACACCCCGTATTGCGCCCGATACGCTTCGATAGCAGACGCGTGGTTTTTCAGATCATCCTGGGTCGCCACATAGTCCAGCACCTGATTCAGGGTCACGATACTGGCCACCTTGATATCGAAGTCCCGTTCTACTTCCTGGATCGCAGACAACTCACCCTGGCCTTTCTCCTGGCGATCCAGCGCAATCAGGGCCGCTGCCGCCGTTGCACCCTCAGTACCAGCGATCAGGGTCATGACTTCCCGAATAGCCGTTCCAGCAGTAATCACATCGTCGACAATGACCACACGGCCCGCCAAAGGCGCACCCACCAGATTACCGCCTTCGCCATGAGCCTTGGCTTCCTTGCGATTAAACACATAAGGCACGTCTTTCTGGTAGTCATTGGCCAGCGCCACGGTCATGGCTGCCGCCAGAGGAATACCTTTGTACGCCGGGCCAAACACCACATCGTACTGCAAACCAGCATCTTCCAGTGCGGCAGCGTAAAAACGCCCCAGGCGAGCAAGGGCCAAACCGCTGTTAAACAACCCGGCATTAAAGAAATAAGGGCTGATTCGACCCGACTTTAGCGTAAACTCACCAAACTTCAGGACACCCTGCTGAATAGCGAATTCGATAAATTCTTGTTGATAGGCTTTCATATCGCATCCTGAAAAGGGAACTAATATAAATGGAACGAATAATGCAATGGCAGGAACTGGTCGACAGTCAATAGGAAAGCAAGTGCAGGTCAGAGCGCTACCGACCTAATGCACCGCCTCACCGGACACCAGACAAGTACAACAAGTGAGACAACTCACAACCAAATATTGCCTCAGTTTACCCGCACTTAGATTGATGGGTTATGATACACGCTTCACTAGTTGGGAACCACGTATGCGAGTTATCACTTTACAGGTAGACGGGCTGCAACAGGCAGTAGATAAGGGCCTGTATGCATGGCTGAGCATGGCCGACGCCGATGTCGTCGCCATCCAGAATCTGCGCGCAAAAGAATATCAGCTTTCTGACGATGTCGTTTACCCGCGAGATTTTAACGCCTACTTTTTTGATGCAGAGGCGGATGACTATTCAGGTGTTGCCATTCTCACCAAAGAGGTTCCCAAGGCCATCATGACCGGCCTGGCGTTCCCTCAGTGCGATATGCAAGGCCGCTATATCCAGGCCGACTTCCCGCACGTCAGTGTTGGCTCCATCCTGTTTCCATCCGTTGATGTCTTTAACAACCTCGACGACAAGCTGGCCTTCCAGAAATCGTTTCTGGAGCATTTGCAAAAAAATCGCCGCAAGCGTCGCGAGTTTATTATTTGCGGCAATTTTGAAGCCGCTCATAAAACCGTCGACCTGGCCGATTGGCAATCCAACCAGAACAAGCCCGGATTCCTGCCGGAAGAACGCGCCTGGTTTGACCAGATCTTTGGCCCGGTCGGTTACGTTGACGCCTTCCGCGAAGCCAATTTTGGCGAAAACCAGTTCACCTGGTGGCCAGATGCCGAATGCGCCCGTCGCAACCAGAATGGCTGGCGCAAGGACTACCAGATTTGCAGCCCCGGTGTGCGCCAATACGTTGTCGATGCCAAAATCGAAAACAGCCTGCAATTTGGTGATCACGCCGCGGTGATGATCGAGTACGAATTCGACGACGAATAATCGCCCTGGCAGCAGCGCAACAAACGCCAGGCACCAAAAAGCCCGCGACCGTGCGCGGGCTTTTTTGTGTTTTCAGAGTCATCACCTGAATAAAACCATTCGGGCGATTTCCCCTGTGGATATACCACCCAGGCAAGATCAGCCGTTCAATGCTGCAATCTGCAGATCAGACAGCTCATTAATGCCTTTCTCTGCCAGCGCCAGCATGGCGTTCAGCTCATCACGGGTGAAGGTATTACCTTCGGCAGTTCCCTGCACTTCCACAAAGCCGCCATTCGACGTCATGATTACGTTCATGTCGGTTTCAGCAGCGGAGTCTTCCGGGTAATCCAGATCCAGCACCGGCTCTCCCTTATAAACCCCCACAGAAACCGCCGCGATCATGTGCTTCAGTGGCTCTCCCTTGAGTTTGCCCTTTTGCTTCAACCAGTTGATGGCATCCACCATGGCAACACACGCGCCGGTGATCGACGCCGTACGAGTGCCGCCGTCGGCCTGTATCACATCACAATCGATGGCGATGGTATTTTCACCCAAGGCCTTCATATCCACAGCAGCACGCAGGCTGCGGCCAATCAGGCGAGAGATTTCTACCGTACGGCCCTGCTGCTTGCCCTTGGCGGCTTCACGTATCATGCGCGAACCGGTTGAACGCGGCAGCATACCGTACTCCGCCGTCACCCACCCCTGGCCCTTGCCACGCAAAAACGGCGGCACATTGGTTTCCACACTGGCAGTACAAATCACTTTTGTATCACCGCATTCAACCAGCACAGAACCTTCCGCGTGTTTGGTGTAATGGCGAGTAATACGAACTTCGCGGAGTTGATCAGGAGCACGACCACTGGGTCTCATACAATTTCCTCTTCTGTGCTTAAAATATCTTGATGGGGCGGCATTATAACGACATGGCAGGGGTATCTGGCCACCACCGCTCTACCGGTTACTCACTTACGGAGCAATTCCATGGTTTACAGTATGACAGCCTTTGCCCGCCAACAGGCTGACACTCCCGCTGGGCAGATTGTCTGGGAAATTCGATCCGTCAACCACCGCTACCTGGAACCACAGTTACGCCTGCCCGACAACTTTCGTGAACTGGAACCAGCACTGCGTGAACGGTTAAAGAAACAGCTGGGTCGCGGCAAAGTCGAGTGCCAGCTACGACTACAACCAAATCAGCAACAAAGCGCACTGAATATTAACGAACGGCTGTTAGAAAATCTCAGCCGCACTCTCGACACCATCGCCACCAAGATCCCCGATGCCGCTCCTGCCAACCTGCTCGATATCCTGCAGTGGCCCGGCCTTATGAAGACCCCCCCGGTCGATACCCAGGCAATACAGCAGATCACCCTGCAAGCCTTTGACGACTGCCTGACCAACCTCAGCCACAGCCGCGCCCAGGAAGGCCTCAGCCTGGCATCACTGATTCAGCAGCGACTTATTGCCATGGATACACTGGTCGCGACCGTAGAAGCCCACCTGCCCGAAGCCCTCACCAGCCACCACCAACAACTGCAACAACGTCTGGCCGATATGCTGGGGGCACGCAGAGGCAGCGCCAATCCGGAACGCCTGGAGCAAGAAATGGTGATACTGGCGCAAAAGGCCGACGTTACCGAAGAACTCGACCGACTGCGCACCCACATTCAGGAAACCCAAAATATCCTGCAACGCACAGAGCCTGTTGGCCGCCGTCTTGATTTTATGATGCAAGAGCTGAATCGCGAGGCTAACACCCTGTCTTCCAAATCCCTGACCAGCACCACAACACAAGCGGCCATTGAGATGAAAGTACTGATAGAACAGATGCGCGAGCAGGTCCAGAATATTGAATAGCTTCTTGGGTAGAAAGTTACCTGTCCAAGAATGTCTAAGTCTAAAAGCCCTGTATTACCTTGTGAAGAGCATTGAAAATACAGGGCTTTTTAATTTTTTCCGTCCAAATCAGTTTGCAGATGTCCGGAATCAGTTGACCACTACATACGCAACTGATTGCATATGCAATCGCGAAGTAAGGCGACGGCCTTTTCTTCATTGGCACCGGTAAGATCCAGCGTCACATCACATTCCGCCTGTAAGCTGTTCAGCACTCCATCTCTAAATTCGGGGTTCAGGGTTTCGATATCTTCTGCCGTGGCTCCACGTTGTTGTAGTCTTTCCTGCCGCTGTTGCTCGTCAAGGGTTAACAAAATACTCAAATGGGGCCGTCGGGTCTGACATAGCACGGCGGACAGATTTAGCGTGACGTTCCGTTGATAAGCATAAGCAAGGGTCGATGCTCGGTAGCGATCCATCAGTACACTCTCCCCCTTCTCAACCAGTTGATACGCTTTTTCACCTTCCGCCTGCACGGTTGCAGCGTAGAACAAGGCCTTTGCGGTTTCACTGTTGCCTAGTCCATTAATGATCTCTGCTCTAATGGGCTGAATGTCTCTGCCGGGTGTGGTCATTAGCAGGTATCCATGCTGCTGGGCATAGCGCTGGGCTAGCGTGCTTTTACCTACACCATCAAGCCCTTCAAGTACGATAAATAATGACATTGTTGGTTTCCACTATGAGTTAAACTTCAAACTGGTTCATTACCTGTGCTAGCACCTCCATCTGAAGGTAATCGCTATAGCTAAAACTATTACTGGCGATGACATGAGGAATAGCATGATCTTCAGACTCTATCAGTCCGAATTTTTCCCGTTGTTTATCCAGTGGAGTTCCGCGCAATATCATCAAAGGCCAGGCACGTATAACGGGTACCTGCTGATTCCAGCACCAGGTTAACGACTGACGAAAGCTCGCTAGTGTTTGCTTTGGCAGACCGTAGATCAGAGATACTTCAAATGGAATATTTCGGGCTTTTAACTTCGTAATCACCTGCTCAGCCATACCCAGATTATTTGGCCGACCAATTGCGTTTCCTTCCTCTGCAATAGCTGTTTGCAGCCCAAATTCGAGCACTACATTTAGCCCTTCCAGCACATCGATAAATTCGTCTTTAATCAATTCAAAACGACATTGCAGGGTAATTTGTGCGGTTAGACCAACTTCTTTAAAAAGGGTTAGAAGGTCGACAGAACGTTTTGTATCTAGGTGAAAAATCGGATCAAGAATAGATATTCTCTCAACTCCAGTTTGCGCGAACAATCTGGCTTCTTTGCTGATACGTTCGTAATTGAGTGCCTGCTCTACCAGCTTGAAACGATCGCTGGATTCTCTGTGTTGGCAAAAAGCACAGCGGAAAGGGCAACCACGCATGGTTTCCCAACGGATGGACTTTCCAATTTCCATGACACCGCTAAGCCAGGGGGATGACAGTTGCTTCAGCTCTGTTTCTGCCTTCTGCCCAAGATCAGTTTCACCAGCAAAGTGAATGCCCAGACCTTGTAGGTTCTCCCCCCTCGCCAAAGCCACCATTGCTTGCTCACCATAGCCGCGCACAAAAATATTGGCATATGGATATAAGACTTCTAATAGTCCAACGTCAGCATAGGATATTTGTGGACCACCCAAAACAACCGGTACAGCTGTTGAGTTATGAATGACCTCTGTTAGTTGTTGAGTTACAGGCTCGTTCCAGATATAGGCACCTATACCAATCAAGCAGCTTATACCTTGTACTTCCAAGCAGTTAATGGCCGCAAGTACCATGGACTCCAGTTGTGTGTAATTAAAGTCGGTGGCATTAACGGCATCTTCGATCAGAGTATAGTGAATTCCTGCATTTTTTAATGATGCCAGTATTGAAGCGGCACCGAGATTTGAGCGTCCATCCTGAGGACGCTCCCAATCGACAGATATAAATACGATATGCTTGTTCATATGCCGCCTCAAAAACTGCCTGATTTAGTCAGATGCCATCCGTGCTGGTGTGGGCATTCATAGACATAGAGCCTCTGCCCTTTTTCGTGCCAGAGACATTCAGCACGTTTTTTTGCCCCTTCATAAGTAGCATAGAGTTGCTTGGGTTTTCCGTCGCTACTAGTGCAGTAATTGCATGTTTCGCTGGGGGTATGACGCTCCTCGGGGCAGAGATGCCAATGGGTACAACGATCGCACAGATAAGGAACCATGGCATTTTGATAGGTCTGAAGAGCATATTGTGCAGCTATCACTGCTTCTTCTTGAGTAAGATAACTGACTAATGGATTACCTGTGCGTTTGCTGAGGCATTGAGTTTGGGTGAACATGTTGAAAGCTCCGTTATGGGTTAACGAACCTATCGTTAGCTAGTGCATTGCACTAGCAATACACTGAACCAGATTTTCATAAAAAATTTTCCAAGAGTTTTGAAAACCGTTGGCGCTCCTTATTTTGCTTACGAATCAGATCGACAAATGGCTTGACCATTACCTGATTTTCAATCTTGTTGGCCAGATAGCAGGCTTTGTCTATATCTCCAGACACATACGCGGCAAGCACTGAATCCAATGGGTCCAGTACAGATGCTTGTGCAAAGAGTGCGTTAAGGAGATTGGTATGTTTCCCAAATACTATCTGAGGCAAAATTTCGAAGGGGTTGGGAAGCTTGACGGAATATAGGTCTGTTTCATTTTCGAGGCAGGCGACTAATTCCTGCGCTGCGGCTGAAGTTAGAGCAATCCCGCATACGTTGGAACGTTCCAATAGAATGCTGCGGATAGTGGTGGCGGCTTCGTTTCTGGTTTTTCTGTCTTCGAAGATTTTTTTGACGTGTTTGGGGTCATGGAATATAGAACTTAGTAACAGTGCGTTAAACAGTACGACTTCCTGACCATCGACCAAGTAGACTATCTTTCGTTGAACGCGATGCTTTTCAATAACTTTCAAAAGATGGTTGCGCCGGAATGAATTAGCCTTGTCCTTTAGGACGGTACTTTCTTCCGCCGAATCAATACCAAAAAGGTCACGAATTGTCTCTGGAATACTTTTCATTGAATGCTCCTGACCGATTACTGACAGCCACTTATCAGGATTTTTTCGATATTGAAATAACCATACATATCACTTGTATCTTCCTCCAATTGATATTGGCTGATCTTATTGGCAATGATATACCAATCGGATTCAGAGCATATTGATTCCTCACAATAACGAGAATTATTGTAACCACAAGGGACGAGCCTATTGGATGAATATTCTACAAATGCCTGAACCATACCTCGACAGTAACCAGCTAGAAGTGTATCCGATGGCGACATAATAAACTCCGAGATAAATCGTTGATCTTTCTGGTTTTCATACAGTGTTGCCAGTTGCTTGCAACCTTCGATTAAATTATCCCTATCATTACTTTCCATTGCAATAGTGATATTAGCTATCAGCAATAATGAAAATATAATTTTATTCATTTCCAAAACCTTTCCATATTAACTATTCTTCACATTCACTTCAGAATCATTTATTGAATCTTTTTCAGAATTCAAATAATTTTTATTACTGAAACCAGCGTCATACTTATTGTCAGATTCATCATGATCATTTCTTGGTATCCATTTTTGAATATTTACATTCACAAGGATACTTCTAATAAACATGGGAATTATTATAAGAGCAAGAAGCATTATACTTACAGTCGTTGTATTTAAATAGGGAGGCATAGAAGGATGACTTGAAGATTTCCAATCCAGAAGAGAATCAGATATTTCAATAAACCCTAACAAAACAACACCATAAAATGGTGTCATTCCTATCCAAACAAGATCTTCATAAAAAGACAAAAACCAATTAATCCCAAGTTTGATCCCTGACTTTATATTTTTATAAACAATCAACAAGCATAAAAAAATCAAAATCAACTCTGTTTTTGATAATTCTAATAGTGATGCCCGATTGTTAAATACGAGCGACACCGTAAGCATTACGACCACCACTGCAATTAACGCATAAGCCAACCTTCTAACTTGTTTGAAATGTAAAAAAAATATTAATAACGTAATTATAAAAATCAAAGATATTAATTTGTTCATTTTGTAAACACATCCACTTTATTCGGTTGAGAGTTGTTGTCAGGGTTATCCTATCTGTGGACAAATGGCATCGCTGATGTTCATGGCTGCTGCCTGGTTGTATTCTCCGCTGTAGAATGCTTTGAAGGCTTCGTCTAACAAGCGCTTGACTGTATCGGCGTGCAAGTCTGTGGCGATTTCACCTTCGGCCATTTCTTGATCGAGTGTGTAACCCCGGTGCGCTTCGTATTCATCTTTTTCTTTGCCAATCAGCTCATTAAGCTGCTGACTGGAGCCAAGATCGAGGTTGGCCTGTTGCAGGTCATTTTTAAGCTGGGCAATTTCATTTTGCAGCTTGTGAAGCTGTTCACTGGGGTCTGCGAGCGGAATAAAAGGGCCAGGTTTAAACCGGGTGCCCGATTTTCCAAAAGATTGATGAAACCAGATGGCCAATTTACGAGCGACAACCAAGCCACTAATGGCTTCTTTATGCTGGGTTTTGAATTGGTGCGTGGCTTTATTGCCTTCTATGCGCAGCGTATGGAAGAGCTCTCGTACGACAGGCTCTAACTTCAATTCCCGGTTTATTTTATAGAGCAGATCAGCTTGGGTCGTTTGTTCGTCGAACGGCACTCCCGCCAGTGCTGCCATGTGCTGAGCCAAGGCTTCTCCCAACTGACGCAGTTTTATCAACGTTGTGTTTGGATCGCTGGCAAAAGCGCGCTCTGCTGACAGGGCTAGCTCGACCAATAGTGCATCGTGCTCGGCGAGAAAGCCAAAGTTACTGGTGTGATCAGCCGACGTCATAAACTCAAAACTCCCTGTCTTTTCTCAGTGTGTGCTGCCAGGCACTCGCTGCAATAATTCATTCACTTGGCAATCCAATAATTCGCAAAGCTTATCGAACGCCTCTAAGTCCACCTGCGTTGATGTCTGGAATCATTGAACCAATATAACATTCAATGACTTGCTTGATCAGAAATGTGAGCTGGCCATCTTTGCCATTGATTGGCTGGCCCGATTGACGTGCCTGGCCAAAGGCTTCGATATCAATTTCAAATATGTTGTCGGCCATGATGTGTCACTGCCTGTTTTGGACAGTTGAAGAAATGACGATTCCAAATGGTTCCGAGTACCAAACAAGACATCAAACAGGGCACCAACAGGTGGTTTCTGGTTCGACATACGAGAAGACGAACAACGGCGTCGAATCAGCGTCAACGCCTTCTGCACCTACAAGCAGACGCCGACGCTGAAAAAATTCTGCTACAGTGGCTACCACGGCCGACAGCCGCATCATCATAATTTTCAGAATCACAACCAGTCAGAGAGAACACCACCATGGCCCTGATCACTGCCACCGTGCCGGTAACCGCCTTTCAGCAAAACTGCACCATTCTGATGTGTGAAGCCACGCATCAGGCGGCCATTGTTGACCCTGGTGGCGATATTGATCGTATCGTCGCCAAACTCGACGCCATGGGTGCCAAGCCGGAAAAAATCTTGCTGACGCATGCTCACCTCGATCATGTCGGTGGCACGGCCGAGCTGGCCAAGCGTTACCAGTTACCGATCGAAGGGCCGCACAAGGGGGATAATTTCTGGATTCAGGCGCTGTCGCAGCAAGCTCAGATGTTTGGTCTGCCGGATGTTGAGATGTTTACTCCAGATCGCTGGCTCAGTGACGGTGATCAGGTCACGGTTGGGGATGTCACGCTGGAGGTGATTCATACGCCGGGCCATACGCCGGGCCATGTGGTATTTGTGCAGCCAGAGCAGCAACTGGCGTTGGTCGGGGATGTGCTGTTTAACGGTTCGATTGGACGTACCGACTTTCCGCAGGGAAACCATGCCGATCTGATCCATTCTATTCGCGACAAGTTGTTCCCATTGGGGGATGAGATTGAATTTGTCCCAGGTCATGGCCCACGTTCAACCTTTGGTCATGAGCGCAAGAGCAATCCTTTTGTGGCTGACCAACGCGGGTAGCTCTGCCTCATGCGTTTATTGGGGTCAATGTGGTTATTTGAGCCAATTGCTTCATGCAGGCCAACCATTAAATCCCGTCAGGCTGGTGTATATCACTCCGTTTCAGCACAAAATTAGTGCGAAATTATGTTCAGTGAACATTGATTGCTCACACATAGCGAATCCGTTCCAGGTAAGTTTCGTGCTTCACTCGCTTCAGATAATCCAGAGGCGTGGTGTTCACCTGTTTTTTGAATTCTCTGGAAAAGTGGGATTGGTCGCTGAAACCGAGGTCGGATGCCAAGTCGGAAAAGGCTACCTGATCACTGTGATTGATGTCGTAAACCGCCGATTGGCAACGGATAATCTGGCTGAATGCCTTGGGTGACATGCCCATATCGGCCCGGAACTGCCGCTGCAGTGAGCGCGTGGTATATCCGGTCAATGCCTCCAGATCGTTGATGTGAATACTGCCATGGCTCTCGCAAATACTGCGGATCGCCTGGGTCGTCAATCGGGATGATTTCCGCATCTCCTTGCCATCACAAAAACGCCCGAAGATTTCAATTTGTTCAGCAAAACTGGCGCTGCCAACAATCGCTTCAAACACTTGATTTGACTCAGGAACCAGCTCCTGAAAAGCAAAGTGCTGCTCGATCAGCTCTTCCGCCGAGACGTTCAGAAAATCCGGCATGGTGCCGGACACAAAACGCACCCCAAAATAACGGTGATGGCTGTTCAGGTCGATGTCGATGGCCTTCATCGGCGTGCCAAAAACTTCGGCGGTGGGATGGCTGCTGTCGCAGTCAAACAGTATATCAACACAACCGTCCGGTATGGCAAACGTCGCTTCGACGGAGTCTTTGGCTTCAAAACTGTAAAAGTGAGAAATGAGCGGATTGTCAGACCCTGAAAGATAAAATCTCTCGGCCGAATTAAGCACCAACCAAGGCTGTTTGGAACGAATTCCAGCAAGACAATGAACAAGGGAAGTATGTGACATAACCTGGATTCGCTCGCTTGATATTTCGAAGATACGCAATCCATAGCAAAGCCAGTGCCAGATTTTTTGAAGTTGATATTTCTTGATTCCATGTCGCAAAAGTTCAATACGGATGATTTTTCGACGTCTAGGATCGTATTTTTCCTCAGCCCGTCTCGCTCATGAGTTTGACTCGTCATTATTGATTCTGATGAGCGTATGGCAGCTGAATAAAAGTACAGAAGTGCTCATTCCCAGATTCAAGGTGCTGTTATGTCAGAGAATACGAAAATCGATTTTATTTATCTTTCCGAGCCGGACATGATCAAAGCCGGCGTTATGGATATGGAAAAATGTGTCGACACAATGGAAAGCATGTTCACCTTGTTATATAAAGGTGATTATCGTATGGCTGGCCCGAATAGTGATTCCCACGGTGCCATGATTACCTTCCCCGAAGAATCTCCATTTCCGACAATGCCAAAACCTACTGCCGATCGTCGTCTTATGGCCATGCCGGCTTATTTGGGTGGAGAGTTCCAGACTTGCGGAGTGAAATGGTATGGCTCCAATATTGCCAACCGTGAAAAAGGCCTGCCGCGTTCAATTCTTATGTTTATTCTGAACGATATCGATACCGGTGCTCCCATGGCTTATATGTCGGCCAACCTGCTATCGGCTTATCGTACCGGTGCGGTTCCTGGTGTTGGTGCTCGCCACCTTGCCCGTAAAGATTCCAAAGTGGTGGGTTTATTGGGGCCTGGCGTTATGGGTAAAACGTCTATTGCGGCCTTTATGGCCACTTGCCCGGATATCGACACCATCAAGGTAAAAGGTCGTGGGCAAAAAAGCCTCGATAGCTTTATTGGCTGGGTTAAGGAAACCTATCCTCAAATTACTACGATTACCACTGTCGATACTCTTGAAGAGGTGGTACGTGATTCCGATATCGTAACCTATTGCAATTCTAACGAAACCGGTGATGTGTCCAGTTATCCGGAAGTCAAAAGAGAATGGGTAAAACCCGGCTGTTTCCTTTCAATGCCAGCGTATTGTCGTCTCGATGATGCGATGGAAACAAACGATGTCCGTAAAGTGCTGGATAACACCGGCTTATATCAAGCCTGGTTTGAAGAAGTGCCAAAACCGGCTCACCAGTATATTCCCATCATTGGTGCCCGTTTTATGGATATGGTCGACGAGGGCAAGTTATCGCTGGATCAGCTCGAAGACCTCGGAGCCATCACCGCCGGAGCCACTCCAGGTCGGGCGAATGATGAAGAAATTATCATTTTATCGGTTGGCGGCATGCCCGTCGAAGACGTTGCCTGGGCCACCGTGATTTATCGCACGGCAATTGAGCAAGGCATTGGCATCAAGCTGAATCTTTGGGATAGCCCTGAATTGTGCTAGCAGCATTCGGCGTCGTGACCGGCGCCGTTATTTCCTCTGCATGACTGTATTTGACACCCTGGATATTCCCAATGACACAGATTCTAAAACTGAAAACCGGCTCAAAATTCGAAGAAATCGGCAGCTATTCCCGCCTCGTTGCTGTCGATCGCTGGATTTACGTTTCCAATACTGCGGGCCGTAATCCACACACCAAAGAGATCCCAGAGGACGTGCTGGCGCAAACGCACCAGGTGTTCAGCAATATTGAAACCGCCTTGGCGGCGGCGGATTCCTGTCTCGCCGATGTGGTGTTTTCACGGGTGTTTATTCAGGACCCGGCCGATGTTCATGCGGTGATGGGATTGGTTGGCGAGAAGTTCAAAGGCATCAATCCGGCCACCACGGTGACTTGTCCACCGCTTGGTTCAACCGTCTACAAGATGGAGCTGGAAGTCACCGCCTATCGCGGCGCTTCCCAAGCCACCGTAGAAGAAATGTCCATCGCCTGATCGTTCCAGGCGATACCCGCAAACCCGTTGATGTCGGCAGCAATCTTATGACCAAAACACTGGAAACAGTACACACAACAGATCAATTACCTGACGCCACCACGGTGGTCATTATTGGTGGAGGCATCGTCGGTGTTACCGCAGCACTGACGCTGGCAGAGCGTAACATCCCCGTTGTGCTGCTGGAAAAAGGCCATATCGCGGGCGAGCAATCATCACGCAACCTGGGCTGGATACGCAAAACCAGCCGTCATGCCGCCGATGTGCCCTTGGCTCAGGCGGCCGACCGGCTGTGGGCCGGGATGCCGGAGCGTATCGGCCAGTCGGTCGGCTACCGCCAGTCCGGCATTATGTTTCTGGCCAAAAACGACGAACAGATGGCGATGCACGAAGCCTGGTCACGCTCAGTGCAAGACCTGTCTCTGGACTCTCAGCTGCTGACGCCACAAGCCATCGACCAGCATGTACCTAACGGTCAGGGTCAGTGGGTTGGCGGTATTTACACGCCATCGGACGGCCGGGCCGAACCCGCGATTGCCACCAGCGCCATTGCCAGGGCTGCCGTCGCCAAAGGGGCAACCCTGATCCAGCACTGTGCTGTACGAACATTGGTGAGGTCGGCCGGTAAAATCAGCGGTGTTGTCACCGAAAAAGGCGAAATCCGGTGTGACCAGGTGTTGTTGGCGGGCGGAGCCTGGTCACGGCGTTTTCTCGGTAATCAGGGTATTGCCCTGCCAACGCTGCCGTTGATTTGTTCCGTGTTACGTACCACACCGATGACAGGGCCAACCGATATTGCTGTGGGTGGCCCGGATTTTTCTTTCCGCAAACAGGACGGCGGCGGTTTTATTATCACCCAACGAGGCGCACTTGATGCTCCCATCACCCTCGATCATCTGCTGATTGGCTGGCGTTATCTCAGCCAGCTCCGTGCCCAGCGCAGTTTTTTGCGCACCTCGTTAGGCCGGGCTTTTCTGCAGGACCTGGCCCTGGCACGCCGCTGGGGAGCCGATCGCCCTTCTCCGCTTGAGAAAATTCGTACGCTGGATCCATCAGCCAACCCTGCCCTCAATCAAGAGGCGCTAACCAATCTTGCCGACGCCTGGCCTGTTTTCAAGCAGGCACAAATCGAAGAATCCTGGGCTGGCGTGATTGACGTAACACCCGATTCAAATCCGGTGATCGACCATGTTCATGCCATTCCTGGCCTGACGATCGCCACCGGGTTTTCTGGGCACGGATTTGGTACCGGGCCAGCAGCAGGGCAATTGGCAGCAGACCTTGTCGCCAATACTTCTCCCATTATCGACCCAGACCCTTACCGGTTTGATCGACTCTGAAATACCGATAACGGTTTTACTCACACGAGGTACAGAATATGAGCGGTACTGCACACACAGCAACGGCAAACTCGATTGATCAGGCGGGGGCTAATAAAAAGACCCATATTGGCCTGCTGACCATGATGGCAATTTGTATTGGTCTGGTGATTGTTCAAGGAGCGATGATTTCTGCCCTGCAAGGGCTCGGCATTGGCGGCCTGAGCTTTATCTTTGCCATGGTGGCGGCCTTGGTACTGGCGCAATTTAATGCCATGAGTTTTGCCGAGTTATCCTTGATGTTTCCGCAAGAAGGAACGCTGGCAACTTACACCCAAAAAGCAATTGGGCATTTTCCGGCTATTGTTTCTGTATTTGCTGGTTATGTGGTGGTTGCCGTATTGGCATTACCGGTAGAAATGTTTTTGGTGGATGCCATGCTGGGAGAATTATTACCCGGTGTATTACCAGAAAAATTAATACCCTTGCTTATTTTGCTGGTCTTCACTATTACTAACCTGATTGGTACGGATGTCTTTGCCCGGGTACAAAATGTTCTGGCATTTATTCTGGTCAGTGCATTGATCCTGACCGGCCTGGTGGCAATTACCGGTGCTTCTGAACCACACCCGGTACTGACAGGTGCCACGGTTGACTGGAGTATGGCGGGGGTTATCGATGGCAGCTTTATTGGCTTGATCGGGTTGGCATTATGGACCATGGTGGGCGTCGAATTTATTTGCCCAATGATTGGTGAGGTAAAAAATCCGAAGAAAAGTATTCCTATGGCCATGCATTTGTCATTGTTTTTTATCTTTACGATTTTTGTTGCCTTTATTTTTGGTGCCAGCCTTTATCTCGATCTGGATACTTTATTGGGTTCTCCTCTGCCATTCCTCGATTATGCCAATGCCGTATTCGGACAAAGCGGTTTGATTATTGCCACCGTCATGGCACTGGCCGCCACGTGCAGCACCATGAATACAATTCTTGCGGCTGTGCCAAGAATGCTGAAAGGTATGGCAGATGAAGGCCAGGCTTTCCCACAATTAAAAGCGCATAACCGTTTTGATGCCCCTTGGGTGGGTATTGTCATGATGGCGGGATTAACAATGATTCCTTATTTTGTCTTTGGTATCGATTCCTTGATCATGCTGATTATTGCCGCCACCACCAGCTGGTTATTGGCTTATAGCGTGGCACATATCAATGTCATCGTATTACGCAAGCGTATGCCAAACCATGAACGCCCTTATCGTACGCCGTTTTATCCACTACCTCAGATTGTGGGTATCATCGCGATGCTGTACGTTGCTCTGAATAATTCACCAGCACCGGAAATGACTCAAATGGTCTATAGCATTACGGGTGGGATTTTGCTGATTTTAAGTATTATTGCTGCCGTGTGGGTAAAATTTTATATGAAGCGTGGCTTGTTTGAGCCAGATATGAGTTAAACAATACCATTCGTCATTAACCTGTTTATCCCGATGCCGGCATGATTAACCCTGTTAATAGATGTCGGCATTATTGTTGTTACTGGCGTCGTACTCTCCTCTCTCCTCTCTCCTCTCTCCTCTCTCCAAGCCCAAGCCCAAGCCCAAGCCCAAGCCCAAGCCAGAACCCAAACCAGAACCCAGGCCAAAAAAACCCGCCGAAGCGGGTTTTGGTGTTACGGGACTTTGGCAGTAACAGGGATTACTTCTTGCCAAAACCACCGAAACGCTTGTTGAAGCGATCAATACGACCACCGGTATCCACGGTTTTCTGCTTGCCAGTATAGAAAGGGTGGCAAGCGGAGCAAACGTCCAGATACATTTCGCCAGGCTTGGCGGAACGAGTTTTAACAACATTGCCACAAGAGCAGGTAGCTGTCAGTTCAGCGTATTCAGGATGGATATCTTGTTTCATGGGAACACCTCGGGTCTTCACGCCGCCACCTTCCGACCATCGGACAGGCACCGCGCTACTGTTAAGAAAACATCAAATTCTCGCTGTCGCCATGAACCAATGACGGTGCCAAACCGTACATCAGCCCCTTGCACAGACAATAAGGACGCGCATAATACCAGAGCCTCTTTTACCAGCAAGTTCTTTTCATGCCTTTTTACGTCGTGCAGGTCGCTGTACCCGTGCCCTTGCGGCGCTGTTTCGACTATCTTCCTTCAGCCGGTGAGCCGGAAGACACCTGGAAACCCGGACAACGGGTGCGGGTTAACTTTGGCCAGCAGTTATTGACCGCCGTCGTAGTCGGTACCGCTCATACCACCGATGTGCCAACAGCCAGGCTCAAGCCCTTACTCGAACGTCTCGATGATGCTCCCTTGCTGGATGCCAGTCAGCTGGCTCTGGGGCGCTGGCTGGCGCGCTATTATCATCACAGTCTGGGGGAAGTGCTGGAACTGATGATACCGGCACTGCTGCGGCGCGGCGGCGCCCTGCAAGAGGCGCTGGAGCAAAGCTGGTCGCGATGCCCCACCGCTCATGATGAAACACCGTCTTTACGCGGCAAGCAACAGCAGGCGCTGTGGCAGCTATTCCAACAGCGGCCCGTGTGGGCCCATGCCGAGCTGACGGCCCAGGGGTTTACTCTGGCCCAGCTGCGCCGACTGGCACAACTGGGGCTGATCGAAACACAACAGCGCCTGCCCATACCCGCCACATCCTTACGTCGGCGCGACGACTTGCCTCTCAACGACGAGCAACAGCAAGCCCTGACACAACTGAACCAACCACGGCAGCAATTCCGGGCCAGCTTGCTGGAAGGCATCACCGGCTCCGGCAAGACCGAAGTGTATTTGCAACACCTCAAACAGGCACTGCAACAGGGCCGGCAGGTGCTGGTGCTGGTGCCGGAAATCGGCCTGACGCCACAAACAGTGCAGCGCTTCCGGGAGCGAGTTGATGTGCCGGTGGCATTGATACACTCAGGGTTGAATGACCGCGAACGCCTGCAAGCCTGGTGTCAGTGCCGTGACGGCAGTGCGCGTATTCTGATCGGTACGCGCTCGGCGGTCTTTACGCCGATGCCAGAGCTCGGGCTGATTATTCTCGACGAAGAGCACGACAGCTCGTTCAAGCAACAAGATGGGGTACGCTATTCCGCCCGCGATTTTGCCTTGGTGCGCGCCAAGCAGGCGAATATTCCCATTGTACTGGGATCGGCAACTCCGTCGCTGGAGTCGTTGCACAATGCCCTCAGCGGCCGCTACCAGCATCTGAAGCTGACCCAGCGAGCCGGACAGGCCAAGCCGCCGGGCATGACCTTGCACAGCATCCTCCATCAACCATTGACCTTTGGTCTGGCACAACCGGTGATTGCCAAAATGCAGCAGCATCTGGACGCTGACCGCCAGGTGCTGGTGTTTGTGAACCGCCGCGGTTACGCCCCGCTGATGGCGTGTCAGGAATGTGGTTGGCTGGCAGAATGCCCTCGCTGCGACGCCCGGCTAACACTGCATCAATCGCCAGCGCATTTGCACTGCCATCATTGTGATTTCCAGCAAGCGGTGCCCCGCTTCTGCCCCAACTGCCACAGCGACAAGATTCAGGCCCTGGGTCAGGGCACTGAACGGCTGCAAGACGAACTGTCGATGTTATTCCCCCAGGTGCCGATCACCCGCGTCGATCGCGATACCGCCCGTAACAAACACGCCTTTGATGCGTTGCTGGAGGACATTCATTCCCCCGGCAAGCGCTTATTGATCGGTACTCAAATGCTGGCCAAGGGGCATCATTTCCCGGCGGTGACCATGGTGGTGGTACTCGATGCCGATGCCGGTTTATTCAGTGCCGACTTTCGGGGTATGGAACACACGGCACAACTGATCTTGCAAGTGGCTGGCCGGGCCGGACGAGCGGAACATCCGGGCGAAGTGTGGATTCAGACCCTGTACGCCGACCATCCGCAATTAAACCTGTTGATCAACGACGGTTATCACGCACTGGCGCTGGCGCTGTTACAGGAGCGCCAGCAACGGCAGTTGCCGCCTTACAGTCATATGGCCATGTTACGGGCGGAATCGCCCCAGCGTCATCTGGCCGAGCAGCTGTTGCAGCTGGCACGACAATTCCTGCAATCGCTCTCGGCCCAGCACCGGGCGCACTCGACCAGTATTACCCCGCTGGTCCTGGTGGGGCCGTTTCCGGCCATTATGGAACGCCGCGCCGGACGTTTTCGCCAACAATTGCAGCTCCTGAGTGACGAACGCACAGGGCTGCATGCGGTACTCGATCCATTGGTGGATTTTCTCCACCAGCAAAAAGGCTTTCACCAGGTGCGCTGGCATCTGGATGTGGACCCCCAGGACACCCTCTAGCCCGGGTGAATCCAGCCAAATAACCACACGGCCAACTGGCGGTCCTGCCGTCATCTCTTTATCATCGCTGCTTTATTCTGGTCGCTGTCAACGGAGTAACCTGTGGCTCGCACGCAATTAACATCTTGGACACATTGGCTCGCGTTTGGCCTGGGTTCTGGTCTGGCCCCCAAAGCACCGGGCACCTTTGGCACCATCGCAGCGCTGCCGGTCTGGCTGCTATTGCTAGCGGACATTCCCCTGTTACCGTATCTCGGTATCCTGATCGCCGGTTTTGCCTTTGGCGTTTACCTTTGCCAGCAAACGTCGCACGACCTGGGGGTACATGATCACCCGGGTATTGTCTGGGATGAATGGATCGGCTTGTGGATTACCTATATTGCCCTGCCGTCTGGCTGGGAATGGATTCTGGCAGGGTTTGTCTTGTTCCGCTTTTTCGACATCCTCAAGCCCTGGCCGATCAAATGGCTGGATGAACAGGTCGAAGGCGGTTTTGGCATTATGATTGACGATGTACTGGCGGGTATCTTCGCTCTGGTCTGCTTGCAGCTGGCGGCCTGGGTGTTGATCTGAGGGTGCTGATCTAACACCCGCTCTAACGCCGCAAATAACGCAACCAGCGCCAAATATTCAACAGACTCATCAGGGAACCGGCAACGTACGTCAGGGCGGCGGCTCGCAAAATGGTGCGGGCATGAAGCATATCGGCGTCATCCAGATACTGGCCTTGCTGTAACAGCGGCAGGGCTTTGTTAAAACTGGCATCCAGCTCGACCGGCAAGGTTACCAGATGCACCAAGGTGTTGATGCTCATCGCCAGTACCGCAATCAACAATGTCCAGCGTGACAGTCCGGGCTGTATCGCCAGCAGCAAGGGCGACAGCAACAGTGCCACCGGTGCCAGCCGTTGCATCCAGCTCGCCAGTACTGCCAGCCCCTGACGCCAGGAGAACATCCGCTCGCCACGCTGGTGCTGCAGGGCATGGCCTACTTCATGGGCCGCCACCACTACTGCGGTGAGCGACTTGCCATCGAGCTTGTCGGCGGTCAGTCGCACGGCATGCTGTTGGGGGTCATAGTGGTCGCCTTGTTCTGTTGCTTCGACCACCACCTGTTCCAGCTCCAGCTTGTGGATCAGGTGCCGGGCCATATCTCCCCCGGTTCCGGGAAAATCGTCACGCACCGAGCTGTGACGAGTCAGCACGTGGCGTACCCATAACCCCGGCAAAACCAGTACCAGCAGCAAAATAACGACCCCGGCGATCATCAGCATCTATATATCCTGTGCAACAGTGTGTTAACCAGACGCTTTACGACGCTGGAAGAATCCCCTCGTAATGCTCTGTTTCGAGGTGATGTATGCCATTTTCGAACCTTTGCCAAGGCCAGAAGCAGCGATGTGCCATTGTGACACCAACAAGTCCCGTTTTTAAGGTCAGGGAAGTTTGGGGGATTATGGTTCGTGCTGATAGAATACGCCGCTTGTTTTATCGGAGGTGAGAGCCTTGAGTATCCAATACATTGCATCGTCCAAGCTGCCAACGCCATTTGGCGTCTTTACCATGCACGGATTTGAAGACACCGTTGCCGGCAAAGAGCATGTGGCACTGACGCTGGGGGATGTTGGCAACGGCGAGCCGGTACTCGCCCGTGCTCACTCCGAGTGCCTGACCGGTGATGCGTTATTCAGCATGCGCTGCGATTGTGGTTATCAGCTTGAAGAAGCGATGCGTTCGGTGGCAGAGGCAGGCCATGGTGTGGTGCTGTACTTGCGTCAGGAAGGCCGTGGCATTGGTCTGTTGAACAAAATCCGTGCCTATCACCTGCAAGATCAGGGCGCCGATACGGTCGAAGCCAATGAGCAGCTGGGGTTTGGTGCCGATATGCGTGACTACAGCATGTGTGAACCCATGCTGAGCCATTTGGGTATTCATGCCGTGCGCCTGATGACCAACAACCCGCGCAAGGTGAAGGCTCTGTCAGAAGCCGGTGTGAAAGTCATTGAGCGAGTGGCCATCGAAGTGGGCAGAAACCCGTACAACGATGGCTATCTCACCACCAAGGCCAGCAAGCTGGGGCATATGCTCAGCAATACCGCCGTTGCGCCGCTGACTCATCAGGATGATGAGCCGGTCTGAGGTCTTTCCGGTCTCTGTCGACTGTCCATTGTCTACTGCCTGGAGCTGACCTGGGCTGTTTTCCCAGTGGCCCATAAGCCAAACCGTCCTCCAAGGCCAGACCGGCCAGCGATTAACACTGGCCGACGGTTGGAGCGGTCAGAGCTGCGCCAGACGCTGCTGAATCCGCTCCAGCACATGGTTGCTATCAAGACCGGCATCCAGCCATTGGCGATCCGGGCTGGCATGTTCGATATAGCGATCGGGTAATCCCGTCAGTAAAACCGGTACCATCACGCCCGCAGCCGCCAGGGATTCCAGCACTGCACTGCCTGCTCCACCCGCCGTGGCGTTTTCTTCCAGCGTTACCAGCAGGTCATGAGATTCTGCCAGCGAGGCAACCAGGGCATCATCCAGTGGTTTGACAAACCGCATGTCCGCAACGGTCGCATCCAGCGCTTCCGCTATTGCCAGCGCGCTGCTTAACGGGGCACCAAAGCCCAGCAAGGCCACTCGCTGGCCGGCAGCAGCGGTCGATGAGCGCACAATCCGCCCCTTACCAAGCGGCACGACCGCCATGGTGGTCTCTGTCTCCATGCCGGGGCCGCTGCCACGAGGATAACGCACCGCTGCCGGGCCAATATGTTGATAACCGCTATACAGCATCTGGCGACATTCGTTTTCATCAGATGGTGTCATCACGACCAGATTCGGAATACAGCGCAGATAGCTGAGATCGAAGGCGCCATGGTGGGTCGGGCCGTCTTCCCCGACCAGTCCGGCGCGGTCGATGGCAAACAATACATCCAGATTTTGCAACGCCACATCGTGTATCAGCTGATCGTACGCCCGTTGCAGAAAAGTCGAATAAATGGCAACCACCGGCTTGCTGCCTTCACACGCCAGACCGGCCGCCAGCGTCACCGCATGCTGCTCAGCAATGGCAACGTCGTAATAACGATCCGGGAATTCATGTGAAAAACGAATCAGGTCAGAGCCTTCGCGCATCGCCGGAGTAATACCGACCAGCCGTGCATCAGCGGCAGCCATATCGCACAGCCATTCGCCGAAGATATTCGAGTAGGTCGGTTTTTTGACCGCAGTCGATGCCTGATGCACCGGCTTCAGGGCGTGATAACCAATCGGGTCTTGCTCCGCAGGTTCGAAACCCTTGCCCTTGCGCGTAACGATATGCAGGAAGCGCGGCCCTTTCATTTTCGCCAGGTTGGTCAGGGTCTGGACCAGCTCGCCAAGATCATGGCCATCGATCGGGCCATAGTAGTTAAAACCCAGCTCTTCAAACAGGGTGCCCGGAGCCACCATGCCTTTCATATGCTCTTCGGTACGGCGGGCAAATTCCCACGCTGACGGGATTTTCTCCAATACTTTTTTGCTGCCCGCCCGCATGGCGGAATAGGTTTTCGATGACCAGATGCGGGTGAAATACTTGTTTAATGCGCCGACGTTATTGGAAATCGACATATCGTTGTCGTTCAGAATAACCAGCATATCGGCTTTGACATGACCGGCATGGTTCAGCGCCTCAAACGCCATACCGGCGGTGATGGCTCCATCGCCGATAATGGCAACCGATTCCTGCTCCAGTCCTTGCTGGCGAAAACCCAGCGCCATGCCCAGTGCTGCACCAATGGAGGTACTGGAATGACCTACGCCAAAGGTGTCGTATACGCTCTCATTACGATGTGGAAACGCGGCCGGGCCTTCTTCACTGCGAATAAGGGGCATTGCTTCACGGCGACCGGTGAGTATTTTATGGGGGTAGGCTTGATGGCCGACATCCCACACCAGACGGTCATCCGGGGTGTTAAAGACATAGTGTAATGCAACCGTCAGCTCCACCACGCCAAGTCCGGCGGCAAAGTGCCCGCCTGACTGTCCAACACTGTAGAGCAGGTATTCTCGCAGCTGACAGCAGACCTCCTGAAGTTGCTCCGGCGCCAGCAGGCGCAAGTCGGCAGGCTGATTGATAGCATCCAGTAAAGGAGTAAGAGGACGAGAACTCGGTATTTCGGTAAACATCAGGCGTTGTGTTTCCGGTCGTTGAGCATCAGATATTGCGCAGATGCTGCTACGTAATAGCAAAAAAGGGCGACCATTCTAACGATTGCGGTGGCTATTGAGTAGGCCAATAGCCACCTTGGTCATGATTCCTTCCGGTATCTGTCCTGCCATGGCCAACCTGCGGCTGGCTCCGGGAGCAGGCCAGGTCAGTGATTACGCTCAATCACATAGTCGGCAATCTGTTGCAGCAAGCCGGTTTGGCCGCCATCTTGCTGCAATACCAGCAAGGCTGCCTGGGCTTGCTGACACAGTTCCAGCGCTTTTTGTCGAGCGGCATCCATCCCCAACAAGGCCGGATAGGTCGGTTTGTTGAGGGCAATATCGGCTCCCGCCTGCTTGCCCAGAGTCGAGGTATCCCCTTCCACATCGAGAATGTCATCCTGAACCTGGAAGGCCAGCCCGATGGCATTGGCGTAGTCAGTCAATGCCTGTTCTTGCCCGGCTGCCAGTGGCCAGCGCACCGACATGGCTCCCAGCATCACGGAGGCGCGAATCAATGCACCGGTTTTACCCCGGTGCATCTGCTCCAGCTCAACCAGAGACATGGGCTTGCCGACATGGTTGAGGTCGATGCTTTGTCCTCCAACCATACCAAACGCTCCGGCCGCTCTGGCCAGCAGTGTGGTCATCGCCAGCCGCTGCTCTGCCGACAGGCTGTCATCAGCCAGCAGGATTTCAAAGGCGCCAGTCAGCAAGGCGTCACCTGCCAGAATGGCCGAGGCTTCATCAAAGGCAATATGAGTCGTGGGCTTGCCACGCCGCAGGTCGTCATCGTCCATCGCCGGTAAATCGTCGTGGATCAGACTG
Organism: Oceanobacter sp. 3_MG-2023; assembly: GCF_030688925.1. NCBI lineage: Bacteria > Pseudomonadati > Pseudomonadota > Gammaproteobacteria > Oceanospirillales > Oceanospirillaceae > Oceanobacter > Oceanobacter sp. 3_MG-2023. Next base: position 164,487 of record NZ_JAUYVX010000006.1, read on the forward strand.
TAGCTGTGCACCATTTCCAGTGCTGTCGCCGCGCTATCGGCCTGGCCTGGCTGGCCACCCAATGCTTCTGCAGCGGCATAGGCCAATAATGGCCGTAAGCGCTTGCCACCATTAAGCAAGCCGTATTGCATGGCTTCGGCCAGCCGTGAATCACAACTATCCAGCTGTATTACAGCTGCCCGCAATTGCTGTTCCAGCTGTTTTTGCACGGCGGTCAGCCGTTCTGGCAACAGGCTCATTCAAAAGCATCCCGAACCATGGGTTGTGCCAGACTCTGGCCATTCTGCTCAGTCAGCAGCGTTACTTTTTGTTCCGCCTCGGCCAGTGCCTGCTGACACGAGCGGGTCAGCCGAATCCCTTGCTCAAACGCTCCCAGAGACTGCTCCAGAGTCAGTTCACCACTTTCCATTCGCTGTACCAGAGACGTCAGCTCTGCCAGCGACTGTTCAAAATCAAATGCTTGTTGTTTATCGCTCATAACACCTACCCACGCTGTGTGCCGCCACAGTAGCGCCTGACTGCAGCTTCAACAAGTCTGACAGCCAGTTTTTGCCATAGAACAGAGATGTTTGCGCGCTGGAATACCCGGTCGGCAGTTGAGCCTCTGCGGCACGGAAGCCGGTGCAGACGCTGAATCCTAGGGAAACAAAAGCCATGGCGTGACACTGTGTCATCCCCGCTGCCGGTGCTATTATCCGCCGCGATTGCCTGTGGAGAAAACGATGTCGTCACCGAGAATTTTTACCAATCAGCCCTTGATCGTCGGGCAAACCGTTACGCTCGATGAGCAGCCCAGCCTGCACCTGTTGCGGGTGCTGCGCCTGACCGTGACGGCTCCGGTGCGGCTGTTTAATGGTGACGGCTGTGAGTATCAGGGCACCATCGCTACGGCCAATAAAAAGCAGGCGGAAATACATATTGTTACAGCCTCTGCCGCAGAGGCCACACCTCCATTACCGCTCCACCTCGGCCAGGTTATCTCCAAGGGCGACAAGATGGATTTCACCATCCAGAAAGCCACCGAGCTGGGGGTCAGCCAGATCACCCCGCTGTTCAGTGAACGCTGCGATGTACGCCTGAAAGGTGAGCGGCTCGAGAAGAAAATCGAACACTGGCAAAAGGTCGCGTTATCCGCCTGCGAACAAAGTGGTCGCAACCGTATTCCACAGGTTTTGCCGGCTCTGTCCCTGAACGACTGGTATGCCCGATGTGATGCTGAACGGCGGCTGATATTACATCCACACAACCAGCAACCGCTGCAACAAGCTCATCCGCCAGCCAGTGTTGCTTTATTGGTTGGCCCCGAAGGTGGTCTGACAGATACCGAAGTCGCCGCAGGGGCGGCTCATGGTTTTCAGGGTCTGTTGCTGGGGCCAAGGATTCTGCGTACCGAAACCGCCGCACTGGCTGCAGTCTCGGTCTTGCAATTTTTATGGGGTGACTTTTAACTACTATTAACTCGCAACGCTTGTAACGCTTGGTTTGCGCAGCAATAACCGCCGCTGCCGCCAGAGATCAGACTCAACCCATCCACAGCTACTCACGGGACGGCGTACTGACCACTCCAAGCCGGAGCGACGACCAGTCCCACCAGCTACTAAGAAAATACACGCCAATAAACAGCGTCGCCCACCACTCGATCAGACGTTTGCCATGGCTCATATCCATACCGATGGTGACACCTGCAAAAGCAATAAACTGGAACCACAGCAACGCCATCAAAACGGTTTTCAACCAGAATGATGGCACCTGCAAACCTCGCCTGCGGCCACGCCAGATCAATACATAGTTAATCGTCAGCGCCACCAGCATGCCCTGAAAAAACAGATTGGCGCCACGGACATGCACACCCCAGTGAGTTGCTGACTTCTCCGGTAATAAAACCGCAGTACCAACCAGCAGCCCCAAAGCCGCCAGCACACCAAAAAACTGCATGATGGCTAAAGTCAGTCGATGACTGTGCCCGGCCAACCAGGTGCTCATAACCTGCCACCAGATCATGAAAAAGGCGCAGGCGGTAATCATGCCGCCCCGGAAGATAAACCCGGCGTCTCCCTTCATGCCGGTATGGGTAATATCGGTACAGCCATCGAGAAACGGATTGCAAAGTTCCGCGGTGCCCTGGGCCGTTCCCACCGCATAGGTCACGGCGATGGTTCCCATCGATAACACAAAACTGGCCAGCGCAACAAACTGTCCGAACGACATTCTTTTCTCCTTCAAGCCCAGGCATTCGCCTGGGCAGGTTTTGCATGCAGTAACCGTTTAGCCTGCCGCATCCAGCGCCTGAGTGATATCAGCAATAATATCGTCGGCGTGCTCAATACCAATCGACAGACGGATCAGGTCCTTGCTGACACCCGCAGACGCCAGCTCTTCTTCATTCAGCTGCCGGTGCGTGGTCGTTGCCGGATGACAGGCCAGGCTTTTGGTATCACCAATATTGACCAGCCGCTTGATCAGCTGCAGTGCATCAATAAATTTTGTTCCGGCTTCTGCCCCGCCCTTGATACCAAAACTGAGAATCGCTGACGGCTTCCCTTGGGTCATTCTCTGAGCCACTTCGTAATAGGGGCTGCTCTCCAATCCGGCATAATTGACCCAGCTGACCTGTGGATGATTATGCAGATATTCAGCCACTTGCTGGGCGTTTTCGACATGGCGATCCATCCGCAGGGCAAGGGTTTCCAGCCCCTGCAGCAACAGGAAGGAACTCATCGGCGACAAGGCAGCACCCATATTACGCAGAGGCACCACACGGGCACGGGCAATAAAGGCAGCATCACCCATGTCCTGAGTATAAATCACACCGTGGTACGACGGGTCTGGCTCATTAAAGTGCGGGAAACGCGGGTTATCTTTCCATGAGAATTTGCCTGAATCGACAATGGCGCCGCCCAGTGTCGTTCCATGACCACCAATGTATTTGGTCAGGGAATGCACCACAATATCAGCACCGAACTCAAACGGCCGACACAGATACGGTGTCGCCACGGTATTATCAACAATCACCGGCAGTCCGTGCCTGTGCGCCATATCGGACAGTGCTTGCAGGTCTACGATATTGCCAGCCGGGTTGCCGATGGATTCGCAGAACAGTGCCTTGGTGTTGTCATCAATCAGAGCTTCCAACGCTGCTACATCGTCACCGGAAGCCATGCGCACTTCCAGACCCTGCTGCGGAAAAGTATGGGCAAACAGATTATAGGAACCGCCATAAAGCTGACTGACACTGACGATATTATCACCAGCCCGCGCCAAGGTTTGAATCGCGGCAGTAATTGCCGCCATGCCGGATGCCAGACAGAGCGCGCCGATACCGCCTTCCATCGCTGCCAGACGCTCTTCCAGAACCGCATTGGTCGGATTCATGATACGGGAATAAATATTACCCGGCTCTTTCAGATCAAACAGATCAGCACCATGCTGGGTATCGCGAAAGCTGTATGACGTGGTCTGATAAATGGGCACCGCAACCGCACGTGTCGTCGGGTCTTCACTGAACCCTGCATGAATCGCCTGTGTTTCTATTTTCATGGACGAAAAATCCTCATTGTCAGCTTTAGCGTAAAGATGTCAGTGTAACAAGATGCGGCGGCTTGCCATAGTGACCGGCCGCCCACGGTGCGCGCCCTTGCATTCACTCCGCCCCGCCGTAAACTCGCTCTATTCTTTGTTTCACTACTTTGTTTTACCGGAAACCGGACCCCGTTATGGCCAAGAAAAAAATCGCTTATGTCTGTGCCGACTGCGGTACCGATCATTCCAAATGGCAAGGTCAATGTACGGGGTGCGGCGCCTGGAACACACTGCAGGAATTTGTCGTTACAGCCGCCAAAACCCCGGCTCGAGGTGCGGGTTTGGGTGGATACGCAGGTGCCGCCGGACAAACCGGTATCCAGCGACTGGATCAGGTCAATCTCGATGAAGTCCCCAGGTTCAGTTCCGGGATGCAGGAATTTGACCGGGTACTGGGTGGTGGCCTGGTACCGGGTTCCGCCATTCTGATTGGTGGTCATCCCGGTGCTGGCAAATCCACCTTGCTGCTACAAACCATGTGTAATCTCGCCCGTCAGATGCCGGCGTTATACGTCACCGGCGAAGAAAGCCTGCAGCAGGTTGCCATGCGCGCACGCCGTCTGGGTTTGCCGATGGATCAGCTCAATATGCTCAGTGAAACCAGCGTGGAACAGTTGATCCAGACCCTGCAACAGCATCAGCCCCGAGTAGTGGTGATTGATTCGATTCAGGTGATGCATGTCGAAGGCGTGGATTCCGCCCCCGGCAGTGTCTCTCAGGTACGCGAAAGCGCTGCCATGCTGACCCGCTTTGCCAAACAAACCAACACCGTATTGTTGCTGGTCGGACACGTCACCAAGGACGGTACTCTGGCCGGGCCCAAAGTACTCGAACACATGATCGATTGTTCCATCATGCTGGAAGGCTCCAACGACAGCCGTTATCGCACCCTGCGAGGCATCAAGAATCGGTTCGGTGCGATTAACGAGCTGGGGGTGTTTGCCATGCTGGACAGTGGCCTGAAAGAAGTCAAAAACCCCAGCTCCATTTTCCTCAGTCGCAGTGACGAGCCGTCACCCGGCAGTGCCGTGATGGTCATCTGGGAAGGCACCCGGCCTTTATTGATCGAGATTCAGGCGCTGGTCGACGACAGTCATTTTGGCCAGCCCAAGCGGGTTGCTGTTGGTCTCGACCAGAACCGGTTAAACCTGCTGCTCGCGGCCATGCATCGTCATGGAGGCATTCATCTGGGGGATCAGGATGTCTATATCAATGTGGTTGGCGGTGTCCGGGTGTCGGAGACCAGTGCCGACCTGGCGCTATTGCTCGCGGCCCTGTCAAGCTTCCGCAACGTGCCATTACCACAGGATATGATTGTCTTTGGGGAAGTGGGGCTATCCGGCGAAATCCGCCCGGTACCTTCGGGGCAGGAGCGGATTCGGGAGGCGGCCAAACATGGTTTCAAGCGGGCGATTGTACCCAAAGCCAATATGCCCAAAATCATGCCGGAGGGCATGACGGTTATTGGTGTCGAGCGCTTGCAACAAGCACTGGAAAATATCTGACACAGATACAAATCACGCTCAGTCGCTTCGCCAGACAACCGGACGGCCCGCACAATCAAGGATTGGCGGGCAGCAACAGAGATAAACTCGCATCTCTATTGTCGTCATTATCGTCGGTCTAGCCGTGATACGCCGGGCTTAACTCAACCACCGCTTCAACAAAAGCCTTGGCTCGTTCAGGGTCCACAAACTGATGGATACCGTGACCCAGGTTAAAAACATGCCCGGTACCATAACCATAGCTATCGAGAATACGTTTAACTTCGGCACGAATCGTTGCAGGCGAGGCATATAACACCGATGGGTCCATATTGCCTTGCAACGCAACCTTGCTGCCAACACGCTGACGCGCCTGACCCATATCGGTTGTCCAGTCCAGCCCCAAGGCATCGGCTCCGGTGTCAGCCATCGACTCCAGCCACTGCCCTCCGCCTTTGGTAAACAGGATCACAGGAATCTGCTGGCCGTCATACACCCGCGTCAGGCCTTCTACAATTTGACGCATATAGCGCAGCGAAAATTCCTGATACGCCACATCACTCAGACTGCCGCCCCAGGTATCAAAAATCTGTACCGCCTGGGCTCCGGCCCGAATCTGGGCATTAAGATAATCAATCACCGATTTGGCAAGCACATCCAGCAGCTGATGCATGACTTCCGGCGTGTCGTACATCATCGCTTTCACATGACGGAAGTCCTTCGACGAGCCACCTTCAACCATATAGGTTGCCAATGTCCAGGGACTGCCGGAGAAACCGATCAGAGGTACACGGCCATTCAGCTCAGAGTGAATGGTCGTCACCGCTTTCAAGACGTAATTCAAGTCGGACTCGGTATTCACAACCTTCAACTGCTGAACATCCGCGGCGGTACGGATAACCTTTTTGAAACGCGGTCCTTCCCCTGTTTCAAAATACAGGCCCAGGCCCATGGCATCCGGAATGGTCAGAATATCGGAAAACAGAATAGCGGCATCGAGCGGAAAGCGCTCCAGAGGCTGAAGCGTTACCTCACAGGCCAATTCGGGATTTTTGCACAACGACATAAAGTCGCCGGCTTCTCCCCGACTGGAGCGATATTCAGGCAGGTAACGTCCGGCCTGACGCATCATCCATATGGGGGTACGATCAACTGGTTGGCGCAGCAGCGCCTTGAGAAAGCGGTCGTTTTTAACTGGGTCCATGCAAATCATCCGTCGCTGGAAGTGTACCAGCGACGGATGATAGCAGAATTCCTCAAGTCAGACTGATTTGCGATGTCGACTAATCAATGGTTACGGATTTTTCCAAATCCCCATACGTTGCTGTAACGGTAATGGATTCAGGCTCATCCTCTTCCTTGAATGACACATAATAAAGCATGCCATAACTAGGTAAGCCAGTAGTCGCTAGGTCGTTATAGGTTTCTCCATATAGAAGACCTATCGAATTACTCACCGTACCTGAAGAACCATAGATTTCATAACCATCGCCTTCAACTGACAAGGTAGTTCCATTAGCAGGAGCATTGCCATTCCAATCCTGTAGCAATACATAGAACTCACCGCCATCAACGAGTGTAATCTCACTGGCACTGGTCTCGGTGAATGAGGTGCCATCATATGTATAGAAGCGCATATTCGGCGCTTCGGCATAACTCTGAACGATCCGGATACTATCCCGTACATGCATCAAGGAGTCGCAGTGACTTTCACCTGCAGTATCAGCATTAATAGCAGAGTCTGAACAGACGAGTCCCTGAAAGACGGTTGGTGCCTCGTCGTAAGCCCCATCGGTATCAAAGTCGAAAAAAGCCTCAACTACCTGACCATCAGAATTGGTATCCAGCGCTTCATTCCAGTTATCGTCACGGAAAGCTTCCGGATAGCTAACATAAGGTTCAGCGCCGGTATCATCCAGAACATCAAAAGTACCATTACCATTGGTATCGGTATAACTGGATTCACCTACGGTGTAGGCAGTGATCGTAGTCATACCACATACAGTGCTCGCACAGTCACTATCCTCAATAAAGCCGTCATATACCCGTCCCTGAGGATCAATTTCGTTCACCCTATCCAGGCTGGCTTCATGCTTTCCTGGACGAACACCACTGCTGTACCAGGTGACAGAGCACGTACCTGTGGTGGTCACACAGTAAGATTCAATCGTGCCGCTTTCCGCAGTAAAGTTCACAACAGTGCCATCAGCAACCGGGTTCTGATACTGGTCGGCTGCGTATACAGTCACTGATACTTCAGTACCGTTTGTGGCATACGCTCCGGGGTTAAAGATATCGACGGCAATATCAAAGCTGTCCTGGTCGGCAATACCAGTCGTAATTGAAATTGCTTGAGAGGTTGTGCTGATGGATGTGCCATCGCTGGTTTCCGTCGTTGCACGAACCGATGTCACAGCGTGTGATGTCCCGGAGTTAATAATTGCAGTAACCTGACCGCTGGAGTCTGTTACGTCGGAGTCAGTTACTTCTCCGCTACCAAGTGTGATTCCCCCCGTTGTATTGGTCAATTCAAAGGAGACTTCTTGACCTTCAACAACTTCTCCCTGCTTATCCACCACAGTAAAGGTGACAGTACTCTGCTTTGGCAGTACCGCATCCCCAATATTTTTCAGTGAGATATAGGGTTCCGATACACTGGTGAATGTAATCGCTCCAACTTCTGCAGACTGGATAAAAATAATACCAGTGACTTCATCATCATTAAGCTGAGTCGCCAGCTCTCCACTTTCAACAGAGTAAAGATTGGCCGAGAAAGCGTCTTCCAGGCAGCCATTCGCAGTATAGGTAAAAGTTACCGTACCCGTCGTTGTTGTTTTTTCATCCGAATCCAGAGTAGCTGTGCCATCTTCGACACAGCTGGATTCCAGACTGACACCATAGGTTGTACCTGTAGCCAAGTTGTCATCATCATTATCATCAACAATATTAGCGGTGATCAGCATGGTGCCACCCGCAGATAACTTGAGCTCGTCACTGACGTTTTCCGAAGTTGGATCATCACCATATTCACTTTCACGAATACCATTCACCAGCAACTCGGTATAGAACTCATCATCGTCAAGCACACCTAATTTAGGTTCAACCCCTTGTTCAACAGTTACAACCGACGTCATGACAACATAACAGCTGTCGGTATCCGTAAGACTGCATTCGGTATCCGTATCACCAAACAACAGTAGCGTCAGGTTATTGTCGCCAGGACAGGTCGTATAGTCAGCATTGTAACTGGTGCTGAAAGTCCCATCAGAATTGGTTTCACGCGATACAGAAAACTCGCCATCAGCACAATCGCTATACCATTCAATGATATAACTATCGTCCGTCACCAGCGCATTGGAAGACAATGGATTAACAATATTCACAGAGAGGTCGGTACTGTCTTCGTCGGAGATTTCCAGGTCACCTTCCAGCTGCCCTTCCGTAAAGGAAATACCGCTATCGGTCCCCAGGGACGGGTAGTCCGTGCTGACAAACACCGTAGCAGTTGCCAGCTCAGTACTGGAAGATGCATCAGAATACAGCGTTGCTGTAATGGTATCACCACCACTACATCCCTTGTTGCGATAGGTAGAAGAAACAGACCCCGTACTGGTGTAGGAAGACGCAATGGAGAACAAACCCAAGGAGCAGTCAGATGTGAAAGTGTAGTAATAACTGTCGCTGGTCAGTGATGAATTACTGTCATTCTGATCAACACCATCGATGGTCAATGTAACACTGCCGCCAACAAGCACATAATCTTCCGACGAGGCGATAGCACCCTCCTCAAAATCAGCACCAGTACCATTTCCCAATGCTTCAATCACCGTCTCTTCTGTAAGATCCGAATCATCGCTATCATCTGTGTCGTCGGTATCGTCGGTGTCATCTGAACTGCTATCTCCTGCGCTAGCGTCCGCAACAGACTCTCCTCCTCCGCACGCAGACAAGGTTCCAGCAAACAAAACCAGCAACAACAAATCGCGCAATGACATAACGACAAGCTCCTTTCGGGCAGTTCCAGACGATTTCACAACAGGTCGGGAAGGATAACATTTACATACGAACAACAGCCATACACAAAAAACGCGGCTAATGCCGCGTTTTCTACGTTCTGTCACAAAAACAGAATTTATCAGACATCCAGATAGTCAAGAATACCTTCAGCAGCCTGGCGACCCTCGTATATTGCCGTGACGACCAAATCAGATCCTCGAACCATATCACCTCCGGCAAAAACCTTCGGATTGGTCGTTTGATGTTTGAATTCCTGGCCTTCTGGTGCAACAACACCATCCCAGTTGTTCACTTCAATGCCGAAGTCCTTGAACCAGGGCGCAGGGCTTGGACGAAAGCCAAAAGCAACCAGCACCGCATCCGCAGGCAGGATTTCTTCAGACCCTTCCACTACCTGAGGACGGCGACGGCCGTTTTCATCAGGCTCACCCATTTCGGTTGTCACCACCTTGACGCCTTCGACTTTATCTTCGCCGATGATAGCAACCGGTTGACGGTTGAAGAGGAATTTTACGCCTTCTTCTCGCGCATTGGTCACTTCACGTTTGGAGCCTGGCATGTTTTTCTCGTCGCGACGATAGGCACAGCTGACACGCGCAGCGCCCTGGCGGATGGAGGTGCGGTTACAGTCCATGGCTGTATCACCACCACCCAGCACAACCACCTGTTTGCCTTTCATGCTGATAAAATCAGCCGCATCTTTTTCAAAGCCCAGGTTGCGATTCACGTTGGAGATCAGGAAATCCAGCGCATCGTGCACGCCGGGCAGATCTTCACCAGGGAAACCGCCTTTCATGTAGTTGTAAGTGCCCATGCCGAGGAAGACGGCATCAAATTCGTCGATGATGCTCTGGAAGTCCACATCCTTGCCTACTTCGGTCTCCAGACGGAATTCCACGCCCATTTCCTGAAATACCTTGCGGCGGTTGGACATGACGGTTTTCTCGAGCTTGAACTCAGGAATACCGAAGGTCAGCAAGCCACCGATCTCTGGGTATTTATCGAAGACTACCGGGGTAACACCGTTGCGAACCAGTACATCAGCCGCACCCAAACCAGCAGGACCCGCACCAATAACAGCAACGCGTTTGCCCGTCGGTACGACTTTGGACATATCCGGTTTCCAGCCCATCGCAAATGCCGTATCGGTAATGTATTTCTCTACATTACCAATCGTCACTGCCCCAAACCCGTCGTTCAGAGTGCAGGAGCCTTCACACAAACGGTCTTGTGGACACACTCGGCCACATACTTCTGGCAGCGTGTTGGTCTGATGACTCAGTTCCACGGCTTCCAAGATGTTGCCTTCGCTGGCCAGTTTCAGCCAGTTGGGAATGTAGTTATGTACCGGGCATTTCCATTCACAGTATGGATTACCACACGCCAGGCAACGGTGCGCCTGATCGTTTACCTGAGCCTGTTTGAACGGCTCGTAAATCTCCACAAACTGCTTCTTGCGAGTGGAAATTGCTTTTTTCTTCGGGTCCTGGCGACCCACTTCAACAAACTGAAAATTGTTGTTCAGACGTTGTACCATCTCGAACCTCTCTATACTCGTCCTGGACTCATTCTGTTGTCGCGTCGTGAGATTACTCAGGACGAGCGCGGGTGTTTTTCAGCAGCTGTTGCAGATCAGCAGCCTTTGGTTTGACCAGCCAGAAACGACCAATAAAACCATCAAAGTCATCGAGGATTGCTTGTCCCCAGGCACTGCCTGTCTCTGCCACAAATTCACGAATAACGCTGCGTAAATGGTTACGGTGCGCTTCCGTTTCTTCATTGCTGATACGATGAATATCAACCAGCTCATGATTGTACTTGTCAACAAAGCTGTTGTTACGATCCAGCACATAAGCAAAGCCGCCGGTCATACCAGCGCCAAAGTTGTAACCGGTTTCACCCAGCACACAGACCATGCCACCGGTCATATATTCACAGCAGTGATCCCCAGTTCCTTCGACGACGGCATGAGCACCAGAGTTACGCACCGCAAAACGCTCACCGGCACGACCTGCTGCCAGCAGTTTACCGCCAGTTGCCCCATACAAGCAGGTATTACCCACAATGGAGGTATCGTTGGTTTTGAATTCGGAGCGCTTGGGCGGGAAAATAACCAGCTTGCCACCTGTCATGCCTTTACCGACATAATCGTTGGCGTCACCTTCCAATACCATTTGCAGGCCACCGGCATTCCAGACACCAAAGGACTGACCTGCCACACCTTTCAGGCTCAGACGTACTGGCTTGTCTGCCATACCCTGATTGCCGTAACGACGGGCAATTTCACCCGACAGGCGAGCACCGATCGAACGGTCACAGTTGGTAATCACAAAATCGAATTCACCACCTGTTTTGGCTTCAATCGCTGGCAGAATCTCTTCCACCATACGTTCAGCCAGTAAACCTTCGTCATACGGTGCGTTACGCTCGACCTCAACGGTATGGGGTTTATTTTCTGGAATCTGGTCATTGACCAGAATCGGCGTCAGATCGAGGTGGCGTTGCTTGCCGGTTTTACCTTCCAGCATTTCCAACAACTCCGTACGACCAATCAGCTGGTCCAGACTGCGAACCCCCAGTTGAGCCATCAAACCGCGTACTTCTTCAGCAAGGAAGTAGAAGTAGTTTTTCACCATCTCGGCGGTGCCGATATAGTGCTTCTCACGCAAGTCATCGTTCTGGGTGGCAACACCGGTCGCACAGTTGTTCAGGTGACAAATACGCAAGTATTTACAACCAACCGCGACCATGGGCAGAGTGCCAAAACCAAAGGACTCTGCACCCAGGATAGCCGCCTTGACAACGTCGAGGCCGGATTTCAAACCACCATCCGTTTGTACCCGTACCTTGCCTCGAAGGTCATTGGCACGCAGGGCCTGATGCGCTTCGGACAAACCCAGTTCCCATGGCGAACCGGCGTACTTGATCGATGTCAGCGGTGATGCCGCAGTACCACCGTCGTAACCGGAAATGGTAATCAGGTCGGCATAGGCCTTGGCGACACCGGCAGCGATGGTGCCAACACCGGGTTCAGAAACCAGCTTGACCGAAACCAGAGCCGTTGGATTTACTTGCTTCAGGTCAAAGATCAGCTGAGCCAAATCTTCGATGGAGTAAATATCGTGATGAGGCGGTGGCGAAATAAGCGTCACACCCGGTACGGAATACCGTAACGTGGCAATCAGGTCGTTGACCTTGCCACCAGGCAACTGGCCACCTTCTCCTGGCTTGGCACCCTGGGCAACCTTGATCTGCAGCACTTCGGCACTGGCCAGATAAGCGGGGGTCACCCCAAAACGTCCGGAAGCAATCTGCTTGATTTTGGAGTTCTTGCGAGTGCCATAACGAGCAGGGTCTTCACCCCCTTCACCAGAGTTGGAGCGACCGCCCAGATCATTCATGGCTTCCGCCAGCGCTTCATGAGCTTCTGGCGATAGAGCACCCAGCGACATGGCCGCAGTATCAAAACGTGTGAAGAGTTTCTCTACCGGCTCAACTTCGCTGATATCAATTGGCTGGATACCTTTACGGAATCCCAGCAAGTCGCGAATGGTCGCTACCGGGCGAGTATTCACCAGCTCGGAAAAACGATCGTAGGCTGCCTGGCTGTTTTGCTGTACGGCTGTCTGGATGTTTTTCACCACATCCGGGTTGTACGCATGATATTCGCCGCCATGGACGTATTTCAGCAAACCACCCTGGTCAATTTTCTTACGTGCTTTCCAGGCGTTTTTCGCAATCAGCTGCAAGTCTTCATCAAAGTCAGAGAAGGTTGCTCCACCAATACGGCTGGTAACGCCACAGAAGCACAAATCAACCACTTCCCGGCTCAGGCCAATCGCTTCAAACAACTGCGATCCGCGATAAGACGTGACGGTAGAAATGCCCATTTTGGACATGACTTTCATCAGGCCTTTACGAATCGCCTTGCGGTAATTCTGCTGCGATTTAAGCGGATCGCCCAGCAATTCACCCGAACGGTGCAAGTCGGTCAGAACGGTATACGCCAGCCATGGGTAAACAGCTGTCGCACCAAAACCCAGCAGCACGGCAAAATGGTGCGCATCACGGGCATCACCGGTTTCAACCACGATATTGCCGTTGGTACGCAGGCCTTTTTGCACCAGATGATGATGCACCGCGCCAGTTGCCATCACGGCAGGAATCAGTACTTGATCCCTGACCACATCGCGGTCACTCAGAATCAGGATAACGTAGCCATCCTGTATCGCTTTTTCTGCCGCCAGCGTCAGGTTCTGAACCGCTTGCTGCAAACCGATCTCCGGATCAAATGCCATCGACAGGGTGATATGCCGGAAAGCATCCGATGCACGATTGGTCAGGCCAATGAATTTTAATGGCGACAGCACAGGCGACGTCAGAATAATACGATTGGCGTGATCCGGTGTTTGTTCAAAGACATTCTTCTCTGCACCAACACAGGTTTCCAACGACATCACAATCGCTTCTCGCAACGGATCGATAGGCGGGTTGGTTACCTGGGCAAACTGCTGGCGGAAGTAATCTGCGACATGCCGAACACGCAATGACAGTACCGCCATCGGGGTGTCATCACCCATGGAGCCGGTCGCTTCCTGACCTTCTTCACCCATGGGCCGCAAGACCTGGTCACGCTCTTCGTTGGTAATCAGGTGCAGTTTTTGCTGGCAGTCCAGCTCTTCACCGGCAATGGGGTCAAAGCCCGCTTTCTGTAAATACAGTTCGCTTTCGATACGAATGGCGTTTTCACGCAGCCATTTTTTGTAAGGAAATTCGGCCTTCAGGGCGTTATCAATGTCATCGGTTTTAAGTAGTCGACCCTGTTCGGTATCGATTGCCAGGATCTGGCCAGGTCCAACCCGCCCCTTCGCCACAACATCCTGTGGCAAGTAGTCATGCACACCCACTTCAGATGCCACGGTAATAAAGTCATTTTTGGTAATGACCCAGCGCGACGGACGCAAGCCGTTACGATCCAGACCACAGACCGCGTAACGACCATCTGTAATGACCAGCCCGGCCGGGCCATCCCATGGTTCCATATGCATGGAATTGTATTCGTAGAATGCGCGCAAGTCGGCATCCATGGTTTCAACATTTTGCCATGCTGGCGGAATCATCATCCGTAACGCACGGAACAGGCTCATGCCACCCGTGGTCAACAATTCCAGCATATTGTCCATCGACGACGAATCCGAACCCGTCGTATTCACCACCGGGGACAAGTCCATCAGGTTGGGCAGCAACGGGCTGACAAACTTGCTGGAGCGAGCGTTGGCCCAATTGCGGTTACCCTGGATGGTATTGATTTCACCATTGTGCGCCAGCATGCGGAACGGCTGCGCCAACTGCCAGCGAGGCATGGTATTGGTTGAGAAACGTTGGTGGAAAACACAGATTGCGGTTTCCAGGCGCTCGTCGCCCAGGTCCAGATAAAAATTCGGCAGGTCGACCGGCATGGTCAGGCCTTTGTACGACAGCACTCGGGATGACAGGCTGGCGATATAAAAATCCGGGTACTGGGTCAGGGACTTTTCTGCGTAACGTCGGGCATAAAAAAGTTTTACGTCCAGTTCGGCATCCGTCATTTCTGTCTCACTGGAGACAAAAATTTGCTCGAAACGAGGCAAGCAGTCTACGGCCATCGGACCCAGGCAGTCATTGTTGGTTGGCACGGTACGCCAACCTAGCACTGTCAGGCCTTGGTCTTTGATTGCTTTTTCTACCGCCGCTTGTTGTTCTGCGCAAATGGCGTCATCAAGATCCACAAACAACATGCCTACTGCATATTGAGCGGGTAAGTCGATGCCCACTTCCGGAGTCACTGCACGCAGGAACGAATCCGGTTTCTGCAGCAACAGCCCACAGCCATCACCTGTTTTACCGTCAGCCGCAATACCGCCCCTGTGCGTCATGCAAGTCAGGGATTGGATAGCCGTCTTCAACAGCTCATGACTTGGCTGGCCCTTCAAGTGAGCCAACAGACCAAAGCCACAGTTGTCTTTGTAATCGCCTGGAGTATACAGACCAGTTCTCATAGAACAGCTCTCACCAAAAAAATGCTATTAAAATTATTTGCGGCTGGGAACAGCCGAGTGCTCAAAATTTGAGCAACATAGAGACAAAAGGACGCTCATTCTACACATCCAGGCGTCCTCTAACAAATATGCCCCGGCCAGCAGGCCAGTAACGATCACAAACGGCTGGCTGAAAAGCCGCTTATCGGGGCTCAACTGAAGGGGAAATCTGGCTCATTTCCCGAATCCAGGGAGAGTCTGTTTTTAAGCCAGCTGGCCGTTTTTTGACCCATGCCGCCGCATCTTCCCGAGAAGAAAATGCTCCCGCAATCACCACATACCAGGGCTGGCCATTTCTCTGGCTACGATACCAGACCAGCTTGCCATCCGCTCCGGACTGCCACTTGGTAACAAAGTCACGCGCGCCCTGTTGCTCGGAAGTCCCCAGCAGCTGAACTGCCCAGGCGTTGTCCTTGGCAAACCAGGCCGGATAGCCGGATAGCCGTGATACCGATGCTTTCTCTACCGGCGCCTGC
This sequence comes from Oceanobacter sp. 3_MG-2023, assembly GCF_030688925.1. Classification (NCBI taxonomy): domain Bacteria; kingdom Pseudomonadati; phylum Pseudomonadota; class Gammaproteobacteria; order Oceanospirillales; family Oceanospirillaceae; genus Oceanobacter; species Oceanobacter sp. 3_MG-2023. The sequence continues at coordinate 180,120 of NZ_JAUYVX010000006.1, forward strand.
GGCGCAGAAACTGCCGCTGCTGTGGCCGGCGTAGAGACGACCGCTGATGTGTCTGCTCGACCAGCGACTGCACTCTGACTACTGGAGTTTGTCGGATTCCTGCTGGCCTGTGAAGGCACAGGTAAATCCTCTGCAGGCATTGCTGCCAAATCAGCTTCAGGCCGGGCAATCACCGGTGGCATTGGCACCTGGAGTACCGTGGTGGCAACGGCACTGTCTTCATCTCCTCCTGACAACAATCCGATAACGATGAAGATCAACAGAATGGCAGCCATAAAGGCGAGTGCCAGCGGCGAGCGCAGCTGACTTAACAACGCATTGGTATCCAGCTGACTCAGGTTCGGCAAGCGCCAATCAAAGCGCCTGCTGCTGGACGATGATGGAGCAGAGGAGCGCGAGCTGGTTGAGCTCAAGTCGATACCATCCAGCTGCAGGTCTGCAAAATCACTCTTTGTTGTGAATCCTGGCTCTCGCTTTGTAGTCGCGACCGGCTCCACTGGACTGGATGGTTCTGTTGGCCTGGACGGTTCTGCTGGCCTGGATGGCTCTGCTCGCTTGGGCAGCGCTACTGATTCTGCTGGCTTGGGTGATTTTACGGATGATTGTTGCACCCCGGAATTTGTATCAGCAACAGCTTGCATGGCCGCTTCAGGCTCGGGCGCCCCCTCAGATGCCAACAAGGAAATACGATACATGGACGCGCTCGCAGGGCCTTCTTTCAAGCCGTCATCAAAGCCCTCACGTCCAAACAGACAAAAGGAAATAGCATGGGATGACATCAAGGCAAACTGGGACAATGCCAGCAACATCTCGGCAGGCAGTCTCTCCGCCCGGGAGACAATAACCAATAGCGGGTCGGCCGTCTCCGCACGGATACGTGCCTGCTCCAGCAACACCTCTCGCGCCACCACTTCATCAACAGGCAGCTTGGTCACCCCCAGAGCCCCTGCCAGCTGGCCAATCAGTGTCCGGGTCTTCTGCAAATCCTCGGCCACGAGGGGCAACACCAGACTGGAATCCGCATAATGCCGGGCAACAGCAGCGGCAAGCGAGTCTCCATCTGCCTCGGACTGATACCGGATCAGCATCATCAGAGGGGAATAGCAACTCAGGTGACAAATCAGCTCGAGATAACGGGCCGGTGACGCATAAATATCCTGACCCGGCGCCTGAGAAAGTGGCGATACCATATGGCCTCCGTGCGTTGGGGTTAACCGTTTAATGCGGCCATTGCCAGTGTCTGGCAAAGCTGCGTCCGGTCTATATCTGAGGTGATATAGGCTTGTCCAATTCGGCGTAACAATACCAGTCGGATACGACCATCAAGTACTTTTTTATCCAGACTCATCCGCGATAAAAAATCCTCTTCGCTCATATTTTCCGGAGGCAATACCGGAAGAGAGCTGCGGATGAGTAGTGCCTTCAGTTCAGCAACGTCTGCACTCGATATGGCTCCCATACGACACGAAAGATCCGCCGCCATCAACAACCCGGTACCCACGGCTTCGCCATGCAACCATTGGCCGTAACCCTGATGGGACTCAATCGCGTGTCCGAAGGTATGACCAAGATTCAATATGGCGCGAATGCCTCCTTCACGCTCATCCTGAGCCACGACACGGGCTTTGCAAGCGCAAGAGGTGTGAATCGCCTGTGCCAGCAAAGCTCCATCTCCAGCCATCAGTCCATCAACATGCTGCTGAATCCAGTGATAAAATTCCACGTCTTCCAACAGACCGTACTTGATCACTTCAGCCATGCCTGCCGACACTTCCCGAGATGGCAGAGTTGTCAGCGTATCGGTATCGATCAAGACTGCTTGCGGTTGATAGAAAGCACCGATCATGTTTTTACCGAGGCGGTGGTTAACGCCCGTCTTACCACCAACAGAAGAGTCTACCTGTGACAGTAACGTGGTCGGCATTTGAATAAAATCAACCCCGCGCTGATAACTGGCGGCCGCGTAACCACACATATCACCGATCACGCCACCTCCCAATGCCAGCAGGGTTGTGGTGCGGTTATGTCCTTGCTCCAGCAAGGCGTCAAAAATCAGATTCAGTGTTTCCAGGTTTTTGTACTGCTCACCATCAGGGAGAACAACACTGTCAACCTGATAGCCATCCAGCATCTGCCTGACCATATCCAGATACAGTGGCGCGACCGTAGTATTGGTAACAATCATGACCTGTTTACCACGGATATGACGAGTCAATAGTTCTGGCGTCGCGGACAGCCCTGAACCAATGTAAATTGGGTAGCTGCGCTCAGCCAGCTCTACGGTCAATGTAATCATGACAGGGCCTTAATACGTTTTTTTATTTCATTGACGACCCAGCGAGGATTACGCTGGTCGGTTTGTAATACGATGTGGGCAACTTCTCGATACAGAGGGTCACGCTTGCGGAACAACTCTCGCAGCACTTGTGCTGGATTGGCTGTTTGTAACAGAGGGCGATTTTTGTCCTTTGAGGTACGGGCTATTTGTTGCTCAACGGAAGTGCATAAATACACCACAATGCCACGTCCTCCGAGATGCTGACGATTAACAGGCCTCATAACAGCACCACCACCCGTCGCCAGAACCAAACCCTGGCGTTGCGTGAGGATATCTATTGCCTGCTCTTCGCGATCACGAAAACCCGCTTCCCCTTCCATATCAAAGATCCAGGGAATATTGGCACCACAACGCTCCTCGATAAATTTGTCAGAATCGACAAATTCAAGATGCATCTCGCTGGAAAGCAAACGGCCAATGGTGGTTTTACCCGCTCCCATTGGCCCTATTAGAAAAATCGATTGTTCGGACGGCATAGACTATCTGGCGCTGAAGGAGTCCTTCACCAGCTTCGGCGTGATGAAAACAAGTAACTCGCTCTTGTCATCCGAAACGCTAGAGTAACGGAACAGGGCTCCAATTAATGGTAAATCCCCGAAGAAAGGCGTCTTGCTGACCGACCTGACTTCTTCAGAACGGAAGATACCACCTAATACGATAGTTTCGCCATTATCTACCAGCACTTGAGTCTGTACCGCATTGGTATTAATCGTCGGACCGGCCGAAGTATCTTCCCCCACCGAGTCCTGATTAATGACCAGATCCATGATAATACGATCATCCGGCGTGATTTGAGGTGTCACTTCCAGTCGCAATACTGCCGACTTGAAGGTCACACTGGTCGCACCACTGGACGTTGACTCTTCATATGGAATCTGGGTACCGGATTCAATAAAGGCAGTTTGTCCATCGGCAGTAATCACCCGCGGCTGGGAAACAATTTCCGCCCGACCATCAGTCTCAATCGCTGACAACTCCAGATCCAGCAGATAATCGACAGTCTGATAACCAATGGCAAAGGTCGAAGCCGATGAGCTGGTTGCCCCAAAATCAACGATATTGGCTGAATCCAGATCCAATGCGCTGGCATCATCACCGGATGCCCGATCAAACAGAATCTGGTTGGTATCCTCAATGGTTTGCTGACTACCACCGGCAGTAACCCAGTTGGAGCCATTATCCTGATAGTAACCACCACCCCACGTGACACCCAGCTCTTCACCAACTGCCGTCGATGCCGCCACGATCCGGGCTTCAATCAATACCTGTCGCACCGGCACATCCAGCATTACCAGAGCTTCACGTACTTTTTCCAGATTCGAGGCGGTATCTTTCATCAGAATCGTATTGGTACGCTCATCCACAACAGCAGTACCGCGCTCAGACAATAGCCCCTGGTCAGAAGTCAGGATCGTTGCGATATCCGCCGCCTTGGCATATTTGAACTGCATGAACTCTTGCACCAGCGGAGCCAGCTCTTCCACCTGACGTACAGCTTCCAGCTCTATTTTTTCACGGGCAGCAATTTCTTCAGCCGGTGCAATCAACAGTACAGATCCCAGCTGACGTTTACCAAGCGCCTTGGTTTTCAATACCAGGTCCAACGCCTGATCCCACGGCACATTTTGCAGCCGCAAAGTAATACTCCCTTGCACCGTATCCGAGGCGACCAGATTCAGGCCGGTAAAATCTGCAATCAGCTGCAGTACCGCCCGGACTTCAATATTCTGGAAATTAAGTGACAGTTTTTCACCCGTGAACGGGAATTTTTTCTTACGCTCTTCCGCCGCCTCTTCTGGCAGATTGGTCACGTTAATCGACAATAAACGATCGGTCTGATAAGCCAGGTATTCAAAATCATCCGAGACAGGCTCAATTACAATGCGCGTGCCACCTTCATGATCCTTGGCGTCCACATACTGAACCGGAGTAGCAAAGTCAGTCACATCCAGGCGACGGCTCAGCTCATTAGGCAAACGAACCCCAGACAGGTCGGCGATAATTTTTGATCCTTCCCTGCGGATATTGGCGGCCGCCTTGGCATCATTCAACATGATCTGCACCTGACCATCGCCTTGCTCGCCACGTCGAAAATCAACATTGACCACTTTCAGCTCATTCATCCCTGCCGAAGCCGGCGCCCCGCCCAGCAAAGACGACTGACTTTCTATAGTCATTTGCCCTTCATTACTGGCTCCCACACGAATCAGCAACAGATTGCCATTGGAACTGGTTGTATAAGCAACCATACGAGACAGATTAATCACCAACCGGGAACGATCCTGGGTAGTGACCACAACCGCCGACCGGGCATTACCAGCACCGATCTGGTGGCGTTTTGTTTTCAAGGCACTGACAACACCAGGCATATCAATGGCAATACGGGCTGGCTTTTCAATGGTGTAACCACTGATTTCCGGCGGCGCACTGTCAAATGTCAGGCTGATTTCTGTTACATCACCGGGAAGTGATGAAAAAGCGATATCGTTCAGTACGGCAGCGGAAGACAGGCCGGCCTGAAGCATCAGCAAAGCTGCAACCCAGGTACGGCCCAGAGTGCGTACAGCATTTAAAAGATTCATTTCAGTTATCTCCGCCTATTCCTTCCAGAGCAATTGTTTTAGGGCGTTCTATCCAGCCGCCAAGACCATTAGGAACGATCTCGATCAGACTGAGCCTGTTTGAGGATACCGTTATTACCCGACCATGATTCTGGCCCATGTAATAGCCACGCTTTATTCGTACAACACTGCCACTACCGTCCTTGACCAGAGCCCACAAGACGCCATCGACTCCGGCCATCGTACCAACCATGGTCAACTGGCCCAGTGGGAATTGCTCAAGATGTTCTTTGGGTCGGTCAAAGTCAGGACGTACATTACTCGATGCCTGGGCAGACTGCAGTGTACTGTCAACAACAACGGGCAATTCAAAAGGGGATCGAAGCCCAGCCGCACTGTAACTGAAGTACTCGTAAGGCTTGAATACCGGAATAGGTTCTATTCGCCCCCGGGGCTTGGCCAATGCCTGACTGACAAACTGCTGCAAATCGGCAGTATTCGCAGACTGCGAACACCCCTGCAACAGCAGCATCGACACGCCCATGGCGAGCAGCCATAAATGCTTATTCATCACCACCTCCATACTGATACGTCTTGGCCAGAATGGTCATGGATAATCCGTCTTTTTTGGCAGAGCTGATTGCAAAATCATGCAGGGTTACAATCCGGGGCAAGGCAGCCACACCGGAAACAAACGCTCCCATTTCATGGTAGCCACCATCGACCTCGATACGAATCGGCAACTCGTTATAAAACTCGGTATTGACCATTTTTTGTGGTGAAATCGCGTTCAGTTTCAACCCGGCACCCAAGGCGGCAGCACTGATATCATCAATCAGGCCAGGCACTTCGGTATCCTTGGGCAACTGCTTCAGCAATGATCCAAAGCTGTCCCGCATTTCTGCCAACTGCTCCTTGTAAGCATCCAGGTTGGCAACACGGTACGCTTTTTTCTCAATATCTTTTTTTAGTTGAACTTCTTTGGACGCTTCTTGCTGCAAACGCTCGCCCGAATCCTTCACCAACAGGAAATATCCGGCAACCAATACAGCAACAAAGATCAACGAGCAGAAAACGACCTTGCCGGGTGTCGGCCAGGAGCCCATATCCTCCCAGTCAATCTCGTTCAGATCATTGACGTCCAGTTCCTGCAGCTTGCCAGCCCATGCCTTGAAATCAAATCCTTGCTTGGCCATATCAAGGCTCCTCACTGCTTTGAGGCTCTACCCGCCGGACAGATACCTCAAACACGTTACTGCCATTCGCGACGGCTTTAACTCCCAACAACGCCGGGTCTGCAAACCATTCAGATTCATCAAAGTTACGCATCAGTGCCGCCACACGGTTATTGGACTTGGCAACACCCTTGACGTTAACCCGACTTCCCTGGATGGACAGACTGGTATAATACAGATCTTCAGGGACGGAGCGCGCCAACTCGTCAAACAGCCGGACAATCACCGGGCGATTACCCTGCAAGTTTTGAATCAGTTCCATACGTTCAATCAGCTGTTCCCGTGTTGCCGTCAGCTCATTGATTTCGACAATCTTTTTATCCAGCTTGGAAATTTCCTGCGACAGGAAAGAATTACGTCCCCGCTGGTTACTGAGTTCACTGTCGTAGTAACTGCTTACCATCCAGACCAATCCTGCAGCAATCGCAGCAACCACGGCAATAATACTGATAAACTGCTGTTGCTTCTCCTTGCGGAGTTCCTGACGCCAAGGCAATAAGTTGATATTGGCCATTAATTAAAACCTCGCATCGCCAACCCGCAGGCAACCAGTAAAGAAGGCGCATCGTTACTCAGTAATTTGACATTCACCTTCGATGACACCGACATATCCCGAAAAGGGTTGGCAACCACCGTCGGCAAGCCCATATCTTCCTGAACCTTGTCGACCAGGCCAGCCAGAGTCGCGGTCCCTCCAGCCAGTACCAGGCAATCGACTTCATTAAACTGGCTGGATGAAAAGAAAAACTGCAGGGATCGGCTGATTTGCTGAACAACGGCGTTACGGAACGGCTCCAACAATTCATCTTCATAGTCGCCAGGCAAACCGTCGCCATCACGTGCTGCCGCTGCTTCCTGTTCGGACAGACTGTAACGCCGCATAATATCGTCAATCAACTGACGGCCACCGAAGAGCTGCTCACGAGTATAAATGGACACACCATTATGCAGGACACTGAGCGTTGTCATGGTGGCGCCGATATCAATAATGGCAACGGCTTCATTGGCATCCCCATCCAGGTGATCCCGAATCAGCTCGAATGCCCGTTCGGTACAGTAAGCTTCAATATCGACCACAACAGCTTCCAGACCGGAGTACTCAACAGCATCCTTACGCCGCTCAACGGTATCAGAGCGACAGGCCGCCAGTAGCACCTGAGCCACGGCTTCAGTCTCATCCACACCTGTATTCTGTACTTCCCAATCCAGCGAGACCTCTTCCAAAGGATAGGGAATATATTGATCAGCCTCGGCACGGATCTGCAAATCCATTTCCGATTCGGACAGATTGGCATTCATCTGGATGGTTTTGGTAATGACAGCAGAACCAGCAACGGCAAGAGCAGCCCGCTTTGCCCCGGAACGGGATTTGATCAAAGCCCGTTTGACCGCTTCGCCCACTTCTTCATCATTATGGATATTCTGTTCCATAATGGCATTGTTAGGCAGCGCCTCTGAGGCATAGGCTTCTACCCGATATCCTGCATCGCTGCGACTCAACTCAAGGACCTTTACCGACGTGGAGCTGATGTCCACGCCAAGAAGAGCCTTGCCCTTCTTGCCAAACAGATTCGCCAGCACAACAAAATCCCCTTGAAAATCGAGAACTTGCGATAACAAGTTCAGATTAATTCTATATTTGGGCGGCTATTATAGGCACAATCCTATAAAAAGGACAAAAAAGCCTTATAATGCCGCAACCGCCGATAACCGACCATACGAAGGAATTTTCAATACCTTTATGATCACGCTCAAATCGATTTTTAAATTCGTTATCTGGTTATTCGTTTGCGCCGTTTCTGGCACTGGTTTAACTTGTCTTGCCATATACCTTTATCTAACTCCTACTCTTCCTGACCCTCGTCAACTCCGCGACATTGACTTACAAACACCGTTAAGGGTGTACACCGCCGACGACCAGCTGATCAGTGAATTCGGAGAGAAACGCCGGACTCCCCTTACATTCGAGCAAATTCCCAATCAATTCGTCAATGCTCTGCTCGCCTCGGAAGACGATGGTTTTTACGAGCATTACGGCATTGATGTTAAAGGACTTTTACGAGCAACGCTGGAACTAATTCGCACTGGCAGAAAGAAATCGGGCGGTAGCACCATTACCATGCAAGTTGCCAAGAATTACTATTTATCCAGCGAGAAATCCTTCACTCGTAAATTCACTGAAATACTATTGGCGATAAAAATAGAGAAGACGCTCACAAAACAGGAAATTCTTGAACTTTATGTCAATAAAATATACCTCGGCAAACGAGCCTATGGTATTGAGGCTGCAGCCCAGGTTTATTATGGCAAAGCAATAAACGAATTAACCCTGGCCCAAACAGCCATGATTGCCGGACTACCCCAGGCCCCTTCCGCCGCCAACCCCATCAACAACCCGGATAGAGCGGTCAATCGACGCAACTACGTCCTGTCACGCATGGCCAGTCTCAACATGATCAGCCAGGCAGACTTTGAAACCGCAGCCGCTGAGCCAATCACCGCCCGCTATCACGGTGCAACCAGTGCCATTACCGCCCCTTATATCGCAGAAATGGTGCGCCAGTTTATGGTTGAACACTATGGCGACAATGCCTACACCGATGGTTATATTGTTCACACGACCGTTGATGCTCGCCGTCAGGAAGCAGCCACACGGGCATTGCAACGTGGATTATTAAACTACGACCGGGCACACGGCTACCGTCAGAAAGAGAGCTTTGCCGACACCATTGCTGTCAGCCCAAACCAGACAACAACCAACAACCTTCCAGACTGGTTTGATAGCACTACCGCCGACCCGGCCACCAACTGGCCAGAAACCCTGGCCGACTGGCAACAGCAGCTCCGCAGCCAGAAATCACAAAGCCGGTTGATTCCCGCCATTGTCGCGGACGTCAAGGACGATGGCGCCTGGATGGTAACGGCCAATGGTTTCCGCTTTTTACCTCTTGAGGGTATCAAGTGGGCAGCCCCCTATGTCAGCGTCAACGTAGTTGGCAAAAAGCCAGCCACTGCTTCCCAGCGTCTGAGCCGACGGCAGAAAATCTGGTTTGAAGACCGCGATGGCGAATTGCTGCTGGCACAACCTCCTGAAGTCGAAGGCGCACTGGTATCCATCAATCCAAACACCGGTGCCATCCAGGCCTTGGTCGGAGGATTTTCCCAGGATGGCAACCAGTTCAATCGCGTCCTGCAAGCCGATCGCCAACCAGGCTCATCATTCAAGCCTTTTATTTATAGCGCGGCTTTGGAAAATGGCTTCACCCCTGCCAGCATCATCAATGATGCCCCGGTTGTCTTTAACGACTCAGGGCTGGAAAACACCTGGCGACCAGAAAATTACAGCGGCAAGTTTTACGGCCCGACCCGCTTGCGCCAAGCCCTGTACAAATCCCAGAACCTGGTATCCATCCGTATCCTCAAACAGATCGGTCCTGCCAATGCCGTCGATTACATTACCCGCTTCGGTTTTCCAAAAGCCAAACTTGGCGCCGACCTGTCTCTGGCGCTGGGTTCCTCAGCGATATCACCCATAGAGTTGGCCACAGGTTATTCCGTGCTGGCAAATGGCGGTTTTGCGGTGAAGCCTTATTTTATCCAACGCATCACCACAACCGACGGTGATGAGCTGTTTGCTGCCACTCCGGAAATCGCTTGCCGCCAGTGCGACAACTCATCAGCCAATGCTCCAGCAGCTACGATTAACGACCAGGCATCCACTACCTCAGCGCCAGAAACAGCCACTGAACCAACCCTGGCTCCACGGGTGATGGACAAACGCACCAACTTCCTGATGGTGAACATGCTCAAGGATGTTATCCAGCGCGGTACCGGTCGCCGGGCCAGAGCACTTAATCGTCATGACCTGGCTGGCAAAACAGGCACCACCAACGATCAAGTGGATGCCTGGTTCTCTGGCTTTAATCCGAACCTGGTAACAACAGTATGGGTTGGCTTCGATCAGCCCAGAAGCATGGGTAAATGGGCTCTGGGCGGCTCAACGGCATTACCTATCTGGATTGACTACATGGCTACCGCCCTCGAAACCGAACCACAGGTATCCATGGAACAGCCTGACGGTATTGTCTCGACCCGTATCGATCCTCAATCCGGACTGCTGGCAGCACCAGGACAAGAAGATGCGATTTTCGAATATTTCCGCACCGAAAATGTCCCCACCGAAATGGTGATGCCGACATACTCAGATTCAGGCAATGGCGACAACGGTGGCCTGCATGCCACACCAGAGCTGCTGTTCTGACCTTTAACTGAATGCCTGATACAACAATGCCGATCCATATTCATGAGATCGGCATTGTTGTATCAGCAGAGCTGACCAATCAATTCATATCAATCACTTTGCCGGGATTCATCACGTTGTTAGGGTCAAAAGCAGCCTTCATCGCCTGCATATACCCGATCTCAGCGGCAGAGCGGGAATAGTGCAAGTACGGTTTTTTGGTCATGCCAACGCCATGCTCGGCTGATACAGAACCATCGTACTGTTCGGTAATTTCAAAAACTCGTTTTGATACTCGTGCGCAACGTTCGAAAAATTGCTCTTTCGGCAAGTCATCCGGCTTCAAAATATTCAGATGCAGATTGCCATCACCGATATGCCCGAACCAGATGATCTCGAAGTCGGGATACTCTTCCACAACCACGGCCTCTACTTCCTGCAGAAAATCAGGCACTCGGGAAACAACCACCGACAGGTCGTTTTTATACGGAGTCCAGTGTGAAATGGTTTCGGAAATATCTTCACGCAAGCGCCACAAATTGGCGGCCTGGGTTTCGTTCTGGCTGATCACACCGTCATAGACCCAGCCTGCTTCCATACAGTCCTCAAACAACTGCATGGCCAAATTCATCTTGTCGTCGGTCTCGGCTTCAAATTCCAGCAAGGCATAGAATTCCGTCTCCGTCTCAAACGGCGCTTGAACATCACCGCGAGCCAGCACTTTTTTCAACGCTTTATCCGAGAAAAACTCGAAAGCCGTCAGGTCGATGCCCGACTGGAACTTGTGCAACACACTCATGATGGCCGACATTTCCGGCACACCCAGCACCAGCACGGTCAAATTCTGTGGCGGACGCGTCAGGCGCATGGTCGCTTCAGTGATAAAGCCCAAAGTCCCTTCACCCCCAATAAACAGGTGGCGCATATCGTAACCGGTATTGTTTTTCAGCAGATCCTTGTTCAAACGAACAATGTCACCTTTACCCGTCACCACGGTCAGACCCGCAACCCAGTCGCGGGTCATACCGTAGCGAATCACCTTGATACCACCAGCATTGGTGCTGATATTGCCGCCAAGCTGGCTAGAGCCTGCCGAAGCAAAGTCGACGGGGTAAAACAATCCCTGCTCTTCCGCAAAGGTTTGCAGTTGCTCGGTAATCACCCCGGGGCCACATCGGACCGTGCGATCAATTGCGTTAAAATCAGTCAGATGATTCATGTAGTCAAACGACACAACCACCTCGCCATTTGATGCCATGGCACCAGCACTCAGACCGGTTCGACCACCGGACGGCACCAGAGCCAAGCCGACGTCATTGGCCAACAGTACAATCTGCTGTACCTGCTCAGTGGTTTTGGGGAAAACAATCGCGCAGGGGCAAGGCTCGTAAATTCGAGTCCAGTCTTTGCCGAAATTATCCAGCGAATCAGCATCAGTGCGGACCTTGTCAGCACCAACAATGGCAGCCAGGCGTTCAACAAGGACATCTTGGGTAAGTTGTGTCATGAGCAGTCCAGGAATATGAAGAGTCGTCACACCATCCTGAAGAATCATCGATTTGAAGGTGCGGACGGAGGATCACATTGAAAGCCGCGTATGCTATCATATGCGCCCTGTTTTTCGGAGAGCTTTCGCCCCCGGACAGCACGACCGCATATAATCAGCATGGACTCAGGCCCTCCCAGACCTGACCGTCACCTCTTGAGAAGGTACCCCAATGGCCCAGACTTCCCTCGACAAAAGCAAGATCAAATTCCTCTTGTTGGAAGGCGTGCATCAATCGGCACTCGACACCCTTCATGCCGCTGGCTACACCAACATCGACTATCTGAAGACATCGCTGCCTGAAGACGAATTGAAAGAGCGCATCAAGGATGCACACTTTATCGGCATTCGTTCACGCACCCAGCTGACCGAAGACATCTTTGCCGCCGCAGAAAAACTGATCGCCGTTGGCTGCTTTTGTATTGGCACCAACCAGGTTGATCTGAAAGCCGCCACCAAACGCGGCGTTGCCGTATTTAACGCGCCTTATTCCAACACTCGCTCCGTCGCTGAGCTGTCGTTGGCTGAGATCATCATGCTGATGCGCGGCATTCCAGAGAAAAGCACCCAGTGCCACCGCGGCGGTTGGAGCAAGTCAGCTACCAACTCATATGAAATCAGAGGGAAAAAACTGGGGATTGTTGGCTACGGAAGCATTGGTACCCAGCTGTCGGTCATGGCTGAAAGCATGGGCATGAAGGTATATTTTTACGACATCATCACCAAACTGCCCATCGGTAACGCCACTCAGGTCGGCTCACTCGATGAGCTGCTGTCAATGTCGGATGTCATTTCCCTGCACGTGCCAGAAACTGCCTCCACCAAATGGATGATGGGCCCGGAACAATTTGCCCAAATGAAGCAAGGTTCCATCCTGCTGAATGCCTCTCGCGGTACTGTCGTCGATATCGACGCGCTCGCGGATGCCGTCCGCAGCAAAAAATTACTGGGAGCCGCCATCGACGTATTCCCGACAGAACCTCGCTCCAACAAGGAAGAGTTTGTCAGCCCGTTGCGTGAATTCGACAACGTTATCCTGACGCCACACGTCGGTGGTTCGACCATGGAAGCGCAGGAAAACATCGGCAAAGAAGTGGGCGAAAAACTGGCAACCTACAGTGACCGGGGTACCACCACAGCCTCCGTCAACTTCCCGGAAGTCGCCTTGCCATCCAACCAGAATGTTCACCGGATCTTGCACATCCACCAGAACGTTCCTGGCGTGATGAATGCGATCAACAGTATTTTTGCTGAAAATCACATCAATATCGCCGGTCAATACCTGCAAACGGCTGAAGACATCGGTTACGTTGTAATTGATGTGGCAACATCGGCCAGTGAACTGGCGCTGGAGAAAATCAAGGAAGTTGAAGGTACCATTCGTGCCCGCGTATTGTACTGATCCTGCTGGATAGCGGCTGGTGACAGCCGCATACCACGCCGATACAAAAACGGCCTGCCACCAAAGTGACAGGCCGTTTTTCATGCAATCGTCATTACGCGATACCGTTGCCAGCCAGTCGACAGCCAACACCTGAAGCTAAAGCCGGAAACGCACATTCACCCACGTCAACCAACGGGGCGTACGCTCAAAGTACAACTGGCCGCCATCCGCATCATACTGAACCGATAACGCCACCCCGGCATGACCAAAGTCATGGCCAAAGCGACTTTGCACTTTACGCTGCCGATAAAATTGCTGGCCCGCAAAGCCTGATCCGACGCTGCCATTTCCTTCATCCAGAATCAGCCCCAGCATCCACTCCGAATTCCCAGGAGTGTAGGTCCATGCGGCACGCAAGCTGCGCTCAGCCCCCAATACACCTTCATTACTGCCAGATAATTCCCGATGCTGCAGCAAGCCCACCAGCCACAAACGCTGCAGTCGAGCCAGACGCCAGTCGAGCTGCCACTCCATCCCCATCAGCGTCATGCTGTTGTTATCATCCAGCGATCCATCCAGCAAATTCACCTGCCCTTCAATCAATTGGAACATCCACTCATGGAAGAACTTGATATCCACCGAGAGTCGAGGGTCAAGGAACGCGCCGTAATAACCCACTTCCCAGGCATGGATGCTTTCACCTTCCAGATTACTGTTCCAGTCATCGGCATTCACGGTCAGGAACAACGAACCACTATCCAGCCCAAGGTAGTTATCCGTTAATTGTGTCACGTCTGCATTGGCATTCAGGTATTGCTCGGCCAGGTCGGGGGAACGATGGGTCTGGGAATACTGGAACCGCAGGCTTTGATCCGGGGTCAGCAGATGAGTCACCGCAAACCGGGGGGAATAATTCACCGAACTGTCAGTCTGGTGCTCTGCCGTCAACGAGAAAAACATCAGCCAATCGGGTCTCAAGCGGTACTCAACACTCGAGAAAGCCATCAGACTGTTGCGGGTAAGAGCACGGCCAAAATAAGCCTGGGAGTTCACTTCATCGCGACGATACACCAGGCCTTGAACGGAACGCAGTCGCCGATTCCACCAGATGGTGTTTTCCACCTCCATTTCCCAGCGCTGCTCATAAAGGTCATAATCGCCCTGGCCACACGTGGTTTCATCCAGCCCATCGGCTCCGACAGCCGTTGCTGCAATTTGCTGGGCCAGCGCAAGCTCTTCTTCCGACACCTCTGTATCAACACCCGCACTGGCAAGATAGGCCTGCAACGTTGACGCATCCATCAAGCCATAGGCCAAGGCACTATAATACTGCTCGATTGCCGTTCGTTCAGAGGACGTTGTATCACTATTCAATAACGGTAACACACCATAACCAAGGGCCGTGGCCAGCTCAGAATCCAGATTAAACAGTGTCCGAAGATTGGGATCGTAGGCAATGGTTGCCGTACACGCCCGATAGGATTTTTCCTGGTTTTCCGCTTGCCAGTAAGCTTTTACTTTCCATTCATGGCGACTGTTTTCCAGACCATGAAACGCGATGGAAACAAAATCAGTTGTGGCATCCATCTCTGGCGATGCTTCATGAAAGTTTTCATCCACGAGAATATTACGCTGCAGATTCTGTCGCCCGGCTTGCCAGAAAACCTCAAGATCGTCGGAGATATCACTGGCACCGCTCCAGTTAAGACCCACCATCCGGTTGTAATCCGGCAGATCCCCGGACTCATAGTCATAATCGCCAGCGGTGCCCTCCTGGCTGCCAAAAGCACTCAATCGCTGACGGGAGCCATTCAGATCAAACGCCGTGGACAAATAACCTCGACGGCGGGAGTCGGAACCAAGCGATGCAGACACATCAAGCGAGCGGCTGTCGCCCGGATGACGGGTGACGATATTGATCACCCCCTGAAACGCATTCATGCCGTACGAAGAAGCACTGGAGCCACGGGTAATTTCGATCCGCTCAATATCTTCCAGCGCGATATTCAGCTGATCCCAGTCAACACTGGCAAAAATGGCACCATAGACAGAGCGCCCATCCACCAGCACTTCCAGGCGGCGGGACAAAGAGAGGTCGCCGGAGTGGTACACCACACCCGACTGGTTGGAATCCAACTCCTGTGCCACAAACATTCCGGGCACATACTGAAAGACATCCACCAGTCGCTGAATACCCCACAGACGGATTTGCTCGGCGGTAATCAGCGTTGCACTGGCAGGCACTTCTGGCATCGGCTGCTGCAGCCGGATTGGACTTAATACAACGGGCAGGTCGGGTTCAAAGTCGTCCAGAGCCTCGGCCTGACAAACATTTGATCCGCCTGCCAAGCATCCCAAGACACTGGCAACCAGACCAATATATCGTCCAATACGAGGCATAAAACAATCCATCGGCACAGTTGCGCTAGTTCACAGAGACATTGTGGATTATGCCCATATCAGCATCAAAAAACGACTGGATTCGACCAGTGGTCAATCCACCAGACGCATTTCAATCCCGGCAGCGGCCATATGCTGCTTGGCCTGCTGCACGGTGTACTCCCCAAAGTGGAAAATACTGGCGGCCAATACCGCGTCCGCTCGCCCTTGTGTTACGCCTTCAACCAAGTGATCGAGGTTACCGACACCGCCGGAGGCAATGACCGGAATGTTCACCGCGTCTGATATTGCCCGCGTTACACCAAGGTCAAAACCTGATTTCACACCATCACGATCCATACTGGTCAGCAATATCTCACCCGCGCCGTAGTCGGCCATTTTCACCGCCCACTCGACCGCATTGATACCGGTTGGCTTGCGGCCGCCATGGGTAAAAATTTCCCAATGGTTATCACCCACCTGCTTGGCATCAATCGCAACCACGATGCACTGCGCGCCAAATTTCTGTGAAGCTTCACGCACAAATTCCGGGTTATATACTGCGGCGGAATTGATCGATACCTTGTCGGCACCGGCATTCAGCATCCGGCGAATATCGTCCAGTTCCCGAATACCGCCCCCGACAGTGAGCGGAATAAACACCTGTTCGGCAATGGCTTCCACCATATGAACCGTGGTTTCACGCCCTTCATGGCTGGCGGTAATATCCAGAAAGGTGATTTCATCCGCACCCTGATCGTTATAACGCTTGGCAATCTCTACCGGATCGCCCGCATCCCGGATACCGACAAAGTTCACGCCTTTGACAACCCGGCCCTTGTCCACATCCAGACAAGGAATAATACGTTTGGCCAAAGCCATAGGAACTCTCCTGCACTACCTGTATTAGGCCTGAATCAGGCGATTGGCTTCGCCACCAGCGTATCCGCCAGAGTCTGGGCTTCGGCAACATCCAGGCTGCCTTCATAAATGGCCCGACCGGTAATCGCGCCAAGAATCCCCTGGCTGGCAACCATCGCCAACTGGCGAATATCGTCGATATTGGTCACACCACCGGATGCAATCACCGGAATGCCTCCTTCGACGGCCAACTCAAGCGTTGCAGCCACATTCACCCCTTGCATCATGCCATCCCGGGCAATATCGGTGTAAACAATGGCTGATACGCCGTCGTGCTTGAACTGCCGGGCCAGATCCACCGCCTTGACCTCAGAAACCTCAGCCCAGCCGTCGGTGGCAACAAAGCCATCCTGGGCATCCAGCCCCACAATAACCTTGCCTGGAAACGCGGCACAGGCTTCTTTGACAAACGCCGGTTCTTTCACCGCCTTGGTACCGATAATGACGTAACTGACACCGGCTTTAACGTAGGCTTCGATGGTTTCCAGAGAACGGATGCCACCACCAATCTGGATCGGCAAGCCCGGAAATTCCTTGGCAATGGCCGTCACCGCGCCACCGTTGACGGGTACACCAGCAAAGGCACCATTCAGATCCACCAAATGCAACCGCCGACAACCGGCGTCTACCCAGCGACGGGCCATTTCTACGGGGTTATCACCAAACACGGTAGAGTCTTCCATACGACCCTGGCGCAGACGAACGCATTCGCCATCTTTCAAATCAATTGCAGGTATAACGAGCATGAGAAAACCTTAATATCAGAGTGACAGCCGACCCTCAGGCCTGGCCATCCCATTCGAGAAAATTCTTTAACAACGCCAGACCGGCGTTATGGCTTTTTTCCGGGTGAAATTGCACCGCAAATACATTGTCTTCCCCCATCGCGGCAGCAAACTCAACACCATAATGGCCGCGACCTTTAATCTGTTGCGGCCGCTCCGCGTGGACATAATAGGAGTGCACAAAATAAAAGCGGCTGTGGTTATCAATGCCATGCCAGAGCGGATGATCCACTTGCGAGACCTGGTTCCAGCCCATATGCGGTACTTTCAGTTTTTCACCATTTTCGACCAGATCGTGACCAAAAAACCGTACCTGCCCAGGAAACAACCCCAAACAATCAACACCGTTGTTTTCTTCCGAACGATCCATCATGGCCTGCAAGCCCACGCAAATCCCGAGCAATGGCTTGGTCTGGCGTGCTTCTTCCACCACCTGATCGATACCCTGACGGCGAATTTCAGCCATACAGTCCCGAATCGCACCCACGCCGGGCAACACCACATGGTCAGCAGCACGAATGACTTCCGGGTCACTGGTCACCAGCACCCTGGTATCCTGGGCGACGGCCTGCAACGCACCATGGGCGGAATGCAGGTTACCCATGCCATAGTCGATCACTGCACACACTTTACTTGTCACGAAACCACTTCCTTCCAAAAAATCTTACAAAGTGCCCTTGGTGGAAGGCATGACACCCGCCATTCGAGGGTCCATCTCAACCGCCATCCGCAGTGCCCGGCCAAACGCCTTGAAAATGGTCTCAGCCTGATGGTGTGCGTTAAACCCTTTGAGGTTATCGATATGCAAACTGACCTTGGCGTGATTCACAAAACCCTGGAAAAACTCCCAGAACAACTGGGTATCGAGCTTGCCAATCGCAGCGCGGGTAAAATCACAATTGAAGCACAGGCCAGGACGACCGGAAAAATCAATCACCACCCGCGACAAGGCTTCATCCAGCGGTACATAACTGTGGCCATAACGAACGATGCCTTTTTTGTCGCCAATCGCTTCCGCAAAGGCTTGCCCCAGGGTAATGCCAATGTCTTCCACCGTGTGGTGATCATCAATATGCAGGTCACCCTCGCAGAAAATATCCAGATCGATCAGGCCATGGCGAGCAATCTGATCCATCATATGCTCCAGAAACGGCACACCGGTATCAAACTGGCTTTTGCCAGTACCGTCGAGATTGATGGAGACCCGAATCCGGGTCTCCAGGGTATTACGTTCGACCGTTGCCGTACGGGCCATGGAATGCTCCAACTATCGCCAAAGAAAAAGGAAACCATTATAAAGGGCGCAGTGAAAAACCTCCATGAAACCTCAACAAGCATCTGAAGACCAAACGCTTGCCCTTCAAACCATAATCAGGAGTCCCAAGTGCCCGTTCTACTCGAACACATCAAACAGCCTACTGCTGCCGACTGGGCTGATATCGCCAAGATTCAGGCCGATACCGCTGACGAACAACTGCAAGCTCCCATGCTGCAACAACGGCTCGCCAACCAAGGCTGGATTATTGCCGCACGGTTTAACGACCGCATCGTCGGTGTCATACTCTGTACCCAGAACCAACAGACAATAACCCTGTCGAACGCAGCCGTGAGAACAATTACGCAGCGCCGGGGCGTCATACATCAGACAATACACCTGCTACAACACTGGGCCAGGGATCAGGCCATGACCCTTCGTATCGAAACAGCACCCGATACACTGGCACCGGCCTTGGAAAAACGCGGATTTGAGTTCACCGAATCCGCCTGGGTATGGCAGCCGTAACCTGTTCATACCAATGTACCCGTTGCGATCATGGATACATTTTCAAGCGTTACAGGCAACAATCTTTTCACCACCCGGGTGCTACACAAGCAATGCGCGGCACGACATACTGCACAGATATCAGAACCTGATCTGTGCCTGTAGCCACCTCTAACATAACAATGGACGCCTCACTCATGTTTCGATTCTTGATTCTTATTTCAGCGTTGCTTTGCAACCTTACGGCCTGGGCCGCGCAAACGCCCTCGGAAGTAGTAGCCAAGGCAACCAGCCAACTGACCGAACGTCTGAATCAGACGCCGGTAGAGCAACGTACCGAAAACCTGGTACGCGAACTTGTAATGTCGTTCATTGTGCCTGCCATCGATCAGGAAAAAATCGCCAAAGGGGCGTTGGGCAAATACTGGCGGCTGGCCAGCTCGACGCAACAACAGGAATTCATCGATCGTTTTCGGGAATTACAGATCCGCACCTACAGCGGTGCCTTCAAGGCATTCAGTGGTGAAAAGCTGGAGTTTGAAGAAGCCCGTATCAACCCCGAAGGCGACAAAGCCTTTGTTCAGGGCTTTCTGACCCAGTCCAATGGCAACACTGTCCCAATTGATTTCAAACTTTACCGCAAAGATACGGAAGACCAATGGCGTGTATACGACGCAGTCGTCTCGGGTCTGAGTATGGTCAAAACCTACCGGGACCAAATGGCTGAACGCCTGCAAGGAACCCACCCAGGCAACGCAAAAACCCGCATGGACGACCTGTTGCAGCAACTTCAGCAAGAAGCGGATCGGGCAGCACAAGCCAACCTGGCCGCTGAATAAGAAAACGCGCCATTATTCAGTGCGTATGGTGGTCGGAACCCCATACGCACTCCGGGTCTCTCTAGGCAAATACCTGATTTATGGTACATGCTATGGTTTATTACAAGCGGACCACATCACGTAACCGCCCCAAACGAGCCGAGAGACATGCATCTACAGGTACAACGCCTGAAGCACAAGCTGGTTATCGTCACGTTATTGACGACCACCCTGACTCTGATATTTTCAAGCATCGCCTTTACCTGGCTGGAATACTATCTGACCCGCCAGGACAACGAACGCCAACTGAACACCATTGGCACCATGATCGCTCGCCACAGCGCACACGAACTCCTGGCAGGACACACCAGCGAACTGAAAGAAAGCATCCGCTCCCTCAGTGACAACAGCGATATTCTGAGCGGCTGCATCTACGACGCCAACAACCTGCTGGTCATCACTTACCTGCGCGATAACCAGCCATCCTTGGCTCCCTGCCCACCACAACGGGACATGAGCCATGACAACCACAAGCAACAGATATTCCCGATCCAGTATCAACACAAAACCGTCGGCACCCTGACCCTGCACACCACCCAGGAATCCAGAAACAAACGACTGCAGCAGTTTGGCCTCTTTTCAATCCTGATTGCCATACTGGCTCTATTACTCGGGTTTGTTGCTTCATCGCACCTGAAAGAACTGGTCTTGCGTCCGTTACACGAGCTTTACGCCACGCTCAAGCGCATTGCGCAAGACCAGGACTACTCCATCCGTGCCACCCGTAAAACCGACGATGAACTGGGCGCTCTGGTCGACCTGTTTAACTCTCTGCTGCAAACCATTGAAACCGAACACGCCTCACTCAAGGAAAACGAAGCCCGCTTCCGCAAACTGGCAGCCTTTTCTCCCGTTGGCATCTTTCAGGTAGACACCCAGCAAACCCTGCAATACGTCAATCAGCGCTGGCGGGAAATCCACCAGTTGTACGACGAATTACCGCAACTGGAACGCTGGTTTGACAGCATTGCCCCCGCCGACCTCGTCAGCCTGCGCGACGCCTGGCAGCAATTAATCACCACACAAGAAGGCATTGCCATGGACCTGCGCCTGCTGAATCGCGACAGCAGCCAGACCTGGATTCACCTGATGGCCAGCCCAATGAACAGCTCAGACGGAGAAGTCGTGGGCTATCTCGGAGCCATCTCTGATATTTCCGAACTGAAATACGCCCAGCTACAAATGGAGAACCTGGCTTTCTACGACTCGCTCACCGGCCTCGCCAACCGACGACTGTTCAAGAACCGGCTCACCAAATCCATCAAATCCGCTCAGCGTACCCAATCCACCCTGGCGCTCGTTTATCTCGACATGGACCAGTTCAAACGCATCAACGACTCCATGGGCCATGATGCCGGCGACCAGCTTCTGCAAGAAGCCGCCAAACGACTGAGCAACTGCGTTCGTGATCGAGACACAGTATCCCGTATCGGTGGCGACGAATTCACCATCCTGCTAACCGATATCAAACAGACCTCCGACGTCCTCGCCGTGGCCGAAAAATTACTCTCCACTCTCAACCGCCCGGTCAGAATCAAAGGACAGGACATCACCACCTCCGTCAGCATCGGCATCACCCTGACACCGCAAGACTCCAGCGACCCCAACACCCTGATGAAAAATGCCGACCTGGCCATGTATCGCGCCAAAGAACTGGGCCGTAACAACATCCAGTTCTTCTCCGAAGACATGAACCGCTCAATCCTCGAACACCTGGACTGGGAACAAAAAATCAACACCGCCCTGGCAGAAGACCAGTTTAACCTCGTTTACCAGCCCAAAATCAGCTTGCAGGGTTATCACACCACAGGCCTGGAAGCCCTGGTTCGTTGGCATCACCCGAAGAACGGCCTGATACCCCCAAGCCAATTTATCCCGGTCGCGGAAGAAAACGGTCAAATGCTCGCCATTGGCCGCTGGATTCTGGAACGCAGCTGCACCGATATGCAATCGCTCCTGCAGACCAGAGCACTACCCGCCGACGCTCGCCTGTCCGTTAACCTGTCGGCCAGTCAGTTTGCCGCCCCCGACCTGCAGCAAAACGTTCAGCAAGCACTGCAACTATCCGGTCTGGCGGCCGCCAACCTGGAGCTGGAAATCACCGAAAGCACCCTGATGCGCGATGTCGAAAGTTCCATTGCCATCATCAACAACCTGCAAGCGCTTGGTATCCGCTTTGCTATCGATGACTTTGGCACCGGCTACTCATCACTCTCCCATCTCAAACGCCTGCCAATCACCGTACTCAAGATCGACCCGTCATTTGTCGCCGACATCACCACCGACGTCAATAACATGGCCATCACTGCCGCCATCATTGCCATGGCCCACAAACTCGGCCTGTCCGTCGTGGCCGAAGGTGTTGAATCCGACGATCAGGTAAACTTCCTCCGCAACAGCCTTTGCGATGAAGGCCAGGGCTATCTGTTCAGCCGACCACTGACACTGCCGCAACTGCAGCTGTTTCTGCACAAAGCACCAATCGCCCCACTCAACCAATGACTCAGCCTGATGACCTCTACCCAGACCGATACCGCATTCTCTGACACCCTGCTCCACTGGTATGACCACCACGGGCGCAAACACCTCCCCTGGCAACAAGACATCACACCCTATCGAGTGTGGGTCTCAGAAATAATGTTGCAACAAACCCAGGTCGCCACCGTCATTCCCTACTACCAACGCTTTATGGAACGCTTTCCCACCGTACAAGCGCTCGCCGCCGCCGAACAGGATGACGTACTCCACCTCTGGACCGGCCTCGGCTACTACGCCCGAGGCCGCAACCTGCATGCCTGCGCCAAACAAATCGTCGAACGTTACCAGGGTGAATTTCCCCCATCGGTAACACAACTGACAGAGCTGCCGGGCATCGGCCGCTCCACCGCCGGAGCCATCGTCTCCATCAGTATGGGCATCCGCGCCGCCATCCTCGATGGCAACGTCAAACGAGTCCTTACCCGCTTTTACGCCATCGAAGGCTGGCCCGGCACCACGGCCGTACAAAACCGGCTCTGGGACATTGCCGAACGGCTGACCCCCAATCACCGCCCCCGCGAATACACTCAGGTCATGATGGATATGGGTGCCACCCTCTGCACCCGCAGCAAACCCGATTGCAGCATCTGCCCGCTCCAGCCCGACTGCCTCGGCTACGCCAGCGGCAACCCGACCCAATACCCCAACAGCAAACCCAAAAAAGACAAGCCGGAAAAACACACCTGGATGCTGATGCTACGCAACCCGCACGGTGAATACCTGCTGCAGCCACGCCCACAAACCGGCATTTGGGGTGGCTTGTGGAGTTTTCCGGAAGCCACCTCCCTGGCACAAGCTGAACAGTGGCTAAGCACTCACTACGGCGACAGCACCGACATTCAGGAACTCAGCAGCTTCCGTCATACCTTCAGCCACTACCACCTGCACATACACCCGGTCGAAGTGCACTTGCCCCGCGCCCCGACATACATAGGCGAAGCACAACAGCATTGGTACAATCCACACAACCCGAGCGAACTGGGCCTGGCCGCACCGGTCAAAAAACTACTGCACGCCAGCCTATGACTCACCACACCAGGAACGCCACATGAGCCGCACAGTCTTCTGCCGCAAATACCAGCAAACACTGCCAGCACTGGCCACCGCCCCACTCCCAGGCCCAGCCGGAGAACACATCCTCCAACACATCTCCGCCCAGGCCTGGGAAGAATGGACCGCCCATCAAACCCGGCTAATCAACGAAAAACACCTCAACATGATGGACAAGGAAGCACGTAAATACCTGACCGAACAACGCGAAAAATTCTTCTCCGGCACCGACTTCGACAAAGCTGATGGCTATGTCCCTGAAAATTCTGAAAAATAATCACCCAAATACTGTTGACAGAAAATCAACAGAGCGGTTTAATACGCGCCACTTAACGAACAGCACGCCACGCTCAGCGTAGCAGCAAAGTTTTCGTTAACGTTGCCCGGATAGCTCAGTCGGTAGAGCAGGGGATTGAAAATCCCCGTGTCGGTGGTTCGATTCCGCCTCCGGGCACCACAAAACACCATAAAAAACAGCCAGTTGCGAAAGTAACTGGCTGTTTTTTTATGCCTGCAATTCAGGACAGGGCCACTTTAGGGCCACATAGAAAAAATCCCACATTCACCGCTCGTCAAAATGTCATATCAAATAGTTGGTTCACTCCTAGTAATAGGCACGAACACGCACTACTATGAACTAACAGAAACGCTTGACTCCGAATTAGCCATATTTATAATTTGGCCCCTTTTATTCGGACAGGAGTCATGCGGTGCCAAGTTCACAAGACCCGAGAAATGAAGTAGTTGAGATACACTTTCAAGTAATTCGGGTGGCAAATCACTTTGTAAAGCAGGCCGCTCGCTTCTCTATCGAGGAGCTTAAGGAGCATGACGATCCTACTTATGAAGAGATTGCAACAAATGTAAAGCTTATTGCGGGCATCTTGAAAGACGTCGCATCTATGGGTGTGTATGGTGAAGAGCGATTGGCTCACAATGCCCTGCAAGCCGCAAATTTGATGGAAAGAATGGCTACTGCCATAGAGAAAAAAGACGAAAAGGCGCTGAAGGATGCCGCTACAGAGCTAGGCAAGATGTGCCCAATCTAAAGTAGTGTACTTTTACCCAACGTAAAAGAGTGCCAATTAGACTAATAGAGGAACTATCCGATGAAAAAACTTACTACTCACGAAGAAGCCAGACTGAGAAAGCTCATCCGAGAAGGAAAGGCCGCTCTTGATCGTATTGAGGTACTTCTGACGAGAGTTGATCAACGTCTAGACGCTAAACGCGCGGCCTAATACTATGTTTTAGAAAAGCCCCCTTACTGGGGGCTTTTTTGTGCCTGCTGTTTGAGCGGATTGAACTGAATCGCCTGTTCCAACGCCTCCGGGGCCAAGTGGGCATACCTTAGGGTCATGGTCATGGTGCTATGGCCTAAAATCTCTTTCAGCTGAAGCAAGTCCCCGCCGTTCATCACAAAATGGCTTGCAAACGTGTGTCTTAGTACGTGTGTAAGCTGTCCCCGTGGTAATTCAATCTCTGCCCTTTCCACTGCCCGCCTGAAAGCGCCTGTGCAGTCCCCGAAAAAATAAACCCCATTGCTTGCCTGTTGCTGCAGTTGTTTAGCAAGGTCAATGCTTATGGGTACCCGGCGAACCTTGCCAGACTTTGTGCCTTCATAAATCACCCGGGCGCGGTCGTCGATAATTTGCAAATTGCTTCGGTGCAGTTGGGCGGCTTCGTTCCAGCGTGCACCGGTTGCCAGGCATAGCCTGACAACGTACTGAAGATGTCCGCTTTTGCTGGCTTCACATTCGCGTAACAGGTCGGATATTTCGTCCTGGGTCAGGAAATACATTTCCTTTTCGTCAAACTTCAGCGGGCGAAGTTTGGCAAGCGGGTTATCACCTCTCCATTGTTCAACTCTGGCAAGTTCATTGAACATGGCTTTTAGGTATGTCAGTTCGCGGTTGCAGTTGTTGGCAGTAATTCCGGCTTCAAGTCGTGCAGATCGGTAGGCAGTAAAGGTCAAAGCATTGAATCGGTGGGCCGGTGGGTTGCCCATCAAGTTGATGATGTGGATTAACTTGGAGTGTCGGCGCTTGCCGTCCTTCAGGCTGTAACCGTGAATTTGTAACCAGAGGTCAGCCAGCGTAGAAAGCGGCCTGATGTCTTTCTGGAATGTCAGCGATTTACCGGCGGCTAACTGTTGCAGGGTCTGGGCTTCCCATGCCCTAGCCTCTTTGGCGGTGCTAAAGTTCTTTTTGTATCGCTTCCCTTCGTACTGAAAGCGGGCCTGATACTTCCCTGTATCGAGCTTATTTACTGTCATTCCCTAACCCTGCTTGCAGTATTTCGACCATCATTTTTTGAAAGGCTGCTTTCATTTCTGGGTCAGTTGTCATGGCCTTCATGAGTTCGGCCGGGTCCATGCTGGCGGGTGCCGCGTGGCTGGTGCCGGCCAGGTTGCTAACAGCCTTGCCAACGTTTGCCGCTGGTGCGCCAACACCTTCAGGAATGATCAGGTC
This sequence comes from Oceanobacter sp. 3_MG-2023, assembly GCF_030688925.1. Classification (NCBI taxonomy): domain Bacteria; kingdom Pseudomonadati; phylum Pseudomonadota; class Gammaproteobacteria; order Oceanospirillales; family Oceanospirillaceae; genus Oceanobacter; species Oceanobacter sp. 3_MG-2023. The sequence continues at coordinate 206,208 of NZ_JAUYVX010000006.1, forward strand.
ACCACCACTTGCAATGTAGCCCAAAGCCCAGGGCCAGCGCTCAGAGATCACTTTGAAATGATCTTCATTTAATCGTCCGTTCAGGTTTTCGAGGTTGCTTAATTGGTTGGCGCTGATCCCCAAAAGTGGCGCGAATTCTGGGCGTTTGCTGTAACCAAGCGCAATCCGTAGGTTTTTAAGGCGGCTTCCTGCCCTTTCCGAAACAGTTTGTTCCATAAATATCACCATTCGTATTACAACAAGTTATTGTTAAAAAAGCATTCCATGCGTATAAAGTCGTAATTACTCGAAATACAGCAATTAAATCGACATATGCTGCTTGTATTTCAATAAATAACAGATAACCAGCACAAACCAAAGGAACGGACATGGAACAAGCAATCACAGTAAATCTGACAGTTCAGCGGCCTTACATGACCTTTGACGAATACGGCAAGGCGTTGGGTGTTTCCGCCGATACCGTGCGCGGCTGGGCACAAAACAATTACATTCACGTAAAGAAAATCGGCAAGCGTGTGTTTGTTAACAACATGGCGGAAAGCATTGAAGCCGCTGCGGCAGCTCAAGCGGCCCGTGTGTTTGCCGGGGGTGCAGAATGATCATGCACAGCAAGAGCGTCAGCGTGGTGCTGAGTTATCAGATGTGCCAGACCATGATTATTGCGTTTCAGTATGCGATTGATATGCAAGGCACGGACGAGGTTTTGTCTGGTATGCGTCAGACTGTGCTTGATGAAATTGGGGCCTGTAGCGGTGGTTTCCTCGATTGCGTCATAAGTGTTGACCAGAAATGGATTGATGATGCTGTGATTGTTTTGGGCATGATGAGTGCCTATTACGAAAAAATGCCACCGTTGACGCTTCAGAACTTTTCAGCGGTACGGCAACGGTTGCAAGGGGCTATGTATGACTGAGATACAGAGCCTGACAACTGAGCAGATCGAACTGGTTGAAACCCTGATTTATCGCCAGTTTGAACGCGAATGTATTGAAGGAAAGATGTTGGCCAAAGAGCTGGGGCAACAGTCTGCGGCGTACCGGCGAACAGAAAAGAAAGCGGGCAAAACGCTGGAGGTTCTTGGAGTTTTTCAACGGGCGTTGTCTGCTGCCCGGCAACTTGATCAAGTGCGGGCGCTGTCGGGGGTTGCGGTGTGACAGATAGCCACCTGTATTCCTGTTTACTTTCTAACCGTCCAAGTGGCGGTTTTTTTGCGTCCCATGATGCTGATGGGTTGCGGGTTGGCTCGGTGTCGAATGACAGCAAGGCGGCGGAGCGAAGCGACAGAGCCTATAGGCTAGTCAAGGCGGCCAAAAGTCCGACAGGACTTTCACGGCCGTCTGCTTGGGCGGTGTCGATGCCTGTACAAGCGCCAGAATCGGAAGATGACCCAAGCGTTTATTTTCCTGATGGTCGGATTGATCTGGATACCGGGGAAGTCATTCGGTATCGAGCCAAAGACCACAACACGAAGGTTATTTTTGAACGCAAGACATGGGCCGATGAATACCGGGTTAGAACTCGCTGCGATACCGCCACAGGTAAACCACCAGAACAAGCCGGAAAGCGGATAAGCCAGATGCTAACGCTAGCCGGGGCCTCAAAGCTGGCAGAGTCCTGCCGCTACGTTCACAAGAAAAGCGGCGGATATACCACCTTTTTGACTCTGACACTGGACGAAGAAGCGCGGGAGCGTGTGGCCAACGGCGCGACCATTCAAAGTCAGGTGTCCAGATTCTGGGACGCGGTCACCAAAGCCTATAAGCGCGGCTGGACTGAAACCCTTGAAGGCAAAGAGCACAAGGGTCAGCCCCATGGTGACGATGATCTTGATTATTGCTGGGTGATCGAAAACCCCAAGAACGAAGATGGCGAAGATAATCCGCACGTTCACATCATGATGCGCTGGCGTGTGCCCTATCGAGACTTTCAAGCCTGGGCCAGGCGGTTAGAGCGGCTATGGGGTCAAGGATTCGCTCATTTGGAAAAGATCAAAGAGCCGGAAAAAGCCGGTGCCTACATGGCCAAGGCGGCCGGGTACATGACCAAGGGCAGTAAGGAAGACCAAGGCGAAGTTAAGGGGAACCGATACGGAATAAGTCGCGGTGCCCGCGCTCCGGGTTGGGAGGTGGTCGGAACCTATGCGGCCGGGCTGATGGGTTCATTGATTACGGAAGTTCATGATTTCTTTCTGTTTGAGTACGGGCCAAAACTGCGCAAGCGTGAGCGGCTGAAGGAATTACTCGAAGAGACGCCCGTGATCGATAAAAAGCGGCGACAGAAAATCGGCAAGGCGCTGGAAAAGGTTCGGGCTGAACTGAACGACGAAAAGAGATTGCCAGTAAGACCAAGCAAGCACCAGTTGGTGATGTGTGGTGTTAATTCGTTTCGGGCCTTTATGAACTGGGCAAAAGACAAAGCCAGCAACAGCCGGTTTGCTCATTGGTTGCCGGTTAAAGAGCGCGGCGTTTACTGGGAAGAAAACCAAGAGTCAGCCGGGGCCTATGCGCGGGAATACCGGCGGCGGGTGTGGCTGGGGCGAATGAACAGAGCCAAGGGGTGCTGTGATGAATACTGGCAGGCAATTCAGCGCGGTGGTGTACCTGAATGGGTTAATGACGAAAATATTGAATGGTGTATGTGATGAATGAAGATTTGAAGTTTGAGATTGAAAGCCTTGTTGAAGAAGCGCGGGATGGCGTGCAGCGGCTGCGCGATTTACAAAGCGAAGTGGCCAGGGCCAGCCTGATAAAAAAAGCGGGTTTAGCAGAACAGGCGGCGTCTGAATCGTTGACGGTTCTGGATTCGTTGGTTGAGGCGGTGGGAACCATGTTGGGAGGTCTGGCAAGTGAATGACAAGCACATCAAATGCCCATTTTGTGAAGGGGTTGCAAACGTCAAGTTGAATGCACGGCTTGACCCGTTTATCTCATGCCCTCGATGTGGGCCGATTAATGCCCGTGGGGCCAAATATCGGGCCTATATTGAGCGGAACCAGTACGAACGAGAGGCACTGAAAGCCCCTGCCATTGTTGAACCTGAGGCAGAAAGGCTGTATATCCATACAGCAGAAAGCGAAGGAATGAATAATAAGGGGGATTGGTTGAAATGGTAGCGGTTGAATATTGGAGTATTGGCGACACGGCAGAGTTGGACAGGATAGAGTCAGAATTAGGGGCAACGTCTGAAGCAGTTGCGGCCACGGCTTCAGCCGTGGCCGAACTGGAAGCAAACGGCGGCATAGTCTTCCCCTATGATCCAGTGATTGCAGAGAATATAAAAGTATTCTCAGACATAGGATTTAAGGCGGCAGCGCGGCGCCATGGCGACCATTGGGTATTGCCACCTGAAGATAACGAACGGCTGTCTGTCGCAATGGCACAGGTGGTTCACCACTACATGCCAGACTTTGATCAGCTTGGGCCTGTGGGCAATCTGGGGATGATTGCGGTAAGTATTCTGGGGCCGCGAATGGTGCTGACAAAAATGCAGAACATGAACAGCCAGGTAGCAGCAAATGATGAAGGGGTGAAGGGTGAGTAATCCGCGCATAAACGAAAGTGCAGAAAAGGACATTAGGGCCTATTTCGGCAGCTCTGGCAGTGGCAAGACTCACAACATCAAGCAAGATACGGCAAAGTATGACCGGGTACTTGCTTTTGATCCTGAAGGCGCTTTCAGTGAAGGGGAAGGCTTTCGATGTACAACGGATAGGCGGGAGTTTTACCAATTGGCGCGGGAGTCCGGCGCAGCAAGGCTGACATACCAGGGCAATGGCGCGGCTGATTTTGATTGGTGGTGCCGGTTAGTGTTCGCGTTGGCAGATTGTCGAAGACCTTGCGCCATCATTGTTGATGAGCTGGCAGGGGTAACAACGGTTTCAAAGGCTCCGCCAGGGTGGCACCAGATATTGACCCGTGTTCGTAAGTATGAGGGCCGGGTGTTTGCCGGTGCACAGTCACCGACAGAAATTGACAAGACGCTGATGCGCCAAAAAAACCGTATGTTTATTGGGTATCTTGAACGTCCGGCTGATCATGATTACATGGCCAAAGAGACTGGAATTGATGCCGCTAAAATAGCGGGCCTGCGTCCTAACCCTCATTTTGACCACATCAAGTATATGGGACGTGATCAATACCAGGTCGTACAGAAATGATGCCAACCTGTACGGAAATTAAAGCGCCATGAGGCGCTTTTTTTGTGCCTGTTAATGCTGATTGATGCTTTTGCCGTACATACGTACAAACGGCGTTTTTGTAGCGCTGGGGGCTGTCTGTGCGGTTTATTTGCGGCTCCTTTGGTGGGTGATGCGGTGAAACCATACGGAAGTAGCCGATTTTTTTAATTGATGGGGTATGTATGAACAAGACAACAATGCGTGTTGTGGTTATCTCCGGCGCTGTGGCGTTGGCGGCAATCTGGGCGGCAAATAATATTGACGCGGTGAGCGGTATTACTGAAAAGAAAGGTATTTTTTAATGCAGCGCTATATTGAGCTGGACTCGTTTACGGCGGTTGGTGCTGGCGAAGTGGCCAACCTTGTATTGGCAAACGGCGTCCGTTATGACGAAATTTACCTTGAAACAAGCGTGCCCAATAAAGTCGAGTATGTGCGCCTGACTTTGAATGCAATCGAGCTTTTCCGATTGTCCAAGGCTGAATTGGACATGCTGGATGCACATGATGCGGTAGCCAGTGAAACCGGTTTTATTTCCATTCCGTTGGCCATGGTGCAGGCCAATATGCTGGATTCTCAGTTAATGACGGGATTGGTTACCGGTTCGGGTGATAACGTCGTTCTTGAAGTCAAATTGGCCAGTGATGCAACAAGCCCAACGTTGAAAGCGTTCGCCAATGTGGCCGCACATAATGGCGTCCGAAGCCTTGTCCGTCGCTTCGTCAAATACACGATTCCAGTGGCGGCGGCTGGTGAAGTTGACTTTACCAGCCTGGTTAAAGGGCCTCGTATCATGCGGATGTTCTTTAAATCCTCATACGTGGACAAGCTGGAAATTATTCAGGACATGCGCTCGGTGTTTAAGCTGACAAAGGCGCGTAATGACATGCTTTTGAAGCGTGCCGGTAAAGGCGATTTGTCCGGTTATTTTGTGCTGAATGCTGTGAAGCGTGACTTTCCGGTTGTTGATGCCATGGCCACCAGTTTTCAAAATCTCAATTTTCGTTTAACCGTCGGTGATGGCGGCGCTCAAAACATTGAGGTTCTGGTAGAGCAGCTGGAACAAATTCAACCGCGTGATTGGCGAAACGAGTAACAACAAAGGGCGCTACGCCCTTTGGGGGGTTTATGGATTGGTTCGACTCGATTGGAGCACAAGCAGAAAATGCGTGGGCAGAAGTGAAGGATACCGGGTCTGATTACGTGTCCGGTCAGTGGGAGGACATGAAAGAAACTTGGCTGACTACTGAAGAAACAACCGCGCAAACAGTCGCGGCTGTTCCGCGTGCTCAAAGTACAGAACAGCAAGGCCAGGGCACAGCAACAACGGGCAGCGGGTTCAATTGGCAAGCAGCCGGGGTGCTGGTTGGCGTGGCCGGAATTCTGATGAAGGTTATGAAGTAATGCCGTTGGTGATCGGAGTGTTAGCGCTTGGACTCGGCGTAAAGTTAGCCGGTAATGGTGTGGATCAGGCCGGTAATGGTGGCCTGAAAATAGCGGGCGCGGCGGTGCTGGCTGGTGCTGGTGTATATCTGCTAAAGCGGGGAATTAAATGAGTATAGGAATGGCGGGTGCGTTCAGCGGTGATGGTTCCGGTTATGACCTATCCAGTTCAAGCGCAGCCGGGGGCAATGACTCGTTCGGATCGTCGGGGCCTTCCTTCGGAAATACAACAGTAAATACAGGTGCAGGCGGTTCCGGTATTTCAGCGCCTGTTGTGGTTGTGGGGCTGGCTGTTGGTGTTTGGTTATTGCTGCGGGGGCGTAAGTAATGGGACTGTTTGGCGGCGGTAATTCATCAAAAAGCACATCAAACGCATATGACAACCGGGCGCAAAATGCGGCCGGTAATATGGGTCAGGCGGTGATGGGCGAAGGCAATACCGTAACTGTACTGGATGGCGGGGCTATCTCAGATGCGTTTGATTTTGGGGCACAGTCGTTAGAGATGGCTGGTGAAGCGTCAAGCATGGCATTTGATTATGGGCACGGGGTTACAGATCAAGCGTTTGCAGCTGTTGATTCCGCGACAAAGGACGCCTTCGGTTTTACAGCCGGGGCATTTGATGCAGCGCTGAGCGAATCAGCAGCGGCGCGGGCTGAGTCATTCGCGGCGATATCAGAAAACAACAACCGGGTAGATGAGATTTACAAATCAGCAGGAAAAGAGACGGCGGCGGACGCTATGACGGCGGTTAAATGGGTGGCCGGTGTCGCGGTTTTGGGCCTGTTGGTTATGGGGGTGCGTCGTGCTTAACAGAACGGTAAAACTTTCCGCTAATGGGTCGATCCAGGTGCGCGGTGATATTAAGCGCGTCATTGTTCGGCGTTCAACGTCCGGCTTTTTGATGGAAACGGATAAAAACGAACGAGTTGAAGCCGCACAAGGTGATAACTTTCTGTTTGAGAAAGTGTCCGGCGTGCTAACTCTGACCGACTTGTCAGGCTCTGAAAACCATATTGAACTGATTTTGGTGGCGTCCAATGAAGGCGACGTTTCAAGCGCGGCAAGCGCTGTCGATGTTGCCAACGTGGCAGAGATGGCGAAAGGATTAGCAGCGGCGGCGGGCAGTTGTGAGATAAACACCTATGCCGCCTCGGCAGAGGGAGTAATGATTCTGTCGGGGCTTGTGGAAAATCGGCGAACGGCAATCGTTTCAACGTCTGGGGCTATCCAAGTAGCTACCAGTCAGGGGGGTAATCGTTTTACCGTTGATGGTGTATTAGATCACCCGGCCAGCGGTGAGCTGTGGGCGTTTGGGGATTCCGAGATATTGATTGAAGTTATGGAGTATCTGAACTGATGTATATTCAGAGAATTACTGCGGAAGATATATATAATCAATTGCCGGATGATATTAAAGACGCGCCTGCGGCGGCAGAAGAAGCAAAGATTAAAGCTAATGGCGCTATGCAGCCAGGTAATAATCTTAATGACCTTGAAAGCCCTGCTATAGCAGCATCTGCTATTGGGCTTAGATTTGGAAATGAAGTTTCCACCATGGATGGAGCGGAAGTTTTTGTGTTTGAAGAACCATATTTGACAACATGTAAATCTGTACAAATTCAGAGAGTAAATGGAGGATCAGGGTATGCTCTGAGTGTGGCCAGCTTCGACAAAAATGGATTTACAATTGATCGAGAAAATGGGATCGATGGGAACACAGAATTTAGTTATTTGGCGCTGGGGGAATAGACATTGAAACCTAATAAAATAGAGTTGAATTTCTAATGGCCTTTTATTATCCAAAAATTGGTGCTGCAACTGCTGAACAGTTTTTTTATGCGTATCCGTATAAGATGAATTTAATTAACCCCGGTGCTGAGCTTGGAACAATTGAGGGGTGGACGGTATACGATGGTGATTACAAAGTAGATGACACATGGGAGTTAAGGGAAGGAAGTAATTTTTATTTTTACGCGGGAACCACGGGATATTCAAGACTTGGTCAGGATATAAAAACAAATACGTATCATAACTTATGCATTGATAGTGAATTAGTAGAAGTCGAAATATCTTATTGGTGTAATTGCTCGGGGCCAACTGTTGACGGAGCAAGAGCCTCTGTTGATTTTCTTAATGAAGGAATGGAAGTTATTGGTCAGGGCGTAGGAGAAATACAGTATATAAGACTGTATGAAAGCCAAGTAAAGGAGCGTTTTAGGGTGCCTTCACAAACCAGAACAATAAGAGTTTATATAGAATCAATAAGGCGGTTTGGTACGTCAAATGATGGTTATATAGATGATGTTGAAGTTTGGCTTTTAAAGGAATGAAAAAAGCGCTTTACCTATCCGCTATTATTTTTGGTATTTATATGCTTAAAAGATCATCAAAACCAAATTTGAATTATTTTAATGAGTCAGAATTTTATGGTTTTTATCCTTTATTGAGTAACGACTTATTATTTAAACTTGATGAGTTCCGGAACCGTTGGGGGGCACCGGTTCGGGTGTCACCAGCAACCGGGGCAATTGTTCGGTTTAATGGAACTGGTGACGAATCACAGCACAACGTTGACATGTGGGGAGAAAGTCGAGCAATTGACGTTTTCCCGGAAGGCATGGAAGCGGCAGAGGATCGGGCACGGGCGTATCAGATCGCCAAGGACGTGGGCTTTACTGGCATTGGTATTTATACAGATACAAAGCCAGGAAACATGATTCACGTAGATGTACGAAAAGGAACGCATGTGGCTACGTGGTCGCGGGTGGGTTATCAGTATTTGGGAATTGATGAGGTTTTAGCCTAATGTGGGATCGAGTAAAGAAAATCGGGCGTAAGCCTCTGATAGCTGGGGTTGTGACTCTCGGGCTTGCGGTGGTCGGTGTAAATCTCCCACCTGAAGCAGTAGCGGCAATTATTACGGCGGCAGATTTGGTAATTGAGGCGGTATGATGAACGAACAGCTTTATCAAGTGCTGGCCGCTGGGGGTGATCTGGGGGTATGGGCGTTGGTCGTGGTGCTGTGGCGATTTGATCGGCGTTTGGCCGCGCTGGAAGCTTGGGTGCACTGGGTTCAAAACGGGGCCACTTCAGGGCCACTTTTTCCAAATACTATTGGCAGTAACAAGCCACAAGGCCAGTAAAAATGCGGTATGTGCAGGAACAAGACGGTATTTTAAGGCTTGAAAATCCCCGTGTCGGTGGTTCGATTCCGCCTCCGGGCACCACATATTATTCCAAGGGCTGCTAGAGAAATCTAGCAGCCCTTGTGCTTTCTAGCCTCCCAGCTTATTTTCATTCCAGTACGTTCTGTAGTGGTAACTAATCCCGGACAGTATTTTAAAGTTTTCCTCAGCAGCAACGGGCGAAATGCCGTCGTTAGACCATTTCAACAGACATTCGCTCACTCAACGGGTCTATCAGCGCGTACGATTCATCTCGTCCGACATCAAGAGAGCGGTAGCCTTTTTTAGTATGTCTTTTTCCTGTT